>DASZHQ010000168.1:0-4817 GCA_035937715.1 Steroidobacteraceae bacterium | reverse complement strand
CAGTACCGTGATGTGCCCACGGGCGTAGCGGATAACACCGAGCTTGTGCAGCTTGCCGGCGGCTTCGGTGACGCCTTCCCGGCGCACGCCGAGCATGTTGGCGATGAGCTCCTGCGTCATGGTCAATTGGTTGGATGACAGGCGATCGAGAGAGAGCAGCAGCCAGCGGCACAGTTGCTGGTCCACCGAGTGATGGCGATTACACACCGCCGTCTGCGCCATCTGCGTGATCAGGGCCTGCGTGTAGCGCAGCAGCAAGATCTGCATCTGGCCGTTGCGATGGAACTCGTCCTTCAGGCGCTGTCCGATCAGCCGGTAAGCCTGGCCAGCGCTCTGCACGATCGCTCGGCTCGGGGTGGTTTCACCCCCCATGAACAGCGCGATGCCGATCAGGCCCTCGTTGCCGACCACCGAAATTTCCGCCGACGCGCCATCCTCCAGTACATACAACAGCGATACGATGGAGTCGGTCGGAAAATAAACGTGGCGCAGGAGATCGCCGGATTCGTACAAAATCTCCCCGAGCGGCATCGGGATGAGCTGCAGGTGCGGATAAATTCGCTCGCGCTCGGCGGGGGATAACGCCGCCAAGAGGTGATTTTGTTGTGGATCGTGGGAGTCGGGCATAAAGAGCGCCACCCCAGGCCAACCATGGCGTCATTACGCCACACCACAAAGTATAGCTCAAGGTTGCCCGCTTTGCGCAGTAGCGCACATAACGGGGCGAGCGGTACAACAGCAACGTGCGCGCCGCGGCTCAATATCGCGAGGGCGCTCGTTGCTGCCCCCACTGGGGCCGCCGTGCCGCTCAGGCGTCCTTATCGCGCTCGATGCGCGCGTAGGCGGAGTGGTTATGGATGGACTCGAAGTTTTCCGCTTCCACGGAGTAGGCGGCCACGCGCGGGTCATCGTTGAGGCGCGCGGCGACGTCGCGCACGATGTCCTCGACGAATTTCGGATTGTCGTAAGCGCGCTCGGTCACGTACTTCTCGTCCGGGCGCTTGAGAATGCCGTACAGCTCGCAGGACGCCTCGCTCTCGGCGATCTCGATCAATTCCTCGATCCACATGTGAGTGCGCAGCTTCGCGGCGATGGTGACGTGCGAGCGCTGGTTATGGGCGCCGTAGTCGGCGATCTCCTTGGAGCAGGGGCACAGGCTCGTGACCGGCACCGATACGCGCACCCACATCTCTGTGTGGCCGTGCCGGTGCTCGCCGATCAGACCGGCGCGGTAATCCATGAGGCTCTGCACTCCGGAGACCGGAGCGCGCTTCATGACGAAGAAGGGAAAGCTCATCTCGATGTGCCCGGCGTCGGCTTCCAGCCGCGTGGTCATGGTGCGCAGCATCCCGCGGAAGGACTGCACCGAGATCTCGCGCTCGGCGTGCAGGATCTCCACGAAGCGCGACAGGTGCGTGCCCTTGAAGTTGTGAGGCAGGCTCACGTACATGTTGAAGGTGGCGATGGTGTGCTGTTCGCCGGCCGCGCGGTCCCTGACACGCACCGGGTGGCTGATGTCTTTGATGCCGACGCGGTTGATGGGCAGGCGGCGCGTGTCGGCGCGCGCCTGCACGTCCTCGACTTCGGTGTCGCTGGGGCGCGCGAGGCTGGCGGGGGCGGCCGGAGGATTCATCGGCGCGAGCGTATAGGAAACAGCGGGAAATCCGCCACTTCCATTGTCTGCTCGGCTGTGGCGGCGCGGGAATACCCCTTAAGGAGTGGGGGGCTCGCCGGGGAACGCGCTGGGGGAGCGCGCTAGGGACTGGGCCGGGGAACGGGCCGGGGAACGCGCCGCGATCGAACCGCGCTCAGGCTCCGCCGGCCGAGCGCATGCGCCCCGGGGCCTGCCGCGCCCACCAGTGCTCGATGCTGGCGCGCAGCCCTGCCGCATCGAGCCCCGCCGCCGCGAGGCAACCCTCGCGCGAGCCGTGCTCGATGAAGCGATCGGGAATTCCGAGCTGCAGAAGCGGTACCTGCACTCCTTCGGCGGCGAGCAGCTCGCCCACCGCGGAGCCCGCGCCGCCGAGCGTGACGTTCTCCTCGAGTGTCACGAGCGCGCGCTGGCGCGCGACGACGGCGAGGATCAGCTCCTCATCGAGGGGTTTTACGAAACGCATGTTGACGAGCGTGGCATCGAGCGCTTCGGCGATCGGCGCCGCGGGCGCAACCAGCGAGCCGAACGCCAGCAGCACCAGCCCGCTCTTGCCCTCGCGCCGCAGCTGCGCCTTGCCCAGCGACAGGGCGCTCATCTCCGCCGCGACCGTGACGCCCGGGCCGGTCCCGCGTGGGTAGCGCACCACGGCCGGGCCGGAAAGGGTGCTCGCGGTATATAACATCTGGCGGCACTCGTTCTCGTCCGCGGGCGCCATGATCACGGTGTTGGGAATGCAGCGCAGGAACGACAGGTCGTAGCTGCCCTGGTGAGTCGCGCCGTCGCTGCCGACCAGGCCGGCGCGATCCACCGCAAACACCACCGGCAGGTTCTGCAGGGCGACGTCGTGAATGAACTGATCGTAGGCGCGCTGCAGGAACGTCGAGTAGATCGCGACCACGGGCTTCAGTCCCTCTACGGCCAGCCCGGCCGCGAAGGTCACGGCATGCTGCTCGGCGATGGCAACGTCGAAGTAGCGATCCGGGAAGCGCTTGGAGAACTCCACGAGCCCCGAACCCTCGCGCATGGCGGGGGTGATGGCGATGATGCGCGGATCGCGCTCGGCCATGTCGCACAGCCACTGGCCGAAGACGTGCGAGTAAGTCGGTCCGCTGCTTTTTTCCTTGAATATGGTGCCGCTGGCCGGATCGAAGGGCCCCGGCCCGTGCCACTTGATGGGGTCGGCCTCGGCCGGGGGGTAGCCTTTGCCCTTGCGGGTGACGACGTGCAGAAACTGCGGGCCACGGAGCTTGCGCACATTGCGCAGCGTGCCGACCAGCGCCTTGACGTCGTGACCGTCCAGGGGGCCGATGTAGTTGAATCCCATCTCCTCGAACAACGTGCCGGGCAGCACCATGCCCTTCAGGTGCTCCTCCGAGCGGCGCGCCAGCTCCCACACCGTGGGCATCGGCCGCAGCACCTTCTTGCCGCTCTCACGCAGGTGTGCGTACACGCGGCCGGAGAGCGCGCGCGCGAAGTGATTGGACAGTGCGCCGACGTTCTCCGAGATCGACATGTCGTTGTCGTTCAGAATCACCAGCAAGTCCGCCGGGAGCGAGCCGGCGTGGTTCAGCGCCTCGAATGCCATGCCGGCCGTCATCGCTCCGTCGCCGATGACGGCCACCACGCGGCGATCCTCACCGGCGCGCGCCGCCGCCACCGCCATGCCGAGCGCGGCCGAGATCGAGGTGCTGGAGTGGCCGACGCCGAAGGTGTCGTACTCGCTCTCAGCGCGCGTCGGAAAGGGCGCAAGTCCGCCGTCCTGCTTGATGGTGTGCAGCCGATCGCGCCGCCCGGTGAGCACCTTGTGCGGATAGGCCTGGTGGCCCACGTCCCACACCAGGCGGTCCCGGGGAGTGTCGTACACATAGTGCAGCGCGATGGTGAGCTCCACGGTACCGAGGCCCGCGGCGAAGTGGCCCCCGCGCGTGCTGACGCTATGGATCAGGAATTCGCGCAGCTCGTGCGCCAGCGCGGGAAGCTTCGCCAGCGGCAGGCGGCGCAGGTCGGCCGGCGTCTCGATGGGGGCGAGCAGCGGGTAGTTGTCCGGCGCGTTGCTCATCGGCCGTCAGTGTACACGGGCGGCCGCGCCGGCCGAAAAGCCCCTGCTGGCGCGTCCGCCGCTGCCGCCCCGTCAGCTGGCGCGATCGACGACGAACCTGGCGAGCTGCGCGAGCGCGGCGCCGCGCTCCCCGAGTGGCTCGAGCGCTGCAATCGCGGCATCGCGCAGCTCACGGGCGCGCACGCGCGCCGCCGCCAGCCCGACGGTGCTCGGGTAGGTGGGCTTCTCGCGCGCCGCGTCCGCACCGGTGGACTTGCCGAGCACCCCGGGGTCGCCCTCGACGTCGAGGATGTCGTCCTGGATCTGGAAGGCGAGGCCGATCTCGGCGCCGAACTGTTGCAGCGCTGCGAGCTCCGGGCCGCCGGTCACGTTCGCGGCTAGTGCCCCGAGCAGCACGCTGCACTCAATCAGTGCGCCGGTCTTGCGCCGGTGCATCTGCTCGATCGCCGCGACGCTGAGCGTGCGGCCGACGGCGGCGAGATCGACCGCCTGGCCACCGGCCATGCCGCCGGTGCCCGTGGCGCGTGCCAGCAGGCGGATCATCTCCAGGCGCACCGGCGCACTCGGCGCCGCCACCGGCTCGTTCGCCAGCACGGCGAAGGCGAGCGCCTGCAGCGCATCGCCGACCAGGATCGCCGTGGCTTCGTCGTAGGCGCGGTGGCAGGTAGGTCGGCCGCGCCGCAGATCGTCATCGTCCATTGCCGGCAGATCATCGTGCACGAGGCTGTAGACGTGGATCAGCTCGACTGCGGCGGCGGGCGCGTCGAGCACCGTGAGCGGCGCGCCCAGGGAGTCTCCGGTGAGATACACGAGCGTGGGCCGCAGCCGCTTACCGGCCCCCAACACGCTGTAGCGCATCGCTTCCCGCAGCCGCAGCGTGCCCGGATCGGGGAGCGCCAGGGCGTGCTCGAGAACGCCCTCGATGCGGGCCCGGCAGGCGGCGATGCGCGCCGGAAAATCGCTGCCAGTGCGCGCGCCGCCAATGGCGGCGGCGCCTCTCACTCCGGGTCCAGTGTCGCAGCGCCGGCCTCGGTGCCGGACTCCGCGAAGGGCTCCAGCTCGGGCTGCCCGCTGCGTTTCAGGAGAATCTCGACTTTCTGCTGC
>DASZHQ010000167.1:0-4407 GCA_035937715.1 Steroidobacteraceae bacterium | reverse complement strand
ACTCCGGCATCGCGCAGTGCATCGGCGAGCTCTGCCTCGATGCGCAGGGCGTCGCTGCGCGCAATGTGCTGCAGGTGCAGCGTCGGTCCGGTGAGCACTTCGAGGCCGCGCCGTAGCACGCTGCCGGCGGCGTGTATGCCGCTTTTGTGCTGCTCGAAGCGCTGCGCGGGGGGATAGCGGCTCATGCCCACGTACAGCCCGTAAGGCCCGCGGTTGCGATCCTCGAAGTCGAGCAGTACCAGGTACACGTTGCAGCGGCCCCGGCCTGCAGCGGTGAACTTCAAGGCGACCTCATAGGCCGTCGAGAGCCACTCCACGTAACGCATCGGCAGCCACTCCGGGATCGAAGCCGCCGCGCTGCGCCACAGCGCCGCCAGCGCCGCCTCGATGTTGACGGCGAAATCCCCGCGCATCCACAGCTCATGAATGCAGTGCGCGCCCACGGCGCCCGCTCCGGCGCTGAGCGCGCTGCGCAGCTGCGCCTCGATCTGCGGCCGGCGCATCATCGCCAGCGGCCGCGTCGCCGGCGGTGACGATGCATCGAATGCCCGCACTCGCGCGCTCACACCGCCTGCGGCGCGGCGCGGCCCGCGCCTGCGGCGGCGAGCCAGATGAATCCGCCGACCGCGATCGCGACGGGCACGACGAGCACCGCCTGCCCGAGCGAGCCGGTATCCGAGAGGTGGCCGATGAGCGGCGGCGAGGGAATGTCACCGAGCAGATGAATGGCAAACATGCTGAGCGCCATGGCCGAAGCGCGCTCGAGCGGGGAGACGATGTTGGCGATCGCCGCGTTGATCGGCCCCGTCGACATGAACAGCAGCAGCTCCGCGACCACGATCGCCGCGTAGTAGACCGCGGGCAGCGCCGCGGTGAGCGCCAGCACCGCAAACGGTGCCGCGGCGAGGGTGACCGCGGCCGAGAACCACAGGTAGCCCTGAGGTGAGCGCCGGACGCAGCGATCGCCCAGCCACCCCCCGGCGAGTGTGCCCACCAGTCCCGTCACCACCACGATCGCGCCAAAGCCGGTCGTGGCCATGGCCGCCGGGACGCCGCGCACGCGCTCGAGGAAGACCGGCATCCAGAAGCCGAGCCCGCCGAGGCCGAAGGTGTAAGCGGCGTAGCCGAGCACGATGAGCAGGTACGGCGCCCGGCGCAGCAGACTCAGGTACACGCCGAGCGGTCCTGCCTGCGGCGCGCCGGCTGGCAGGCTCCCGGAGGCGGGGCGCTGCACCTCCTGCACGCCGCGCGGCGGATCGGGGAGCCGCAGCGCCGCCGCCGCGAGCAACATTCCCGGTGCGCCACACACCAGGAAGGCCGCGCGCCAGCCGAAGTGATGGCCGATCAGGCCGCCGAGGATATAGCCGAGCGCGGCGCCGACGGGGATCGCCATGTTGAGAACCGAGTAGACACGGCCGCGGGCGCTCAGGGAGAAGCAATCCGCCAGCAGCGCCGGGGCGATCGCGACGTAGGCCGCCTCGCCGATACCGACCAGGGCGCGCGCCGCGAACAGCTGCTGGTAGCTCTGCGCCAGCCCCGAGAGCACGGTGGCGAGGCTCCAGATGAAAACGCCGATGGCGATCGGACGTGTGCGCGAGCCGCGGTCGCCCCAGGCGCCGAACACGGGCGCTGCGATCGTGTACACGATCATGAATGCCGGCCACAGCCAGCCCACCTGGGCATCCGACAGGGCCATGGCGCCCTTGAGCTCCGGCACCAGCGGGGGCACCAGGTAGCGGTCGAGGTAATTCAGCAGGTTGATCGCGGTCAACACCGCGAGCGCCGGGAGGGCCGAGCGTGATGCGGGTGCGGCGCAGCTCAATGCAGATGTCCCGTGCGGTGGGCCCGCACGGCACTTTACCGCAGCCGCCTCACGCCGGAGCGAGTTTCAGACGCTCGAGATACTGCCGCACCGGCTCGCGAAAGCCCTCGCTGCTCGTGACCGTGGTGCCGCCGGCCACCACCAGGATGAAATCCCCGCGCGGCGTGCGGCTGATCTCCCTCACGTGGCGCATGTTGACGAGACAGGAGCGGCTGATGCGCAGCATCGGTTGCGCCTGGAACGATTTCTCCGCCTGCTGCAGCGTGCTGCGGGCGTGAAAGCTCTCCCGTCCGATGGTGAGGCGCACGTAATTGCGGTCCGCCTCCACCACTTCCACTTGCGATACATCGAGCATGTGCATGCGGCTGCCCGCTTCGGCGAGCACGCGCGGCTGGACGTCGGGGCGCGCCTGCGCTCCATGCTCGAGCTGCTCTAGAAGCGCGCTGAGCGCGCCCTGGCGGTCGAAGGTGTTGGCCGCCTCGTGCCGGCAGCGCACGCGTGCCACGGTCGCCTTGAAGCGCGCATCGTCGAAGGGCTTCAGGAGGTAGTCGATGGCGCTGACCTCGAAAGCCTCCAGCGCGTAGTGATCATAGGCGGTGACGAACACGATGAGCGGGAGCGTGTGCGGGTCAAGCGCGCGCGCCAGCGCCATGCCGGTCATCGAATCCATCTGGATATCGAGGAACAGCACCTGCGGCGGCTCCCGGCGGATCGCCTCAAGCGCCGTGCTCGAATCCCCGTACTCGCCCACCACCCGCAGGTCGGGCTCACGCTCGCAGCATTCGCGTACCGTGCGCCGCGCAGCGGGCTCATCGTCGACGATGATCACGTCCATCACGCGGGGGCATCCCCCGCCGGACGTGCTGCTCCGGCCGGCCCATCGCGCAGCAGCGGCATGCGGATCTCGGCCAGCCACAGGTCATCGTCCACCGGCCCGGCGGTGAATGTCGCCCCCTCGCCGAACTGGACCTCGAGCCGCTCGCGCACATTCGACAGGCCGATCCCGGGGAGGCCCACGGCCTTGCCCGGAGCGATCGTGTTCAGCACGCGCAGCGCGAGGCGCTCGCCGCTCACGTACGCTTCCACGCGGACCGTTACCGGACCTTCATGGCCCGCCAGCCCGTGCACGACGGCGTTTTCCACCAGCGGCTGCAGGATGAGGCTGGGCACCCAGGCGCGCGCAATGTCGTCACGCAGCGGCACGCGGATTGTGAGCCGATCGGCGAAACGCTTCTGCTGCAGCTCCAGGTACAGCGTCACGAACTGCAGCTCATCCGAGAGGCGCGAAAACTCGCGCTCCCCGGCACTCAATAGCCGCCGCAGCAGATCACCGAGCTGCACCACCATGGCCTGCGCCGCGGGCGGATCCCAGGCGATCTGGCCGCGGATGGTGTGCAGCAGGTTGAACAGCGTATGCGGCGAGAGCTGCATGCGCAGCGCCGTGAGGTGCGCCTGGGTGAGTGCCCGCTCGAGCGCTGCGGAGCGCAGCTGCGAATCCTTCAGCCGCCGGTAGAAGCCAAAGCCCATGACCAGCGCCAGACCGAAACCGTAGGTGACCAGGAAGCTGGTGATGCTCGCGACCCAGATCGGAATCTCATAGGTGGAGAACGCCTGCCAGCTGCCCCATTCCTTGTCCCACTCGTCATGTTTCCATTCAGTGCCGTGCCAGTGTGCCGTGAGGTACTCGCCCAGGACCAGCGCGGGAGAGGCGAGCACGGCGAACCCGAGCGCACACAAAAGCTGCAGCGGGATCGCGCGCCACAGCGGCTGCCATCCGCTACGGAGCGATCCGCGCATCGAGAGGATGAAGAGCGGATACAGCATGAGATGCTGCAGGATGCGCGCGTCCCAGGGCGCGAACACATGCTCGATCTTCATGACCGAGAGGCTCGCCTGCATGTTGTTCGCGTACATGACGTTCGAGAGCGCGACGTAGCACCAGAACGCCGTGAGCACTCCGAGGAACGGGCGGAAATTCGTTTGCGCCGTGCCGACGCTGCGTGCGGAGCCAGTGCTCTCGCCGGTGAGGGCGGCGAGAGCCGGTGCGATCCGCTCCAGGGGTGAGGCGCTCATCCGGGTCGATCTCCTGTGCGCGGCCGATTACAGCCGCTTTGTCCGTTAGCGTACCTCCAACAGCGTTCCCGGTGCGCTACGGGCGCCGGATCCGGGACGAGGTCGTCGGCGGCAGGGACGAGCTCGCGGAAGCAGAGCAACATCGAAAAAAAACCGCAACGTTCCTCGTGCGGTCGAGTGTGCAGACGAGCGGCGCCGCTGGAGCGCTGCGGTACGAGTACGTCGGCAGCGGGGATCAACACGCGTCGCGGGGGCTTAGCGCGCATGCGTATCAGTAGTCTCATGGTCACGCCGACAAATCACTGCGACCCAACATCCGCTAAACCAACATAACGGAGAGTCTCATGAACTCGCTCACATCCCGCCTCAACGAATACCGGCGCACGTCCGCGGCGCTGGCGGCGCTCGCTGCATGCCTCCTCGTCGGTGCCTCGGGCGCCGCACAGGCGGCCGCTCCCGCCGACGCGTTCCCCACGGTCACGGTCCGTTACGGTGATCTGAATCTCGGCAAC
>DASZHQ010000166.1:0-2597 GCA_035937715.1 Steroidobacteraceae bacterium | reverse complement strand
TTCGGGTTCAGGAACTTCAGGATCAGGCGCTCGTCGACGACCGTGTCCTCCATCAGCAGCACGGTGCCGAATGCGCCGCGGCCGATGCGGTCGATGTACTTGTAGCGGCCTTCGATGATGTCGCCCGGCTTGAGTGTCTGGATGTCGAGGCGCGCCGCGGCTTCCGCCTGCTTGGCGGCCTGGGCGAGCGCCTGGTCGGAGACCAGCAGCGTCCTGGCTGCCTCGGGCGGCGCGATCTGCGGCGGACGCACGCCTGCCTGCGTCGGCGTGGGCGTCGCCCCGGCGGCGAGCGGCGTGATACCGGCGATGCGGTTGTCGAGCTCGCTCACCGCCAGCGCCGCCATGCGCGAGATGGTCTGATCGGGTGAAAGGACCTGCGCCTGCAGTTCCTCGCGCACCTGCCCGGCGCGCGCCTCGTCGGCGACGCGCGACAGTGCCTGGATCGCCTCGATGCGGATCTCGCGCTCCGGTCTGCCGACCAGCGGCAGCAGCGTGTCCACGAGCTTGCTGTCGCCGAGTTTGCCGAGCGCGCGCACCACGATCGGCATGGCCTTGCCGTTGGCCGGGGCCTGCAGCATCTCCATCAGGCGCGGCAAGGCGCGCTTGCTGCCGATCTCTGCCAGGGCGTCCACGGCGCGCTCGCTGACCCACCAGTCGCTGTCGCGCGTTGCCTGGATCAGCGAGTCGACCGCGCGCTCGTCCTTGGTCTGGTTGAGGATCTCGATGGCCGCCCGCCGGATGTCCTCGTCCTTGTCGCGCACCAGCTGCAACACCGCGTCGATCACCTTCGGGCCGCCGATCTTGCCGAGTGCATCGGCGGCGCGGCTGCGCACCCACCAGTCGCTGTCCTTGAGCGCCTCGAGCAGGTACTTGACGGATTTGGCGTTGCCGATCTCGTTCAGCACCTCGACCGCGGCACGGCGCGCGTTCTCATTCTCGTCCTTCAGCACCTCGATCAGGTAGCGGATGGTTTCCGGGTGGTTGGCCTTGATGACCACATCGATGGCGCGGTTGAGAACGTCGATCTCCGGATCCCGCAGCAGTGCGCACACGCGCTCGATATCAATGGGTCCGTTCATGCGCTGCAGCGCCGACAGCGTGGCCCCACGGATCAGCTTGTTGGGATCTTTCAGCAGTCCCTGCAGCGCGGTCTGCACCTCGGGCGTGTTAAAGCGCGCCAGGGTGTTGATGATGTGCACGCGCGCGATAGGGTCCTTGCCCTGCACGCGGCCGATCAGCTCGGGAAGGGACTGCTGGTCGGCGATCTCGCCGATGACGCGGAACAGTGCCGCCTTCTCGTTGGGCTCCTGCGTATACGCCGCGGCCAGCAGCTCGCGCACTGCGAAACGCGTCTTCTGCGCCGCGATCACTTCGAGCACCGTGGGCTTGGAGATTCCCGGTGTCGCGAGCGCTTCGAGCAGCATGTGCGGCGGATAGTTGCGGCTGCTGGTCAGTGCCCAGGAAATTCCGGAGATCACGCGCGGACTGCCTTCCACCAGTCCGCGCATGAACTGTGGAAATGTCTTCTGGCTGACGAGGCCCGTGAGCACCTCGACGAACGCCATGGTGGAGCCCTTGTCGGCATCGGGCAGGGCGGCTAACACCGCCTCGATGGCGCCCGGGCCGACATCCTTCAGCCGCGCGACCGCCTTCTGCGTCGCCACGCCCGTGGGATCGTTCGAAGACCGGATCTCGGTGACGAGCCGGTCGGCACGTATGTTCGTGAAAAAGCTCATTCAGCCATTCCGTCGGGGACAGCTCCTGCACGTCCAGCGCGTCCTCGCGACCAGAGCCACGGATCCAAGGCAGACGCGTATCTATCCGGGGCCGGCGCCACGCTGTGGTCGCGGGTCAACAAGATGAGCGCCAGACCCCCCGGACCGGGCGGATTATGCCACAGCCTTGACAGGGGCCACGGTACCTGCGCCTTATGCGAGCCATCCTGGATTCGTCCGGTTTTCGTATGACTGAAGCCTCCGTGGATGCTGTGCGCGCCGCGCTGGACGCGTACCTCGACCCGTACCTGCAGGACACCCTGGGCGCGGCGCAGGCGGTCCGCGAGCTGCGCGCGGCGGGCGAGGGGTTCACGGCGCGCATTGCGCTCGGCTTTCCGGTCGGCGGCTACCAGGCGGAGCTCACCGCTGCGCTGCGCGCGCAGCTGGCCGCGGCGGGGATTGCGGCGCCGCTCGCCGTGGAGCTCGAGTCCGACATTCGTGCTCATGCGGTGCAGCGCAATCTGAAGCCGCTGGGCGACATCCGGAACATCGTGGC
The DNA here is from genome assembly GCA_035937715.1 of Steroidobacteraceae bacterium. Classification (GTDB taxonomy): domain Bacteria; phylum Pseudomonadota; class Gammaproteobacteria; order Steroidobacterales; family Steroidobacteraceae; genus 13-2-20CM-66-19. The sequence goes on along the minus strand of DASZHQ010000166.1, from coordinate 326 downwards.
GGTCGCGTCCGGCAAGGGCGGAGTCGGCAAATCCACCGTCGCCGTGAATCTTGCGCTTGCCTGGGCCGCCCAGGGCGCACGGGTCGGAGTGCTCGACGCCGACATCTACGGACCCAGCCAGCCGCTCATGCTGGGTCTTGCCGGCCAGCGCCCGGTTTCCAGCGATGGCAAGCGCCTGAGTCCCCTGGTCAGTCATGGCGTGAGCGCCATGTCGATCGGCTTCCTGGTCGATGCCGAGCAGCCGATGGTGTGGCGCGGCCCGATGGTGACGCAGGGCCTCACGCAGCTGCTCGAGCAGACGCAATGGGGAACGCTCGATTACCTGG
>DASZHQ010000165.1:0-10746 GCA_035937715.1 Steroidobacteraceae bacterium | reverse complement strand
GCCTTTCAGACCACCAACCCGCGGGTGTTTGCCGGCGGGGACATGGTGCGCGGCTCGGACCTGGTGGTGACCGCGGTGTTCGAGGGGCGCGAGGCGGCGCGCGGTATCCTCAACCAGCTCGGCGTGGAGTGACGGCGCGGTCAGGCCCTGTCAGCGGCGGCACCTCCGTCAGCCTGGGTAAGAAGCCACAGCAGCCCCTGCAACAGCTGCACGGGAGTCGGCGGGCAGCCGCGAATCACGAGGTCCACGGGCAGGACCCTGGCAACGGCGCCCACACACGCGTAGCTGTCGGCGAACACTCCGCAGCCGGCTCCGCAGTCGCCCACCGCGACGACCCACTTCGGCGCCGGCGTGGCGGCGTAGGTGCGCTCGAGGGCTTCGCGCATGTTGAGCGTCACCGGGCCGGTGACCAGCAGGACGTCGGCGTGGCGGGGCGAGGCGACGAAGCGAATGCCGAAGCGCTCGATGTCGTAGAAGGCGTTGTTGAGCGCGTGGATCTCGAGCTCGCAGCCGTTGCACGATCCCGCATCGACCGCGCGAATCGCGAGACTACGCCCGAGGCGGCGCGCGAGCGCACCGCGCAGCGTCGCGCCGAGCGCCTCGAGATCCTCCGCAGCGGCAGGCCCCAGCGCTTCCGTGCAGGGCTCACTCAACAGGTTCTTGATCAGTCGCCGGCGCATGTTGGCACTACAGATCGTGACCGGAATACGAGCAATTGAACGACTTGTTGCACAAGGGGAAGTCGGCCACGATGTTGCCTTCGATCGCCGCCTCGAGGAGCGGCCACAGCAGCCACGAGGGATCACGCAGATGGCAGCGTTCGATCCGCCCGGCAGCGATGCGCACGTACGCCAGGATGTCCCCCCGGAATCCCTCCACCAGCGCGCTGCACTCGAGGCTCCCGGGCGGTGCATCCGGCAGCGGCGCGCGTACCGGGCCCGGCGGGAGCGCAGCGAGTGCCGCAACGAGCCAGCCGATGCTGCGCTCGACTTCGAGGATGCGCACCCACACGCGCGCATCGACATCGCCCTCCTGGCGTACCACCATCTCGACGGGCGCGGCGTCGTAGGGGCCATAGGGGAGCACGACGCGCGCATCGAACGCGCGCCCGGAAGCCCGCCCGACGTAACCCGGCGCGGCAAACTCGGCCGCGAGCGCCGGGTTGAGCACGCCGGTGGCGACGGTGCGGTCCTGGAGCGACGCGGTGTTGTCGTAGAGCTCGATCAGCTCGGGGAACTCGCCGCTGAGGCGCTCACAGAGCGCGCGGATGCTCTGCGCGCCGTCCGGCTGCAGGTCCGCGGCGACTCCGCCAGGGACGATGCGGTCCATCATGAGCCGGTGGCCGAAGGCGCGCGCGCAGGTGCGCAGCGTCTCCTCGCGCAGTATTGCGCATTCGGTGTGCAGCATCGCAAAGGCGGCATCGTTGCAGATCGCCCCGATGTCGCCCAGGTGATTGGCGACGCGCTCGAGCTCGGCCATGACGCCGCGCAGCCACAGCGCGCGCCGCGGCGGCTCGAAGTCGAGCGCGCCCTCGACGGCGCGCGCGAACGCGAAGGAGTAAGCCGCCGTACTGTCCCCCGACACCCGCGCGGCGATGCGCGCGGCCTCCTCGAGGCTGCGGCCGGCGAGGGTCTTCTCGATCCCCTTGTGCGTGTAGCCGAGGCGCTCCTCGAGGCGCACCACCGTTTCTCCGCTCGCGCTGAAGCGAAAGTGACCCGGCTCGATGATCCCGGCATGCACCGGACCGACCGGAATCTGGTGCACGCCCGGGCCCTCGGCCTCGAGGAAGCGGTAAGCACGCTGCGCCGTCGCCGCACTTGCGGGATTGGGGTGTGGCGCCAGGGGTGCAGAAAAAGGCCAGCGGCCATGATCGAGCCACGCACGGGCGTCGGGGAGCCCGCTCATCTCGATGCCGAACAGGTCGACGATCGCACGCTCGAAGCGCAGCGCCGGCGGATGAAAGCGGGCCAGCGAGGGAGCGGCACCCGCGGGCGCCTCAAGCGATGCAATCCGCACCTGCCGCGTGGCAGGCTCGAAGAGCGCACAGTGAACGGCCGCCGCATCCCCCCACTCAGCGAGCAACTGCACCTTGCCCTCACGAAGCGCCTCACCGATTTCGCGCCACGTGCCGGCAGCGACCTGCAACCGCGGCCAGCCGCGATGAGAGTTGACGGGGGAGAGCTCTCCGAACAGCGCCTTGAACACGTTGCCTCTACCCGAGCAGGCTCGCCACGTGACGGAACCAGGAGACGATGGTCCTGGGCAGATAGATTCCGGCCACTGCGACCAGCAGCAGGTGCAGCGCCATCGGGGCGAGGCGCCAGGGATTGAGCACGTGCCGCCGGGCGCTCTCTCCGAACGCCAGACCATGCATGCGCAGCGCCAGCGCACTGAAGGCGATCATGAGCCCAAGACCGAGCAGCACCGCCAGCCAGGGCGAGCGCGCAAAAGTCGACGTGACGAGGAGAAACTCGCTGGTGAATACCCCGAAGGGCGGCAGGCCGGCGATGGCGGCGACGCCGATCACCAGCATCCACCCGAGGAGCGGTTGGCTTTGCGTGAGCCCGCGGATGTCGGCGATGCGCTGCGTGCCCTCGAGCTGCGATACATAGCCCACGCCGAAGAAGATCGCCGATTTCGTCAGGCTATGCATCGTCATGTGCAGGAGCCCCGCGAAGCTCGCGAGCGGCCCGCCGAGCCCGAACGCGAGCGTAATGATTCCCATGTGCTCGATCGAGGAGTACGCGAACATGCGCTTGATGTCGCGGCGGCGGTAGATCATGAAACCCGCGAAAACGAGCGACAGCAGGCCCATGGTGACCATCATCGGTCCCGGGGAGAGGACCAGGCGGTTGCCGGCCATGATGAGTTTGAAGCGCAGCAGCGCAAACAGCGCCACGTTGAGCAGCAGTCCCGAGAGCACGGCGGAGATCGGTGTGGGACCCTCGGCATGCGCGTCCGGGAGCCAGGCGTGCACCGGGGCGAGCCCGACCTTGGTGCCGTAGCCGAGCAGCAGGAATACGAAGGCCAGATTGAGCAGCGCCGGATCGAAGCCCGCCGAGCGTCCCACCAGGTGATCCCACGCCATCGCCGTCATGCCCTGCCCGAGGCGCTCCTCGGCGGCGAGGTACACGAGGATTGTCCCAAAGAGCGCCAGCGCGATGCCGACCGATCCCAGGATGAAGTACTTCCAGGCGGCTTCCAGCGCGGCGCTGGTGCGGTACAGGCCCACCATCACCACGGTGGTGAGCGTGGCGAGCTCGATCGCCACCCACATGAGCCCGATGTTGTTGGCGACCAGCGCGACGTTCATCGCGAACATCAGCAGCTGGTACATGGCGTGGTAGAAGCGCAGGTCGCGCGGCTTCAGGCGCCGCGTCTCGAGCTCATGCGCGATGTAGCCGGCGCTGAACACGCTGGTGGTGAAACCGACCAGGGCGCCGACGATGAGAAACACCGTGTTGACATCGTCGACCAGAAGGTAGAGCGAGGGCGCCGGTCGATGCGCATAGAGCGCAGCGGCGCTGGCGAGGGTCAGCGCGCACAGCGCCACGTTGAGCGCGGCCGAGATCCGATAGCTCCGGATCGCCGCCAGGAGCAGCGCGCCCACCGCGGGGACTGCCAGCAGGGTGGCGAGCGCCAGGACAGCGAGCCCGGAGCTCACGCGGCTTCTTCCCCGGAGCTCTCGCCGCGCGACATGTGGAGCGCCTGCAGATCGACCGTGTCGAAGCGCTCACGGATGCGGAACAGGAACATGCCGATGACGAGGAAGGCGATCAGGATGGAAAAGCCCACACTGATCTCGACGACGAGCGGCATGCCGCGTGCGCCGGTGGCGGCGAGGATGAGGCCGTTCTCGAGCGACATGAAGCCGATCACCTGGCTCACGGCATTGCGCCGCGTGATCATCATCAGCAGGCCGAGCAGCACGACCGAGAGCGCGAAGGACAGATCCTCGCGCGCGAATACGCCCCCGGTATGCGTCACCGGCAGCATGACGATGATCGACAGGGCGACGAGTGCCATGCCCAAGAGCATCGTCGGCCCGATGCTTACGACCGTATCGATGGTGCGATGGATCCTCAGGCGCACCACGATCCGGTGCAGCACCACCGGAATGATCACACCCTTGAAAAGGAGCGCGATCAGCGCGGTGATGAACAGGTGCGGGGCGCGCTGCAGGTAGGCTTGCCAGCCCACCGACAGCCCGAGCACGCAGGCATGCATGGCGTAGAAATTGAGCAGGGCGAACATGCGGTCCTGGTAGAGCAGCAGGAAACTCACCAGCAGCATGGAGCCGGCCAGCAGATGGGCGATGTCGCTGTCGAGCGGACTCAATGCGGCGCCCGCGAGACGAACAGCAGGATGGTACCCAGGAGCCCGAGCATGAGCGCCACGCCGAGGAACTCGGGTACCCGGAAGACGCGCATCTTGGCGATGGCCGTCTCGAACAGCGACAGCAGGAAGCCGAACACGAGCAGTTTCAGCGCGTAGACGGCGACTCCGAGCAGGCAGGCGAGGGCACCGGCGCCCGCAACCGCCGTGCCCCAGGGAGTGAACACGCAGGCGATGAGCGACAGGTACAGCAGCAGCTTCACCGCCGCTGCTGCCTCGATGAGTGCCAGATGGCGCCCGGAGTACTCGAGAATCATCGCCTCATGCACCATGGTGAGCTCGAGGTGCGTGGCGGGGTTGTCGACCGGGATGCGGCCGTTTTCGCCGATCGCCACGATGATGAGCGCCACCAGCGCGAGCGCCAGCGAGATGTTGAGGCCCGCGTGCGGCCCGAGCATGAAGGCCGAGATCGAGGAGAGCTCGGTCGAGCCGGCGAATAGCGAGAGCGTGAAGACGGCCATGAGCATCGCCGGCTCCGCGAGCGTTGCAAACATCATCTCGCGGCTCGATCCGATCCCCCCGAAGCTCGTGCCGACGTCCAGCCCCGCGAGCGCCAGCATGAAGCGCGCGGTGCCGAGGAGCGCGACGATGACGATGAGATCGGCCGCGGCACCGAGGGCGAGACCGGTGGCAAAGGTCGGCACCAGCGCCGCCGCCACCCAGGTAGTGGCGAACACGATGTACGGCGCCGCACGGAACAGCCACGAGGCATTCTCGGCTACGACCACCTCTTTGCGGATCTGCTTCAGCAGGTCGCGGTAGGGCTGAAAGAGCGGCGCTCCGCGCCGGCGCAGGAGCCGAGCCCGCACCTTGCGCGTCACGCCGGTGAGGAGCGGGGCGAGTGCCAGCACCACGACGACCTGCGCGAGCTGCGTGAGCCAGACGATGCTCATCGCCAGGCTCCGACGATGACGAGCAGCAGAACCAGCGCGGCGAACACCATTGTCAGATAGCGCCGGATGGTGAGGAATTGCAGCCGGTTCACCCATTCGGCGAGCGCATCGACTACGCGGATCACCGGCAGATAGAGCGCTTCCCAGAGCGTATCGTGCAGCTCGACCTGCAGCCGCGCCGGGCTAGTGTCGCCCGGTCGCGGCATCGTGACATGTTCGCGGGCGCGAAACACGGCAGTGCCGAACACGCGGCGGATGGGCTGCGCGAAACTCGCGGCGGTGTACTGAGTGGCGGGACTCGCGTCCGGGAATCCACAGTCCCACGCCGCGCTGCGCCGCAGGGCATGCGAGGCGAAGCGCCTGACGATGAGTGCGGCGGCAAGAGCAGCGATCACGATCATGCCGAGCACGAGGGCGCCGTCATAGGCGCTGCGCGCGCCATCGATCGGCACGATGCGCAGCCATGGCTGGCTGGACTGCACGGCGAGGCGCGTGCCGATGATCATCTGCATCACCGGGGCGAGGGCGTCCATGACGAAGCCCGGCACGATGCCGGCGCAAAGACACAGCAGCGCGAGCAGCAGCATCGTGCCTCGCGACCAGCGATCGGTCTCGCGCGCCTGAGTTGCGGCGGCGGAGCGGGAGCGGCCGAGAAAGGTCATTCCGAAGGCTTTCACGAAACAGGTGGCGGCGAGCGCCGCCGAGCAGGCCAGCGTTGCGCCCACCGCCGGCACGATCAGCCTCGGCACCCACTGCGGCAGCTGCGGGCTCAGGAGAATCGCCTGGAAGGTGAGCCACTCGGAGGCGAAGCCGTTGAAGGGAGGCAGTGCGGAGATGGCGATGCAGCCTGCGAGGAAGGCGAGCGCCGTCACCGGCATGCGATGGATGAGTCCACCCAGGCGCTCCATGTCCCGCTCACCAGTGGCATGCAGCACGGCGCCGGAACCGAGGAACAAAAGGCTCTTGAAGAGTGAATGGTTGAACGCGTGGAAGATCGCCGCGGTCAGCGCCAGGGCTGCCGCGGATTTCAAGCCGCTCGCCTCGAACGCCAGCGCGAGCCCGAGGCCGATGAAGATGATCCCGATGTTCTCGACCGTGTGGTAGGCGAGCAAGCGCTTCAGGTCGTGCTCCATGAGCGCGTACAGCACGCCGAGCAGTGTCGTGACGCCTGCGACGAGCAGCACGGGAATGCTCCACCACCATGACGGAGCGCCCACCAGGTCGAAGACGATGCGTACGAATCCGTATACGGCCACCTTAGTCATGACGCCGCTCATCAGGGCCGATACGTGGCTCGGTGCCGCCGGATGCGCGAGCGGCAGCCACGCGTGCAGCGGGACCAGGCCGGCCTTGGAGCCGGCACCGACGAGAGCGAGAAACAGCACCAGCGGTGCGGCGCCATGTGCGGCGCTGCGGATCTGCGCGAACTCGTAGCCGCCGGCGCTACCTGCGAGCAGCCCGAACGCGAACAGCAGCGTGAGCGCCCCACCGGTCGCCATAATGAGATACACGAGCGCCGCGCGCCGATTCCCGGCGGAGGCGTGATCACTCACCACGAGCGCCCAGGAAGCGAGCGACATGAACTCCCAGCCGATGAGGAAGGAGAAGGCATCGCGCGCCAGGAGCACCAGGTTCATCCCGGCGATGAACGCCGGATAGAACGGCACCACGCGTCGCGGCTCGCGCGCGTGCGCGCCGTAGCCGATGGCATAGCCGCTCACGAGCGTCGTCGCGACATTGATGATCACCGCGAATGCTGCGCCCAGCGGATCGAAGCCGAGGAGTGTGCGGCCGAGAGGAAGTCCCACGGCCAGCTGGATGGCGGCTCGCGCGGCGGGCGGCGCCAGCAGGGCCAGGAGGGCAGTGACGGCGAGCACGCCCGTCAGTAGTGCGCAGGCGCCGTAGATCAGCTGGCTGCCATGACGGCGTGGCGCGATGAGGATCGCGAGTGCGCTCAAACCCAGCAGCAAGGCCACGCAGCCCGATGCCAGCTCGCTCAGGAACCAGGGGGTCGCAACCGACATCACCACTCCCCGCGGGGGCGGCTTTGAATTAGCGCCGAATTATAAACATCGAGGCGCAGGGGTCTGCGGCGCGCCGCCGCTGAAGTGCAGTGCATCGGGGCAAAAAAAGCCCCGCGCAATCGGCGGGGCTTGGAGTATGCATTGCTGCATCGAGTGACCTGGTGGTTCGCTGTCAGCTCCCGCCGGCGCGTCGATGATCGGCCCACAGTGAGCCCACTGCCGCCCGACGGGTCGCGTCATCACGAGCATCTAAATTTTCCGGCTGAAACGGTTGGAGCCTGCCGCTCCGGCTTCTATCGCGAGGCCCGCGTGTTCATCCACGCGTTGTATCGTTCCTGACAACCGCAACAAGTTAGCGGCTGTGTTACCCGTGCCCGCGTCGATCCCCAAGCTTTCTGTTGTTAATTTCCTCCAACCTCCAGCGGCTTCGGCGCACCAGCGGCTATTGCTGCCTGTGGGCCCCGTGAAGAAATTCTTTTCAAAACGCTGCCTTCCCGCACTTATGGTATCCATTCCAGAGGAAGACTGCCTATGTCGCAATTCGTCGACAACTTCGTTGTGGAACTGCTACACCTGGCGAGACCTTAAACTCAGTAATACTGAATCGAGCCCTGGCAGCTCCTTCAACGGGCGAGGCGCACCGCGATGCGTACGCCGCCGCCGTCGGGCAGGTTTCTCGCGGAGGCCTCGCCGCCGTGGAACTCGGCGATGAGCCGAACGATGTACAGCCCCAGCCCGAAGTGCGGCCGGCTGTCCCCGCCTATACGCGACTGCCACAGGGACTCGAAGAGGCGCCCCTCCACATGCACGGGGAGCGCAGGGCCCGGGTTGTCGACCTCGATCAGCGCCGCCTGCGGGAAAGACAGCAGCCGCACGCTGATGACGGCGCCGGGGGAGCTGAAATCCACGGCATTCTCGATGAGCTTGTCGAGCATCTGCACGATGAGATCCGGGGCGCCGTACAGGGTGACCGGCTCGCCGGGCAGCTCGGACTGGAAGGTCCGCCCGGGAAAGGCGCTGCGGTAGGCGCCCAAGGCAGAGCTGAGCAGCGGCACCAGGTCGAAATTGACGCGTTCGGCGCTGCCGATCACCTCCTCGACGCGGGTGGCGGCGCCCATGGCGAGGAGAATGGCGTTCAGCCGCTCGCTCCCCTGGCGGGCGCGCGCCACGTAGGTGCGCGCCGATTCGGGGAGCTGCTCGGCTTCGAGGTTGTCGAGGGAGGAACGCACGATCGTCAGCGGCGTGCGGATCTCGTGCGCAAGCTTGCCGGCCAGCGTGCGCAGGTATCCGGTGTACTCGTTGAGGCGCGAGAGAAGCGTGGAGAAGCCGCGGGCGACGTCTCCGAGCTCGTCGCGAGCTTCGGTTTCCGGGAAGCCGGTAACGAGTCCAGTGCGTGTCAGCGCCGACTCGCTCGCCTGGCGCAGCCGCGCCAGGCGCAGCGCCAGCCAGGCCGCGAAAGCGAACATCGCGGTGACTACGACCGCGCTGGTGACGAGGGTGAAGTTGAGCATGCGGGTGAGGGCGTGATCGCGTAGCCGGATCCAGCGATCCGCGGTCTGCGTGACTTGCAGCCTGCCGATGAGGTCGCGGTGGTCGCGATCGTAGATCGGGGCGTCCGACTCGAGGAGCTGCCGCTCGCCCGGCCGATCGACGAAGCGGCGGTAGAGCCGCGCGAGGAGCGGTGCTTCGGGCCTCAGGATCCCCGACTGCGCGAGCGCGTCGGCGCGCGCCAGTACGCTGCCCGAGGGGGTCATCACCGCAAGCCTCAGCCCCGGCTGCAGGAACTGCGCGAGGTAGGTGCCGAGCTCCGGAGCGGCCGCGATGAGGCGCCCCTGGGTATGCAGATCGTCGTTGCGCAGCGTGCCGTAACTGACCGCCGGCGCCCCACGTGCGTCGCGGTCATCCACCAGCACGCCAAAGCCGCTGCCGAGCATGGACAGGGGCACGCGCGCCTCGATTCGGTAGCCCTCCTTCGTCGGTTGCCACGCGCCGCGGATGCGCGGCTCGAGCTGCGCGCTCTGCTGCCCGTACTCGCCCGCCTCGATCCGGCGCGCGGTGACACCGCCCGGAGCGGTCGCGGCCAGGAACACCTGGTGCTCCTCCCCCTCGCCGTCCTGGTATCCGATCCACGCGCGGTCGCCGAAGCTCGTCGGATTGAGCACGTTGGCGCCGGGCGCATCGAACACCGGGTGCTCGTCGTGCACCTCGAGCAGCACGTACAGCATGCGTTCGTACACTCCGGTGAGAATGCCGAAGCGGTGATGCTCGTCCTTGCTGAAGTGCGCCCAGGCGGACTTGTCGTGCGGCCAGTCGTCGGAGTAGCCGTCGAGAAGCGGTGCGGAGGTGAGCGCCAGCGGCGTCAGATCGTACGGCCCCGGCTGCAGGAAGGGGGCAGGGGGTGCTGCACCGACGGCGTCCGCAGACGTGTCCGAGGGTGAGTCCTCCGGGGGCAGCGCCGCGCGATAAAGCAGATCCATACGTCCCTGCAGCGAGGCCGCGATCGTCTGCGAGACCGCCTGCAGCGAGCTGCGCTCGCCCTCACGCAGCGCCGATTCCATCTCGCGCGCGTAGTTGCACCCTGCCCAGGGCAGCGCGAGCGTAGCGAGACCGAGAAGCAGCAGCTTGAGTCGCAGCGACATGGGACCGAAGCGGCTCTATTCGACCCAGCGATAGCCCATGCCGTAGACCGTCTGCAGGGCGTCGAATTTGGGATCGACGCTCTGGAACTTGCGCCGGATACGCTTCACGTGCGAAGTGATGGTGTTGTCATCGAGCACGACGTTGGCGGCGTCCATCAGCTGCTGGCGGTTGCGCACGTGCCCCGGATGGCGCGCCAGCGCGTGCACGATCCAGAATTCGGTGAGCGACAGCAGCACTACCCGGCCGTCCCACTGCGCCTGCATGCGCTCGGCGTCGAGCGTGAGCGCGCCGCGGCGGATGACCTCCTCCGCGGTGCCCGGCCTGCGCAACGCCTCCATGCGGCGAAACAGCGCGTTTACCCGCGCGATCAGGTGCGCCAGGCTCAGATCCTTGGTGAGGAAGTCATCGGCGCCGAGGCGCAGTCCCGACACGGCGTCGATCTCGCTGTCGCGCGCGGTGAGAAAGATGATCGGCACCTCGGCGGAGAGCGCGCGCAGTTGCCGGCATAGCTCGAAGCCGCCCTCGGGCTCCTCCTCGAGCGAGATGTCGATCACGGCGAGATCCGGCAGGCGCGCCGCGAACGCGCTCATCGCCTGCGCGCGGTTGGCGTAGGTGCGCACCGCGTAGCCCTCGCGCGTGAAGGCGGCCGCGTAGTTGTCGCGGATCGCCGCTTCGTCCTCGACAATGGCGACCAGGCGCTTCATGGGAACTTAAGGCTACAGGCTGCGCGGGCACGGTGAAAGCGCGGCGCCGCCGCCACTTTGCGCCACAATTCTTCGTCGCCCCGTCATTTT
>DASZHQ010000164.1:0-6010 GCA_035937715.1 Steroidobacteraceae bacterium | reverse complement strand
GCGCAGGATCGAGCGCATGGAAGCGCAGCTGCCGCCGCCGCAGCCGGCCTGAGCCTTCCGACCCAACACCGATAAATCTCGCGCCGGTGCGCACGCGGCGCACGCGGGCGTGCGCCGCTGCAGCGGCCCGCAGTCTGCGGTGTATTGTTGCGAATGGGAATTATTCGCATTAGCATCCTGTGTGTCGACGTCAACAAGACACGCACGGGGTCGCAAGTCATGGCCTCTCAACCGCTATCTCCCCTGCAGGCCGTGCGCGCCCTGGCCGCCGCGGGGTTGCTGCTCATCGCCACCGCTGCGGCCGCTACGAGCGCGGCCACCGCAGCCGAGGCGCCGGCGGTACACGCGCCCACCCTGCGAGAGCAGCTTGGGCAGCTGCAGGCGCAGCTGCGCGCGCTGGCGCACGAGAATCACGCGCTGCGCGAGCATCAGGAGCTTCAGGACCGCCAGCTCGCGCAACTGCTGGACGCTGCATCGCAGATCGCCGCGGCGGCAGCGCCCGGGCGCGGCACAACGGCGCAGGGCGCGGACCGCGCCGCAACGCCGGCTGGGGCCATCGCAGCGCCGGACACAGACGCCTCCCCCATGCCCGTGCCCGCAGCCGCGCCGGTGGGCACGCTGCCGGCACTCACCGCGGTGCGGCTATGGGGTTACGGCGAGATGTACTACACCGACCCGACGAGCGAGCACCGCAAGGCGCAGGCGGATCTCGCGCGTGCGGTGTTCGGCCTCGGCTACTCCTTCGATGCGCGTACCGAATTCAACTCCGAGTATGAGGTCGAGCACGCGGTGGCGTCGGCGGCGGATGTGGGCGAGTTCGAAGTGGAGCAGTTCTACGTCGAACGGCGCGTGACTGATGCGCTCGGCGTGCGCGGCGGGCTGTTCCTCATGCCCTTTGGGCTCCTCAACGAGCATCACGAGCCCACGAGCTTCTACGGCGTGCAGCGCAACTTCGTCGAAACACTCATCATCCCGAGCACCTGGCGGGAAGGCGGCCTTGCGCTGCACGGGGACAGCCCCAGCGCAGTTGGCTGGAATGTCGGCCTCACGACCGGATTCGATCTGTCGAAGTGGAGCTTTGCGCCGCAGTTTCCTCCGTACGCCACGGCGCTCGGACTGGAGTACAGCCACGTAGCACCGCTGCAGGCGGCGCATCAGGAGCTTTCGCTCGCCAACGCCCGCGAGCTCTCCGAGTACGCCGCGCTGAGCTACGTCGGCCTGCCCGGCGTGCTGCTCGGCGCCGCGATCAGCACCGGCCAGGCAGTGCCGGCTGTAGTGCCGGCTCCCCTGCAATCCCATGCTGGCGTCGGGGGGGGCGAGCGCGTCACGCTCTGGGAGGCACACGCGCGCTGGATGCCGGGGCGCTGGGACCTGTCGGGGCTCTACGCGCATGGCGCGATCAGCAATACCGCGCCCGCCAATGCCGCCAACCCGGGCTCGCCCAACCCGATCCCCGCATCGTTCTATGGGTACTTCCTGCAGGGCGCTTACGGGCTGTGGCAGCAGGCGGACTATCGCCTGGTGCCCTTCGTGCGGCTCGAGCGATACAACCTGGGCGCCAGTTACACCGGCACCGCGGGAGCTGCGATTCCAACAGGTCTCGTGCCGCTCTCGAGCACCCCGGGCGACCTCGGGCACTGGCCGCAGAACCGCGATCGCGTCTTGACCACCGGCGCGAACTTCTACCTCGGGCCGCACCTGGTGGTGAAGGGCGACTATCAGTGGTTCGAGATCAACCGGGGCCTGCGGCGCTTCGATCTGGGGTTGGGCCTGAGTTTCTAGCGCTCGGCGCGCAGCACGACCTGCTCGGGCTCGTGCACGAAGTAGCCTTGGATGTACTGCACACCCGCCTGCCACAGCACCGCCATGGTGTTGGCGTCCTCGACACGCTCGCCGATCGTCTGGATGCCGCGCTTGCGGGCGGCTTCGACCAGCGCGCGAACCCGCAACTGCACCTGCGGGTCCGTGGCCAGGCCCTGAATCAGCGTGCCATCGATCTTCACGAAGTCCAGCGGAACGGCCTCCAGCAGCCCCATGCTGTCGCGTCCGGAGCCGAAGCCCTCGAGCGCGAAACGAAAGCGCCGCTCGCGCAGCGCGGCGGCGAGCGAAATGACCTGCGGCAAGTAGCTCGACGCGCTCTCCTCGGTGACCTGGAAGCACAGGCGCTGCGGTTCGGCACGGCTCGAGCGCAGATGATTGTCGAGCCATTCGGCGAAGCTGGCGTCGCGGGCGGTCTCCTTCGACAAACGCACGAACAGGCAGTGGGGTTTCTTCTGCGCCGCGAACGACAGCGATGCGCCCACCACCCAGCGATCGATATTCTTCAGCAGGTCATTGCGGCCGGCCGCCGCCATGAACTCCGAGGGCAGGACTTCCTTGCCCTGGCTGTCAATCATGCGCACCAGCACGTCGAACATGCCGGGGTCCTCGCCCTGCAGGCTCGCAATGGGCTGTTGCACCAGGCGGAAGCGATTCTCCATGAGCGCCGCCTTGATGTGCTTGACCCACACCTGGTCGTAGGACATCACGCGGCTGTCGTTATCGGCGCGATCGGAGACGACGCTCTGGTTGCCGCCGCGCGTCGTGCCTCTGCGTACGCACTCGACCGCATCGGCGATCGCCGCATCGAGCCCCACGTTCTTGGGCGACACCACCGACAGTCCGATCGTGCAGGTCACCGAGACCGACTTGTCGCGCATGCGCATGACGTGCTTGCGCAGCCGCTCGAGCAGGCGCTCACACCAGGCGCTGATGTCGTGCTCGTTGCCTCGCTCGAGGAGCGCCAGGAAGCGCACGCCGCCGAAGCGGCCGACGAGCTCTTTCGGATGCAAGGTCTCCTTCAGCAGCCGCCCGGCCTCGAGCAGCACATCCTCGCTCGCGGTGGCACCCACCGCGAGCTCGAGGGCGGCGAACTTGTCGAGCTTGATGAGCGCTACGCAGCGCATGCCCCCGGCTGCCGGGGTCGCGAGGCGCTTGCCGAGCGCCTCGAGCAGCTCCGGGCGGCGCAGCAGGCCGCCGCCGGCCTCCAGGCGCGGCGCCGTCGCGGCTTTCTCGACGATTTCGCGCGGCCGCGAGGGCACCACCAGCCGTACGCACGGCTCGCCCTCGTGTTGCCCGAGCGCGAGCGTCATCTCGATCGGCACCACGGTGCCGTCCGCGAGCAGCGCGTTGGCGCGCAGCGGGTGATCGTCGCTCCAGCGTCCCTGCAGGCACGCTGCCAGCGCGCCGCGCAGCGCCGCGTGCGTGGACTCCTCGAACAGGTCCATGACCGGCTGGCCCGCGACGCCTTCCTCCACGCCGAACAGCTCCAGCCACGCAGGGTTGGCCTCGATGACGATGCCTTCCTGCACCTGGATGATGGCGTCGTTCGAGCGTAGCAGCACGGTCTCGAGCTGGCTGCGTGCATCGTGCGCGGATTTTTCCGTCGCATCGAGCGCCTGCTGGGTGCGAAAGGCCCGCAGCTCGCGCAGCATCACCGCCTGCAGGCGCGCCGGGTTGGCGAGCGTCACCACGTCGCGCGCACCGAGCCCCATGGCTTCCGCGATCTGCGCCTCATCCACCTCCGCGGCGAGCACCAGCACCGGGACCGAGGACGCCAGCTTGTCGCGCACGCGGGTGACGGCGTCGAGCTCCTCGGCGGTCGTTGCAACGTGCACGAGCAGCTCGGGATTGAGCTGCGTGAGCGCATCGGCAAGGTCGCGCAGCGCCGGGATCCAGGTGCAATGCGCCGGCTGCCCCGCGCGCCGCAGCAGGCTGTTGATCGCTTCGACGGCGTCGCGTGCCGCGCTGAGCACGATGAGCGGAACGGCGCTCTGCTCCGTCATTAGCGGCCTCCAGCTGTACACTCGCAGAAGCGGCGGATCTTAGCACCCGGGTAGCGGCGTCCTGCGTGAGCCACCTCCCGAAAGCAGCCGCGCCGATGTCCCGACGGAAGCGCACCCCCGCGCATGTGTTAGCGACCCGCTGCACCATCGCAGTGCCGGCGTCGCGGCGCAATCCGCAGAAAGTGATAGGCGCGGCTGGCGCATGCCTCGCCGGCCGCCGGCCGCCGGCGGCCGCGGGAGCGCTGGCTTCCGCTAGGACGATGCCGTTATCATACGCGGCTCTTTTCTGAGCGGGCCGCATCCTCTGCTGCCCGAAACCGCGAGAGAGCCATGGCCAGCTATACCACCAGCGAGATCCGCGGCGGTCTCAAAGTCCTGCTCGACGGCGATCCGTACACCGTGATCGAGAACGAGTTCGTCAAGCCGGGCAAGGGCCAGGCGTTCAACCGCATCAAGATCCGCAACCTCAAGACCGGCCGCACCATCGAGCGGACCTTCAAGTCCGGTGAGTCGCTGGAGGCGGCCGACGTCGTCGACACCGACATGCAGTACCTCTACCGCGACGGGGATTTCTGGCATTTCATGGTGCCGGAGAGCTTCGAGCAATACACCGCCGGCAAGTCTGCGCTGGGCGAGAACGCGCAGTGGCTCAAGGACGGCGTGATCTGCATCGTGACGCTGTGGAACAACGTGCCGCTGCTTGTCACCCCGCCACCGCACATCGAGCTGAAGATCGTGCAGACCGACCCGGGGTTGCGCGGGGACACCGCCACGGGCGGCCAAAAACCTGCGACGCTCGAGACCGGTGCGGTGGTACGGGTGCCGCTGTTCATCAACGAGGGCGAAGTGATCCGCATCGATACGCGCACCGGCGAATACATCTCGCGCGCCAAGCAGTAGTCGCGCCAGGACCGCGCGGCGGTGAGCCCGGCTGCCCCCTCAGGCGGGTGCCGCGCACAGGCCCCTGCGGGTCTGACGCCAGCCGTCGACGGCATAGATCAGCAGCGCCAGCCAGATCAGTGCGAAGCCTGCCGCCCGCGCCCTGCCGAAGCTCTCGTGGTAGAGGAGCACGCCGCACAGCAGCTGCAGGCTGGGCGCGATGTACTGCAGCACCCCTACGGTCGAGTACGGCAGCGCACGCGCGCCGAATGCGAACAGAAACAGCGGGATTGCAGTGATCAGCCCGCTGCCGATCAGCAGCGCGGCGACGCCTGGGCCCTGCTGCGTCAACGCTCCGCTGCCGGTAGCCTGACACCACACGAGATAGGCGACCGAGAGTGGCATGAGCAACAGCGTCTCGGTCGCAAGCCCCGGCAGGGCATCGACGCTGATTACCTTGCGCAGCAGGCCGTAGAGAGAAAAGCTGAGCGCGAGCGCGCCGGCGATCCACGGAGGACGTCCGGCGAGCAGGCCGAGGTACAGCACGGCGAGCGCCGCCAGCGCCACCGCGGTCCACTGCGCGCCGTTCAGCCGCTCGCGCAACACCACCACCCCGAGAAGGACATTCACGAGCGGGTTGATGTAGTAACCGAGACTGGTATCGACGATGTGCCCGTGCGTCACACTCCACACATACACCAGCCAGTTGCAGCTGATGAGGAGCGCGGTCAGCGTCAGCCGCGCCAGCAGCGGCGGCCGCATGAGCGTGGCGGAGAGCCGATCCAGCTCCCCCCGTGCGAACATCCAGGCGAGCAGAAACAGGCACGACCAGGTCACGCGGTGCGCAATCACCTGGATGGCGGGCACCGCGCTCAGCGGATGCAGGTAAACCGGAAACAGGCCCCAGATGGAGAAGGCTACCGCGGCCGCCGCGAGCCCGCGGGGCGAGAGTCGTGCCGCTGGCATCTGTCGGCGTCTTAGCGCGCGGACGGCGCTGCGCTGCCCGCGACGAACACGCGCGCCAGACCTTCGAGCCCGCGGGCGTCGGCGTCATCGAAACGCCCGGCACGGGCGCTGTCGATGTCGAGCACGCCGAGCAGCGCGCCGGCGGTCGCAAGCGGCACCACGATCTCGGAGCGCGAGGCCGCATCGCAGGCGATGTGGCCGGGGAACTTCTGCACATCCGGCACCACCAGGGTGCGCCGCTGCACCGCCGCCGCGCCGCAGACGCCCTGGCCGAGCGCGATGCGCACGCACGCGGGCTTGCCCTGGAACGGGCCGAGCACGAGTTCGCCTCCGCGCTGGAA
>DASZHQ010000163.1:0-18955 GCA_035937715.1 Steroidobacteraceae bacterium | reverse complement strand
CTCCACGAAGCCGAAGCCGCGCGGGCGCCCGGTGAGGCGATCGGTGATGAGCGAGACTTTTTCGACGGTACCGTGTTTGGAAAACAGGGCGTGCACGGCCTCGTCGGTCGCTGTGAAGGGCAGATTTCCTACGTATATTTTGGTCACTGATAGAGTACTCACGAAGAAATGAAATAAATTAGCAGGTAAGACCCGCCTCCTGGTTCGTCAAGCTTACGAGAGTGAGAGGTTGGCGGGACGAGAGCGCAGGTTGGCGCACGCATGCCAAGGCAGACAAGCCGAAAGGTTACGAGCCGATCACAGATTACAGGATTTGCGGCCATGCTGCTGGACTTTCCTCCCCGAGAGCGCTGCTCGTGGATGCAGGCGCCGCGGGAATCGCGGCTCGTGCCCAGCCCGGAAAGCACGCGCGGGAAAGGGCGCGCCGCTTGACGTCGGCACGCACGTAAACGTTGCGCGCTGCGTCGGGAAGGCGCAAGGTGAGCGGGACGCGTAACGGGCCTGCACGCGGCGAAGCGAGGAGCAGTGAACCATAGTGCGGCAGCGCGTGCTGCCATCCGAGCGCGCCTCAGCCAGCGGACTCTTCCGTACGGTGCGTTATGGCGCCGCTCGGGTGAATATGCCGGCGGTGGTCTGTGCGATGGATGTGGTGAGCCCATTACATCAGCACAAGCATCGTATGCCGTGGACTTCACGCCGGGGGTGACGCCGGACTCGGTCAGGCTTCATCGCATGTGCTTCGAGATCTGGCAGGATGAATGCCAGACTCCGCTGCCTTCCTAGACTTGCCTGACGAAAATTCGCGCGCCCAATGTTGTGATCGCGCGCGTCACCGAAGGAGCCGACGATAATGAACCTCAGCCTGAGCGACGCATTTGCAAGATTCGGAGCGAAGCCGAGCAGTCGACAGCGGGGCCTTTCGGCGATAGCGGCCGACGGAGCCCTGGTGCTCAACTGCGCGCAGGCGCATTTCGGGCACCCGTCCCGGGGTGTGCTCCGCTACGAGGACAGGCTCTCGGGAGAGGCCGCCGGCTCCAGGGACACCGAGCTTCTCGGGCGACACCTTACGCTGGCGCGCGATGGCTCCCTGCCGGTGCGGATGGTGGTAACGTTCCGCGCCGATAACAAGGATGGTAGCGTCAGCTCCAGCTGCCACGTACGCCCCGACTTGATTGGTAAGGTCACAAAGTTCGACGGAGATCATTTCATCGTCGACTTCACACGACTGGAGGTAATGCGGCAGGTCGCCGCCTCCGGTCGCCGCAGATAACCGCGCTCAGGTGTCCCGCTGAGAGGTCGCGGTCACCGTGTAGATGAGGCGCAGCTGACAGGGCTGCTTTGAGCCGACATCCCGGGCGCGCTTGCCCGGGCACTCGAGCATGCCTTCGGCCCGAAGGGTGGGATGGGCCACGGCCGCGTTTACAGCACTGGTGAGATCGAACTGCCCGTCGCAGTCCGCATAGGGGCAGGGGAACTCAAAGAACGCGCGAGCCGGAGGATGCAGTACGTGCGACTGCTGTGCCGGCGTGCTCGAGGTCGTGCTCTCGAATATCAACTCCAGGCGCAGTTGCTGGACGGCGGGAAACACCGTCCGCAGCGTGAGCGCCGCTGCGCGGTCCCGGCGCAAGCGCTCCCGGCGCTCCTGGCGTGCGGCGGCAGCGCTGACCAGGGCGAGCTTCATGATCCGCCGCCGGATTTTGGATCCTGCGGGGCGAGCGGGCCCACCGCGGTGGCGTCTGCACCCTCGCCGGCAGCGCTCAGGCGAGCTGATCGACGCTGCTGCTTTTCCTGCTGGCGGGCCTTTCTGGCCAGCTCTTTCTGCTTTCGTGCCTGATGGTAGTTCTTGGCCACCTGCTCTCCGTTGTCACTGAAGTGGAAGTTCTGATTTCATTTCGCCCGCCGTGCCTCATCGGCACGGCGCAACTCTGCGCGCACGTTGGACGTCGTGAGCAGGTGAAGGTACTCGCGAACTTTGGCGCCTCGTTCGAGCCGCGCGAATTCCACAGCAAACAGTCCGCGCACCTCGTCAAGCGATGCGCCCGCGCCCTCGGTCAGACCCTGGATTGCGCGCTCGCGTCGCGCGACGTCTTTGTCATCGTCGGCAATCGGACTCACGTGAATCTCTGGGTGGAGTGCGAAGTTGTGCAGGGGTCGAAGCGGTCGCGTAATAGCATCTCACTGTACTCCGAATCCGCCGACCGCGAAGGGAAAGTTTCGCCCCGCGACAGCGGTAACCGGTTCTTAAGCCACGGGGGAACCACGAGTTTCTGCCGGGTCTCGCCCGCGCACCGCAAGCGCGAAGCCGCGCAGCGGCATAGTCCCCGGCGACCCTGTTACGAGAGCGTATCAGCCGGAGGACCCGCAGCATGCGCACGCAAAATATGTCTCGCGTTAGTAAAAAGCAGCGGCTCGTTTGGCTGTTGTTACTGGCGATAGTAGTCGCAGTCGCGCTGCTTGAAGTCCCCAGGGCTGCGGAGCAATCCGGCTCCCGCCCGCGCCCGAGCGATGGCGCATGGAGCATGTCAGAATTATCCCCCACGGCAGCGGAGCAAGCGTGACTCAAGCGTGACTCAGCGATCCGATCCACCGGGGCCAGCTCGTTTCACCGGCTTCATGGCTGTCGGGCTCCTGCTGCAGGTCCCGACGCTCTCGGCGGATCCCGCCGCCGCGACCGAGAGCTACATTCGCACCCAGATGCGCGAGCAGGGGATCCCGGGGGTCGCGCTCGGGGTAGTTCGGCATGGCCGCCCCATCTATCTGCAGGGCTTCGGGGTTGCCACGCTCGAACACGCCGTGCCCGTTCGGCCGCAGACGCGCTTCCAGATCGGCTCGATCGGCAAACAGTTCACGGCGGTTGCCGTAATGCTGCTCGCGCAGGAGGGGCGGCTCAGCCTGGATGATCCGCTCGCGAAGTACCTGGCGGAAATTCCCCCGGGGTGGCGCGGCGTAACCCTGCGCCTGATGCTGAATCACCAGGCAGGCATCCCGCAGCTGACACCACCGGACCACAATCTGCTTGACCTGCACCATGACTACAGCGACGAGGAGTACGTGCGGCTCGCAACCTCGCTGCCGCTCGACTTCGAGCCGGGCACCGATGTTGCCTATAGCGATACCGCCTACGTGCTGCTCGGGTTCGTCATCGGCCGCGTCGCGCACGAATTCTATGGTGATCTGCTGGCCAGGCGGGTGTTCCGGCCGCTGCGCATGCAGCGCACGCGCATCGTTTCCGATGCGGACATCATCCCGGGGCGCGCGAGCGGCTACGAGCGCGATGTCGGCGGGAGGCTGCGCAACCAGGACTATGTCTCCCCCTCGCTTAATCGCACGGCGGACGGGAGTCTCTATTCGACGGTGGTCGATCTCGCTCGCTGGGATGCGGCACTGTACGGTGAGCGGGTCCTGCCGCAGGCGGATCTCAGGCGCATGTGGAGCATCGACCCGCACCGTGACGGCAGCCGGCCGCTGCTGCACTACGGCTACGGTTGGGAGATCAACTCGCTGCGCGGGCATGCGGTGATCGAGTACGACGGCAACTGGCAGGGCTTTCAGGCAGCGCTCGCACGCTACCCTGATCGGGGCCTCACAGTGATCGTGCTCACCAATCTGGCGCTGTGCCGCGCGCAGCGCCTGGCGCATACCGTCGCGGGCATCTTCGATCCGCAGCTGGCCGGCTACCCGCAGACCGCTGCGGACGCTGCGCCGCAGCGCACCGCGAGGTTTCGCGCTCTGCTCGACACCATACGCGGCGGCGGGGTCGACCCCGAGCCATTCAGTCCCTCCGCGCGTGCGCGCTTCAGTGAGCACTGGGCACGTTCCTTGGCGAGGGATCTCGCTGCGGTCGGCGCGATTCGCAGCGTGCGGCTGGTTGAGCAGGATGCGAGCGGGCGCGAGCGGATCTATCGGGTGGAAGCGGAGCGGATGATCGATTATTTCACTGTCCGCGACGACCCGGCCGGGTTGATCGAGGACATCGACCTGTCTCACGAGTACTGAGCGGGGCGCGCGGCGCCGTGTAGCTTCTGCGCACTACGCACCGCGGACGCGGCGATGCCGGGAAGCGGCAAGAGCGGTCACGGCAATGCTAGGATTGATGAGCACGCGACAACAACAGCGGCCCGCGCCACGCTGTGGCGGGTGACTCTGAGGAGGGGGGCGGCATGCCACGAATCAGATTCGCATCGATGTCCGGTGTGAGCCGCGCGCTCGCAGTCCTGCTACTGGCCGGCCCGCCGGGAGCGGGCGCGGATCAGGCTAGTGGGCCGCCGGAGACCCGCTCAGGCGCTTTAGGCGACAGCCTGCAGACCGTGGTGATCACCGGCTCCTATCTGCGCCGGACCGATGCGGAAACGCCCGCTCCGGTCCAGGTGATCACCGCCGAGGAGATCGAGAAGAGCGGCAGGCTCACCGTCTCCGACGTGATTCGGGCGGTCTCGGCGGACAACAGCGGTACGCTGACACAAAACTTCAGTGGCGCACTCGCGGGGGGAGCGAGCGGTGTAGCGCTGCGCGGGCTCACGCTCGATGCGACTCTGGTGCTCGTGGACGGACACCGCATGGCGCCCTATCCACTCGCTGACGACGGCCAGCGTCCCTTTGTCGACCTGTCCTCATTGCCGCTCGGCATCGTCGAGCGGGTCGAGGTTTTGAAGGACGGCGCTTCCGCCATCTACGGTTCCGACGCGATCGCAGGCGTGGTCAACGTCATCCTGAAGCCGCAGTTCCGGGGGTTCGAGGTTTCCACCAATCTCGGCGGCTCCTATCGAGCCGACGGGCTCACCGAGCGGGCCTCGCTACTCTACGGCTTCGGCGATCTCACTGCGGACGGACACAACGTCTACTTCAATCTCGAGTACCGGCATTCGGCCTCGATTTCGCAATCCAACCGGCCCTCGTACCTGAGCGATCTCGATCTGCGGCCCTACGGCGGCCCCGACCGCCGCGGTGGCATCGTGCAGCAGACCTTCCCGAACAACGCCACGTTCACCGTGCCGGGCATGGTCGCTCCGCAGATCGCAGTGCAGAACGGCGACCCGAATGCCGGGTACTTCCTGGTGCCGGGTTGCGCGCCGCAAAATCTGAACTACTCCGGGGGGTGCACCTGGGACATCAATCCCTACAACAAGATTCAGCCGCGCACCGCTGGGTTCAACTTCACCGGCCGCTGGGCGCAGCGCCTGGGCGAGGACTGGCGCAACACCGTCACGGCCTCCCTCTTCAACTCGCAGGCCGAGCAGTATCGGCAGTCCGACTCCTACAGCACCGGTCCCACCACCATACCCTACACCTGGGTCGGCTCGAACGGGGTGCTGGTGGACCAGACCGATCCTTCGTCGACCCGGGTCGTGTTGCCGAGCAACTCGCCCGACAATCCGTTCAATCCCGCCAGCCCGTACGCAGCGGCAGCACGGGCCTTCTACGGCGCGAACTACGCCAACTACGTCGGCCAGCCGGCGCTGCTCTACGCCGTTCTCACCGACTTCGGACCGCAGGTCTCGCATTACAACACCAACGTGGTGCGCGTGGTGAACGATGTGACCGGCGCCATCGCCGACTGGAGCCTGAACTTCAGCCTCGGCTACATTCATGCCGCGACGCGCGTCACTTACAACAACTTCATTCGCGCGAGTCTCCTCGACGCCGCGCTCGCCGACGGCAGCTACCGCGTCGGCGCCAATGCCGGGCTGAATCCGCCCTCGCTGTACGCGCGCCTCGCGCCCGAGACCCACGACACCGCTACGTCCGAGCTCGGCTATCTGACTGTCAACGGCACGCGTGAGCTGCTGCGCCTCGCCGGTGGCCCGCTCGCCATCGCGATCGGAGCGGAAACACGCACTCTGCGTCAGGACAATCCCGGGGAGCCTTACGCGCCGCAGGGCGACATCATCATGGATGGCAGCTTCTATGCCTCCGGCACGCAGACAGTGAGCGCTGCGTTCGTGGAGCTCTCGGCACCTGTGCTGCGGCAGCTGGAGCTCGATGCCGCAGGCCGCGTCGATCACTACAACACCTTCGGCTCCTCATTCACCCCGAAGGTCGGCGTGAAGTGGACCGTGGTGCCGCAGTTGGCGCTGCGTGGCACCTTCGCGCGCGGCTTCCGTGCACCCGGAATCGCCGAATCCGGCCACAGCGGGACGGGATCCTCGACCACCGCGCCGGTCGATCCACTACGCTGCCCCTTCACCAACAAGCCTTCGGACTGTGGACTGGGTTATGCCGCCACGCTCAGCATCGCCAACCCGAACCTGCGGCCGGAGCGATCGCGCAGCTACACGGTGGGGTTCGTGCTCGAGCCGCTGCAGCGCACCAACCTCACCGCCGACTACTTCTACATCCGGCGCGACGAAGAGATCGTGCCCGCTCCGCTCGGTCTGCTTCCGCCAGTGCGCGGCGTCCAGCAGCCGGGAACCACCTATCCCGGCCCAATCATCTACTACCCTCAGCCCTACGTGAATGCGGCCGACTCCGAGACCAACGGCGTCGACCTTGCGCTGCGCAGTGAGATGCCCCTGGGGCGGTTCGGGAGCCTGACGGCCAATCTTTCAGGAACCTGGCTGTTCCATTCGCGGCAGACTTTCATCGACCCCATCAACGGCAACCAGACCTTCGAGTACGCCGGCACTGCCGGGCCGACCGCGCTCGGCGGCGCGGTGGGCACGCCGCGCCTGCGCGTCTCTTTCAGCCTCGACTGGACCCGCAGCGCGGTGTCGCTCGGCGCCGAGCTCAATTTCCGCAGCAGAATGCAGGGGATCGATGAGTCGACTTCCGGAACGCAGTGCATACAACTCAGCGTCAACAACCCGAACTGCTATATCTCAGCTTTCACGTACCTCGATTTGTACGGTCAATACCGACTGAGCGAGCACCTGCAGCTGAGTGCCACGGTGACGAATCTGACGAACCGCCTCGCGCCGCTCAACACGGTCACCTACGGCGGTACCGACTACAACCCCTCGCTCGATCAGGTCGGTGCCGTGCGCCGTTTCTACGAGCTGGCGCTGCGGTACCGGTTCTGAAGCCGGAGCGCAACGCATGACAATCCCCGCCACATGCCTGCGAATCTGTGGCGTGCTGCCGCCAGTTTTCGCCTTAGTCTGCCAGGCGGCACTGGCCGGGCCGCCCGCCACCCTCGAGGTGGATGCGCGCGAGGCGCCCCGCGGGATTCTGAAGTCGCACCTCACCCTGCCGGTAGCCGCCGGGCCCCTCACGCTGGTCTACCCCAAATGGCTGCAGGGTCGCCATGCCCCGGCGGGCCCGATCACGTCACTTGCCGGCCCGCGCCTCAAGGCGGACGGCAAGCCGCTCGCCTGGCGGCGGGACGCGGTCGATCCCTATGTGTTTTACGTCGAGATTCCCGCCGGCGTGTCGCAGCTCGAGGCCGATCTCGAGGCACTCACCGCCCCCGCCCCCGATGGGATCGTGCAGGGGCTCGAGGCGCCGCGCACCGCAACTGAGGCGCTCGCGATCGTCGAGTGGAATCAGGTCCTGCTCTATCCGGCCGGTCATCCATCGGACCAGCTGCTCTATCAGGCGTCCATTCGCGTGCCGTCCGGCTGGCGGTTTGCGACGGCACTGCAGACGGCCGAGTCCGCGGGTGACGGCGCCCGCTTTGCGCCGACTTCCCTGACGACGTTGCTCGATTCGACGCTGCTTGCTGGACGCTTTCTGCGCACCTTCGAGCTGGGCGGCCAGCCGGCGGTGCGGCTGCACGTCGCGGCTGATCGGCCCGCCGCTCTCGAGGCTTCGCCGCAGGTGCTCGAGCATTACCGTAATCTGGTGCGCGAGGCGCGCGCGCTGTTCGGCGCGACGCACTATCGTCAGTATCAGTTCCTGTGGGCCCTGACAGACCAGATCATGCCGGACGGTGTCGAGCACCATGAGTCGAGTGACAATCGCTCCCCGCTGCGGGCGCTCCTCGATGACGATATCCGGCGCGCCGAGGCGAGCCTGCTTCCCCACGAGTACACGCACTCGTGGAATGGAAAGTTCCGACGGCCCGCGGGACTCGCCACGCCCGACAACCAGACTCCCATGCAGGATGGGTTGCTGTGGGTGTACGAGGGACTGACGGAGTACCTGGGCAACGTGCTCGCCGCACGCAGCGGACTGCTGGGGCCCACGGAGTTCCGCGACGAGCTGGCGCGGATTGCCGCGCAGATGCAGGTGCACAGGGGCCGGGAGTGGCGCTCCCTGCAGGATACGGTCGATGCTGCCCAGCTCCTCTATTACCAGGACCGCAACTGGGCGGCGCGGCTGCGCCGCCAGGAAGATTTTTATCAGGAGTCGGCGCTGCTATGGCTGGAAGCCGACGCGCTCATCCGGCACCTCTCGCACGGGCGGCGGAGTCTCGATGATTTCTGCCGGCGCTTCTACGGCGGCCCGAGCACCGGCCCTGAGGTGCGACCGTATGATTTCGAGGCGGTCGTCGGCGCGCTCGACGCCGTGCAGCCTTACGACTGGAGGGGATTCTGGCTCGAGCGACTGACGCGAACGCGCCCCAGCGCACCGCTCGAGGGGCTGCGCTCCGCCGGTTGGCGTCTGACGCTCACCGAGCTACCCTCGACCATGCACGTGGCACACGAGGTCGAGGACCACGAGTTGAATCTGCAATACTCACTCGGACTCAGCGTGAGTCTCGATGGCGGAACCCTGAGCGACGTCGTCCCCGGCTCGCCGGCGGATCGAGCCGGCGCCGCCCCGGCCAGCAAACTGATCGCTGTCAACGGACACAGATGGTCCCGTGAGGTGCTGCGCGAGGCGCTTACCGTGGAAGCACGCGAGAAGGGTGCGCTCACACTGCTGGTGGAGAAGGACGGCGAGTACCGCACGCTCGAAATGACCTACGCGGGCGGGGAGCGGTACCCGAATCTGGTGCGCGAGCCTGACACCGATGACCTTCTCGCAGCGATTGCCCGTCCGCTCGCGCCGGCGCGTCAGCCCGCACATGGCGAGTGAGACCTCAGCGCCGTTGTGGATCGGGGCGCGCAGCGTCGGGACGCCGTGACGGACAACGACCCCCGGCGGGCGCCCGAGGTGTCCGGTGACCGGCCGGGTCGGGTCAGCGTCGGCGATGCGATCGTCCTGGGTTTGTCGGGCTCGGGTCCGGCGCAGACGCTCGCGGTGAGTCTCGCCGCTCTGGTGTCAGCCTGTGCCTACGGGGGTATCGTCCCGCTGCTGCTGTGCTTCGTTCCGATGCTGGGGATCGCCATTGGCTATCAGCGCCTCAACCGCTGGGACGCGAACTCCGGCGCCACGTTCGCCTGGGTCGCGCGCGTCTTTCACCCCTTTCTCGGCTTCCTGTGCGGCTGGATGATCCTGCTGTACTACACCCTCGGCACCAGCAGCCTCACGATCCCCGCAGGCACATACACACTCGCGCTGCTCGCGCCCTCGCATGTCAATGATCATGTGGCGGTAGCGATCACCGGGGGCGCCTGGAATGTGTTCGTCGCCGCACTGGCATTGAAGGGCATCAGAGCGGCCGCACGCTTCGCGTGGCTGATCGTGGGTTTCCAGTACGTCGTACTGTTCACGGCGGCCGTGGCGGGTATCGCGACGCTGCTCGAGGGCCACGCCGCGACGCACTTCTCCTGGCACTGGTTCAGCCTGCAGGGCATGGGTGGTTGGCGTGGGCTCATGAGCGGCATTCTCATCGCCTGCTTCATGTACTCCGGATGGGATGCCGCGGTGTATGTCAACGAGGAGTCACGCGAGCGGATCGAGAGTCCGGGACGGGCTGCGATCGTGAGCGTCGTCATCCTTGCACTCCTCTATGTGCTGGCCGTGCTCGGTTTCCAGGCAGTGTTGTCGCCCGCGCAGCTCGAAGGACACGCGGGCGATGCACTTGCGGTCATCGGGGCGCAGCTGTTACCCGGCCCAGGGTCGACGATCATGAGCCTGGTCGTTCTGACAGGCGCACTGGCAACTCTCGAAGCGGCGGTGATATCCGCCGCGCGCGTCGGGTCGGCGATGTCGCGCGAGAGGGTGATGCCTGCAGTGCTACGGCGCGTGGATCCGCGCACGGGAAACCCCTGGGCAGCAACGCTCGTGATGGGGTTGGTCAACCTCGTTCTGCTCGCCCTGACACTTGCCACGAGCAGCATCGCTCGCGCGCTCGGCAACGTGGTCAGCAGCCTCGGCCTGATCGCCGTGCTGTTCTATGGCCTGACCGCGGCGGCCGCTGTGTGGCAAGGTCGCGGCACGCTGGCGCGCTCTGCCGCTGATCTGATCGCGGGCGGCGTGCTGCCTGGCTTCGGCGTGCTGTTCATGGCGTGGGTTCTGGCCGAGTCGGTGCGCTCGGGAGCGGCCTCCACGATCGTCGTCGTCTATGGCATGGGCTCGGTCGCGCTCGGCGCAGTCATAGCCTTTGTGATACACAGGATGGGGCGGGTGGAATTCTTCCGGCGCGGCGCTGACGTGACCGCAACGGCACTACACAACTCGAGGGACGCTCGTCGTGAGCATGAGCTTTCGTAACCCGGCGCGGACCGCGCAGAGTGCGCAGCTGTTCGAGAAGGCTTGCGAACTGATTCCGGCGGGTGTCAACAGCACCGCCCGGGCACAGTTCTCCGGCTGGGATCCGTATCCATTGTTCGTCGAGCGCGGCAGCGGCGCGCATCTCTTCGACGCCGACGGCAACCGCTACATCGACTATTTGCTCGGGCTCGGCCCGATGATGCTCGGACACCGGCCGCCGCGCGTGACCGCCGCGGTGGTACGCGCCATCCAGGAGCAGGGTACCTGCTTTGCGCTGCCCACAGCCGCCGAGGCTGTGCTGGCCGGCAAGATCGCCGCGCTGGTTCCGTCGGTCGAGCAGGTGCGACTGTGCAACACGGGTACCGAAGCGATCATTTATGCCCTGCGGCTCGCGCGCACGTTCACCGGCCGACGCAAGCTGATTCGTTTCGAGGGCATGTACCACGGCTTCTCCGACGGTGTGTACTGGAGCAAGCACCCGCGGCTGGATCAGGCCGGCAGCGACGCGCGGCCGATTGCGGTCCCGCAGGGGCCCGGTATGCCGGCCGAGGCAGGCGAGCAGCTGGTGATCCTGCAGTGGAACGATCTGGCGGCGCTGCGCGAGGCGATCGAACGCGAGGGCCATGACATCGCTGCCGTGCTTACCGAGCCGGTGATGTGCAACACCGGGTGCATTCTGCCGGAGCCGGGCTATCTGCAAGGGATGCGTGAGCTCACGGCGGCCCGCGGCATCGTGCTCATCTACGACGAAGTGATCACGGGATTTCGACTCGGCTTGGCCGGCGCGCAGGGTCACTATGGAATCAAACCTGACCTGTCGGTGTTCGCCAAAGGCCTCGGGGGCGGCTTCCCGGTGGCCGCCCTCGGCGGCCGGCGCGAGATCCTCTCTCTGGTCGCAGACGGCACGGTCTCGATGGCCGGCACTTACAGCGCCAACACGATCGCAGTTGCCGCGGCGAACGCCGCGCTCGATGAGCTTGCGGCGCCGGGCATGTACCAGCGCCTCTACGCGCGCTGCGGACGCCTCTGCGAGGGGCTGCAGCAGGTGCTGCACGATGCCCGCCTGCCGGCGTACGTGGCAGGAATCGGACCTGTGCTGCAGGTGTGGTTCGCCGAGCATCCGATCCGCAATTACCGCGATGCGGCCCGATACGCCAGTCATGAGCGCTTTCGGCGCTGGTGGGAGGGCATGCTCGAGCGCGGCGTGCTGTTTCATCCGGGTGCATTCGAGAATCTGTTCGTGTCGTTTGCGCACGGCGACGATGACATCGAGGCGACGCTCGCGGTGGCGCGCGACGTAGCAGCGGAGATGCGCGCTGGTGGCTGAGGCGGGCTACCGCACTCTCACGCTCGGCATCGATCTGGGCACTTCGGCCCTAAAGCTGCTGGCCGTCGACGACCGCGGTGTCGTGCGGGCGGCCGCGGCCGCGGAGTTTCCGACATTCAGTACGCTCCCCGGGCAGGCGGAGCAGGATCCGGCGGACTGGACGGCGGCGGTGGCGCGTGCCGCTGCGGACCTCGATGGGGCTCTGACGGGGCGCAACGGCGCCTGGCGCGACGCCGTCGCCGGCATCGGGCTGAGTGGCCAGCTGCCGACGCTTGTGTGCCTGCAGGCCGGCATCCCGCTCGGGCGCGCCATCACCTGGAAGGACAGTCGCGCCGATATGTGGGCCTCAACGGCGGTGGATGCTGCCGAGCGGGCGGCGCTTTATCGACGCACCGGGATGCCGATCGATGGCCGCTATCTCGGGCCCATGTTCTGTTACCACTTCCATGGCCGTCGCGCTGTCGAGGCGCTGCTCTCCGCGAAGGACTATCTCTGTTACGTGCTGACCGGCGAGCGGCTTACCGACCCGTCCACGGCCGCCGGCTACGGCGTGTTCGATCTCGCCGCGGGCGCATTCGATGCGGGGCTCGCCGAACGCTGGGGTGTACCGCGCAGCGCCTTTCCCGCCATCCGCCCCGCACACGCGCTGGCCGGCCCGCTCAGCGCGGCGGGCGCGCGGCTCCTCGGGCTGCGTGCCGGCATCCCGGTGACCGTCGGCAGCGCCGACTCGGTCGCCAGCGCATTTGCCATGTGCGGCCTGCAGACGGGGGTAGTCTGCATCACGATGGGCTCCAGCACGGTCATTCTGGATGCCGTGCCGGAACGCGCCCTGGACCATGCTGCGCGCTACCTCTTGACCCCCCATGTTGCCGATGGCTGGTACGGGCGTGAAATGGACCTGCTGGCCACCGGCACCGGGTATGCGTGGCTCAGCGGGCTGCTAGGGTGGTCCGACGGCGTGTTGGATCGGTACGCCGCCGATTCCGCTCCCGGCGCACAGGGCGTCACGTTCGCTCCTTATCTGGCGGGTGGCGAGCAAGGAGCGCTCTGGGATGCGACGTTGCGCGGCAGCATCCACGGACTGACCGTGCGCCACCGTGCCAGCGATCTCGCTCGCGCGTTCCTCGAAGGTGTCTGCTTTGAGATCCGCCGCTGCGTCGACGTGCTCGCTGAGCGTGAACCCCTGCGTGAGGTGGTGGTGGCCGGACACATCGTCAACCAGCCCACCAGCCTCAGGCTCCTCGCCGACATTCTCGGCCGACCCGTTCGGCTCTGGACCGAGGCTTCGCCTGCCGCGCTCGGCGCGGCGCTTGGCGCGCGGCTGCTGGTTGAGCCTGCAACCACCGTGGGCGCAGGCTCCAAACCGGCTGACGCCGCATCGGTGGCGCCCGGTCCGGACCGCGAGCATTACGGCCGCTTGTACCAGCAATACGCGGCGCGCAGCTGGCGCTGAGCCACAGGGGATTGCGAGATGAGCGGTTGCCGGGGCGTGCGATCCGAGCGCCCGGCGCAGGAGGGGCGATGACGGCAATCCAGGAATTTGCGTGCGCTTGGGTCGAGCGGCAGCGGGCGGAACTGTCCGCCTGGCATCGTACGATCTGGGAGTTCGCCGAGCCCGCCTGGCGCGAGTACCGCTCGGCCGCCTGGTTCGTCGAGCGGCTGCGGCGCGCCGGCTTCTCGGTCGAGGCCGGGAGTGCGGGCATGCCGACGGCGTTCGCAGCCGAGTGGTCCAACGGCCCGGGAGCCATCGTGGCGGCATACGCGGAGTACGACGCCGTGCCCGGCAACTGTCAGGCGGCGGCCACGACGCGTGGCCCGCGCGCCGGGCTGTCCGAGTTTGCGCCCGGGCACACCGACCCGCACTCCGCGCTCGGCATCGGGGCGCTTGCGGGAATGCTGGCCACGCAGCACGCCATGCGGGCGACCAACGTGACCGGCACACTGCGCTTCTTCGGCGAGCCCGCCGAAAAGGTGCAGGGGTCGAAGTTGGTGCACGGACTGCGGGGCTATTACGACGGCATCGACGCGATCGTCAGCTTCCATCCCTTCTACATGCTGCCGCTCTGCAACACCACGCGCTGGGACACGCACTGCGGCGCCTACTGCAGCCGCATCTACTCATTCATCTGCGATGCTCCCGAGACCTGGGGGGCGGCTGCGGGCGACAGCCCGATCGCCGCCGCGCACTCCGCCGCGCGCGCACCGGGCGCCAACGTCGCGCTCTTCACGATGTACGCGCTCACCAAGGCGACGATGGAGTCGATGCTCGCGCACACCGGCGGGTGGTCGCTGAACGAGGCGATCCTGAGCGCCGGGCAGGCGACCGCTGACAACCTCCCGGCGCAGCTGGCGCAGATCAATTACGCGTGGCGCGCGCCCGATATCCGCATGGCGGACTCGATCCTCGAGGTACTCGACCGAAATGCCGAGCACGCCGCGAGCATCGCGCACTGCCGCGTGGTCAAGCGCTGGGTTTCGCGCACCCGCCCCGGGGTGGCGAACCATGTGCTGGCCGAGCTCACTTACCGCAACCTCGCCGCCGTCGGACCGCCACGCTACGGCGCCGCGGCAATCGCGCTGGCGCAGGAGATCCAGCGCAACCTCGGGCTGACGCCGCTGGCGCGCCCGTTCCTGCCGGCCTGCGAGGAGCTGATCGAGCCGCAGGTCGCGGAGGCGCGGCTGCGCCAGCAGATGCCGGCCTGGCAGACGCACTGGACCTCCGACGACTACGTCGAGATGACCTGGTACGCGCCGACCGTGCGGCTCTACGTGGCAAGGCCCACCCTCGCGGTGCCGCCCGGCTACGCCGGCTATCCGGCGTGGGTGTCGAACGCACTCGGCGGCTTGGGGCCCTGCATCGATCCCACCATTGAGGTCGCCGCCAGCACGATTGCCCGCACGCTGCTCGAGCTTCTGACGCGACCCGACGCGCTGGCGGCGGCGCGCGCGGAGTTTGCCGAGCGCACCGGCGGCGCGCGCTTCATCGCCCCGCTTCTGCCACGGGATTTCGCTCCTCCGCTGGAGTATCGCTGGCCGGAGTACATCACGACGCCACGCGGCGCAGACTGGTGGATCCCGGCTGCGCCCGACCTCGAGGCATCCCCGCCGCGCTGAAAGGCAACCCACAGCCGGCAGATCGTGCACAATGGCGCGCGTTACGACGACCGCGCGGACCTGTAGCCGTGAAAAGACCGTCGCTCGCTGCCCTGCTCCTGGCGCTGATTCCATTCACGGCGATGTGCTTTTCGGTTTCGCTCTGGGATCGCATCGATCCCATGCTGCTCGGCTTGCCGTTCAACCTCTTCTGGCTCATCTGCTGGATCGTGCTGAGCTGCGTTTGCATGTGGGGCGCGTACCGGGCGGAGGCTGCGCGCCACCGGCAGAACGGCCCTCCGGCATGAGCCCGGCCGCCATTTGCCTGACGACCATTTTGGGCATCGTCGCCATCGGCACGGCCATCGGCTTTCTGGCCGGCGTGCATCGCAAGATGGACCTCGAGCAGTGGACCGTGGGCGGTCGCGGTTTCGGCGTGGTGCTGATCTTCCTGCTGATGGCGGGCGAGGTTTACACGACGTTCGCCTTCCTCGGAGCCAGCGGCTGGGCCTATTCGCGCGGCGGGCCGACGCTGTACGTTCTCGCCTATCTGACGCTCGGTTACGTGGTGTCATTCTTCATCCTGCCGCAGATCTGGGAAGTAGGGCGAAAGCTCGGCATGCAGACCCAATCCGATTTCTTCGCCCTGCGCTACGGGAACCGGTATCTCGCCGCGTTCGTGTGCATCGTGGGTATCGCCTCGTTCGTTCCCTACCTGCAGCTGCAGCTCACCGGAGTGGGCATCATCGTCTCGGTGGCGAGCTTCGACGGCATCGGCCGTACGCCGGCGATGACCATCGCCGTGGTGCTGTTGGTGGCTTTCGTTTTTGCGAGCGGGGTGCGGGCCGTCGCCTGGGTGAGCGTCGTGAAGGATGCGCTCATGGTCATCGCGGCGCTCTCCATCGGCATCGGCATTCCGCTCATCCATTTCGGCGGCATCGGAGCGATGTTCGCGGCGCTGGCGCACGCGCGGCCGGCGCACCTGACCATGCCGGGTGCGACGCCCAACCTCGGGCATGCGTGGTACGTTTCCACGGTGCTGCTGACTTCGCTCGGCTTCTACATGTGGCCGCACGCGTTTGCGGCCTCCTTCACCGCGAAGAGCGGCGATACTCTGCGTCGCAACGCCGTGGTGATGCCGCTATATACGCTGACGCTGGCTTTCATCTTCTTCGCCGGCTTTGCCAGCGTGCTGGTGCTGCCCGGCATGAGCAACGGCGATCTGGCACTCCTCACGGTCGTGCGCCGCAGCTTTCCGCCCTGGTTTCTCGGAATCATCGGGGGGGCCGGTGCGCTCACCGCCATGGTGCCGGCCTCCATATTCATCCTCACCGCGGCTACGCTGTTCGCGAAGAATCTGTACCGGCCGCTGTTCGCCCCGGGGATGAGCGATGATCAGGTTGCCAAGCTGGCGCGCACCACGGTCGTGATGCTCGGTCTCATCAGCCTGATGCTCGCTATCTTCAGTTCCACGACGCTGGTGTCGCTGCTGCTGACGGGATACGCGGGGGTGACCCAGTTCTTCCCCGGAGTAGTCCTGGGTCTTTACTGGAAACGTGTCACCACGGTGGCAGTCTTTGCGGGCCTCCTTGCCGGCGTCGCCAGCGCCGTGTTCCTCATGCTCAGTCATCGCGATCCGCTGTTCGGTGTGAGCGCCGGCTTCCTGGCGCTGTGTCTTAATTTCCTGATCGTGGCAGCGGTGAGCCTGCTCACGCCGGCGCAGAGCCGCGACAACCGCGGCCTGCCGCACCCATGGGAGCTCCAGCACGCATGAAACCGATCGAGTCGATCCTCGCCGAGGCCGCCGCCATTCAAACGCTGCGGCGGGACATTCATGCTCACCCCGAGCTCGGCTACCAGGAGCAGCGCACCTCGGAGCTGATCGCGAGCACGCTCACCGGGTGGGGCATCCCGGTGCATAAGGGCCTGGGCGGCACCGGCGTGGTCGGCATCGTCAGGAACGGCGAGGGTGCGCGCGCGGTGGGGCTGCGGGCCGACATCGACGCGCTGCCCGTGACGGAGCACAACACGTTCGCCCACGCCAGCGTGCATCGCGGCAGGATGCACGCCTGTGGGCACGACGGCCACACCGCAATGCTGCTGGCGGCGGCGAGACACCTGGCGCGCCAGCGCGATTTCAACGGCACCGTCTACCTCATCTTTCAACCCGCCGAGGAGGGCGGGGGCGGCGCGCGCGCGATGATGAAGGACGGCCTGTTCGAGCGCTTCCCGATGGAGGCCGTCTTCGGGATGCACAACTGGCCGGGCCTGGCCGTCGGTCAGTTCGCGATCAGGTCCGGGCCGGTATTCGCCTCCAGCAACGAATTCCGCATCACGATCCGGGGCACCGGCGCGCACGCGGCCATGCCGCACAACGGCATCGATCCCGTGCCGGTGGCTTGTCAGATGGTGCAGGCGTTCCAGACGATCATTTCGCGCAACAAGCGCCCAATCGATGCCGGGGTGCTCTCGGTCACGATCATCCGCGCGGGGGAGGCGACCAACGTGGTGCCGAGCTCCTGCGAGCTGCAGGGTACGGTGCGGACATTCACCGTGGACGTGCTCGACATGATTGAGCAGCGCATGCAGCGCATCGCCGAGGCCACCTGCCAGGCCTTCGGCGCCACCTGCGAATTCGCCTTCAACCGCAACTACCCCCCGACCATCAACCATCCCGGGGAGACGAGCTTCGCGCGTCAGCTGCTGAGCACTTTGGTCGGAGCCGATAACGTGAAGGAATTCGAACCCACGATGGGAGCCGAAGACTTCAGTTTCTTCCTGCGCGAAAAGCCGGGCTGCTATTTCCTGATTGGCAACGGCGACGGTGCTCACCGCATCGGCGGGCACGGCGGCGGGCCGTGTCTGCTGCACAACCCGAGCTACGACTTCAACGACGCGCTCATTCCGCTGGGGGGCTCCATGTGGGTGCGGCTTGCGGAAGCGTGGCTGAAGGCCGACGCCGCACCGCGCCGCATCGCCTAGCCTCGCCCACGCTTCATGCCGGGCTGTTGGCGGCGTGCCAGGCGCGCAGCGTGTCGGCCTCCTTCTTCGGGTCGAGGCCGGCACGCAGCTTCGCCTGCCGCTCCGCGGGCAGCGATTGAAACCAAGCGAGCGTGTCGCGCACCGTGTCCGCCAGCGGGCGACAGCGAAGTCCGGCCGCGCTGGCCATCTTCACCGAGGTGAGCGAGGCGCCCGCCGTCTCACCAGCGGTCGGCGACCAGGGCGGCAGATCGAGCTCATCGGGCTTCCAGTGCGCGGCGAGGAACCCTTCCGGCACCCAGGTGACGGAGCTGCCCGCCGGCGGCGCAGCGCGCTGACAGGCACCAATGAGATCGCCCATGGTGAACGCGCCCGGGGGCGAATCGGCGTTGAAGCAGCCGTTGGAACGCGACTCCACGAGGCGCATCATCCAGGCGCTGAGATCGCGCACGTCGATGACCTGAATCGGGTCGCGTGGGGTGCCCGGGGCGAGCATCTCCCCGCCGCGGGAAGCGCGTACCGGCCAGTAGGTGAAGCGATCGCTGCGGTCCAGAGGCCCCACGATGTAACCGGGTCTCACGATGCTGATGCGGCCTTTGAAGGCCTCGAGCGAGTACTGCTCGCAGAGCGCCTTCATCGGCCCATAAGTGGTGTCGGTGACCTGCTCGGTCTGCGGATCGGACAACTTGCCGGTCGGCGAATTCTCATCGTTGGGATGCGCGAAGCCCTCGTAGACCGAGATACTCGAGACGAACAGGCAATAGCCGACATTAGGCGCCAGCAGCTGCGCGGACATCCTCACGAACTTCGGTACGAAGCCGGTATCGTCGACCACGGCGTCCCACTTGCGCCCGCGCAGCGCATCGAGCTGGCCCTTGCGATCGCCGACCAGTGTCTCCACGCCCGCCACTCCTTCAGCCGCGGTCTTGCCGCGGTTGAAGTGCGTCACCTTCCACCCCTTGCGCTGTGCCTCCTGCGTCAGGTGCGGGCCGATGAACCCCGTGCCGCCCAGGATCAGGAGGTTCCCCGGGGCGCCTGCGCCGGCGGCACGCGCTGCCGGGATCGCGCGACTGGCCGCCA
>DASZHQ010000162.1:0-2621 GCA_035937715.1 Steroidobacteraceae bacterium | reverse complement strand
ATGATCAGCCGGCAGGGTCTGGGGGACTTTAAGTATTTCGTCGGGATCGGAGCGCTGGGGCAGATTGCCACGCGCAGCGACCGGGTGTGCGTGCTCAATATCCTCGGCGGCGAGTCGAGCATCGTGACACCGGTCAGTCATGCCTACTCGGGTGGCAATGTGGTGTTTGGTACCTCCCCCGGGCGGCGGGGGCAGGCCTTGAAGACCTCGCTCGGAGACATTCCGGTCTACAACAACGTTCGCGAGGGATTGGAGGCGGGTCATCGCTTCAACTGCGGGGTGGTGTACCTGCCCCCTGCGGCGGCCCGTGACGGAGTCGCCGAGCTGATCAGGGTGAACCCGGAGTTACGCAAGATCTTCATCGTCACCGAAAAGATCACTGTGCATGATGCGCGCGAGATCCGCGCGCTGGGGCAACAGGCGCGCGTGGACATATTCGGCGCCAACGGGCTAGGTGTCGCGGATGCCTGGAACTGCGTGCGCATCGGCGGTGCCCTGGGGGGCGATGATCCCGGCAGCAGTCTGCTGGCCGGGTCGATCGCTATCTTCTCCAACTCCGGGGGCTTCTCCACGACGATTGCACAGTATTTGCGCATCGCCGGTTGGGGAACGAGCACCGTGATCTCGAGCGGCAAGGACGTCTACATCCATTACGCTGCGCCTGAATTCGCTTTTGCATTGGCGAACGATGCGCGCAGCAAGGCCGCGGTCCTGTATTGCGAGCCGGGCGGCTACTACGAGCTGGACGCGGAGTTCACCAAGCCCGTGGTGGCCTGCGTCGTCGGACGGTGGAAGAGTCGCCTCACTCGCGCGGTTGGACACGCGGGGGCCCTGGCGGGCGGCGACGACGATGCGCTGGCGAAGGAAGGTTGGTTCATGCGCAAGTTCGCCGTCGATGGAGTTTTTACCCCCGACCGTCCGATCTTTTCGGGTAAGGGAGCCGTGGTTACCAACATCGCCCATATTCCCGCGGCGCTCACAGCAGTCATGCGCGAGAATGCGACGCGGCCGGATTTCGACCCGGAGGGCAGCCTGGCGCTCAAGCCCTGGTTCGGGTCGACCCAGCGAATATCACTGCCGGCCGACCTAGATCTGCCGGTGGTCGAGGCACCTGCTCCCTACTGCGAACAGATCGGCGCGATCAACCGGCAGCTGGGGGCGATCGTTGCGCGGCAGGGCATGAAGGATGCATCTGGGGCTTCCCAGATGGATGCCGTGACGCAGGTGAGCAGCCTGCATGGCGTCTCCATGCTGGAAGCGGCACAGCACACGATGGAGGCCAATGCGTGTCTCGCGCTGCTGCACGAGCTCGGCGGCGGAAATGACCAGAAGCTAATGGCGCTTGCGGTCGCCGCGCACGTCAACCTGTGGGGCACGTGCGAACTGGTCGCCGCTCAGGCGGCGCGCAAGGCCGGCAACGCACCGAACCTGGTGCTGGCGGCTGCCGCGGTGATGGTCGGCCCGCAGCGTCAGGCTTCGGCCCGGCCCGCGGTGGCGGTTCTCATCGAGCGCTTCAGCGAGGCCGGGCTTGGGAGCGCGCACGATGAGAGCTTCGATCTCGCGCGGGTCGTGAGTCACGGCACCGATGGGCTGCTCGGCTCCCAAGCAGATCCGCGTGCCGAGGCAATGCTGCAGGCCCTTGCCGAACGCGGAGCTAAATCAGTGATGGCGCGCTGGCTTCGCGCACTCGATGGCCATCCGACGGCCGACGCCGTTCTGGCCGCCATCACGACGACGCTTGCCTGGGGGCCGTTGATGCGCAAACGGATTTCCCGGTTTACGGCAGAGAGCCTGCCGTGGTGGGTGCAGCTCTTAGGCACCCTGCTGGGCGCATCCGCGCCGGCCACTCGGCACGAGGCGGATCGCTTTTGTGGCCTTGCGAACCAGGCCATGCTGAATGCGAGCGGGCTTGAGGAGATCAGCTTCCGCGCTCTCACCGGCCGTGCGCCCTCCCAGGAGGACCGGTTTGCATTTCGCACGCTCATCGGGCTCCTGCTTACGAACGGCCCGGGCGCAATCTCGGCGCAAGGCGCCAAGGGCGCCGTTTCCGCGGACGGCTCAGAGTCGCCCGAGCGTGTGCAGCTCAACAAGTGCATGGTCGGTTTCCTGACCCACTGTGGATTCGCTCATGGCGGCAACGGCTACGAGGGAATCGCATTCCTAAATGAGCGCTTTCGCGACAGTGGCGTGATTGACCCCGGAGATCCTGACAGCGGCGCGAGAGTGCAGGCGCTTGCCCGGGAGTACGCGCAATGGTACGCGCGCTACCGGTCGGACCAGAAGGCTCGGGGAACCGTCGAGCTTGCCAAGATCCCCGGAATCAATCATCCGGTGTTCAGGGATAAACCTGTGAATCTCGACCCGCGGGAGGTATTCCTGACCGATATCTATCGTCGCCGCGGCGAATACAACGCCTTCAGCGCGTTCTATCACGAGCTCGTCACAGCACTCTTCGAGGCTGGCGTCTCGCGCAACGTGTATTGTGTGAACGTCGACGCCGCGATCGCCGCGTTGCTGCTGAAGATCCTGTGGGAGCCCGCGCGCGAATCGGCAATCGGTGAGCGCGATCTGGAAAACGCGGCTTTCACGGTGTTCCTCCATGCGCGCATGCTGGGGTGCGC
>DASZHQ010000161.1:0-8613 GCA_035937715.1 Steroidobacteraceae bacterium | reverse complement strand
TGCAGCTCCTGCGCCAGCGCATCGAACAGCCCCACGTCCTTGATCACGAGGTCCATGGTGAAGTTGATGTCGCGGCTGCCGTTGAGGATGACCTGCGACTCGGTCTCGTGGACGAACGAGTTGCCCGAGGAGATGCGGATGCCCTCGTAGGTGGTGCTGAGATCGAGCCCGGCGACCGTCGCCACAGTGAGCGCTTCGGCGAGCGCCGTGAGGTGCACGGTGCAGAGGTAATTGGTGAGCACCTTGAGCTGCGAGGCGGAGCCGACCGGGCCGGTGTGCAGGATGCGCTGCCCGAGCATCGACAGCACCGGCAGCACGCGCTCGAACGCCGCGCGCGTACCGCCGGCGAAGATGGAGATGTTGCCGCTCGCGGCGCGGTGGCAGCCGCCCGACACCGGGCAGTCCATCGCCGTGGCGCCACGCTCCTCGACGCGCGCTGCGAGGCGTTTCACCTCGGCATGATCGCTGGTGCTCATCTCGAGCCAGATCTTGCCGGGGGCGAGGCCCGCGAGTACGCCGTCTGGTGCCTCCATGACTTGCGCGCAGGCAGCCGGCGAGGGCAGGCAGGTGATCACGAGGTCGACGCCCGCGGCGAGCTCGCGCGGCGAGCCGGCGCCCTTCGCACCGCGCCCGACGAATGCCGCGACGCGGGCCGGATCGAGGTCGCGCACCGTGAGGCTCGCACCCTGGCGCTGCAGGTTGCCGGCCAGCTGGCTGCCGACATTACCGAGACCGATGAACCCGATGCGTAGGTCGATCATGCGAGCTGCCTCCCGCTGCACGCGCAGGCTGGGCGTTGCGCCCCGTCTCACGGCAACGACCAAGTCCCGGCTGGGGGAAAATGCCTGCGCGGCTGCCCGGGGTCAACGACCCTGTGCGCCTGGGACGGCGGCACACACGCGGTGAGCGGCGGCCGCCTGCGCTGACACTTGCGGGGACGCGCCGCTCCTTAATAATGATGCGACCGTGCCGGCGTGCCGCTGCGCGCTTTCGGCGCAGCGCAGCGGAGTTGACATGGCAGCGGCATTGCGCGCATGCGCGTCATGGCCGGCGAGCTGTTCGTCCTGCACGCGGCGCGGGGTGCAGGACTTCAGGCGCTCAGGCGGGGCGCTGCACGGCGCGCCGCCCGAGGAGCAGCGCGAACAGTCGCCACAGGGCGTGAAACAGCAACCAGACACCCAGGCCGAACAG
Source organism: Steroidobacteraceae bacterium (assembly GCA_035937715.1). Taxonomy (GTDB): domain Bacteria; phylum Pseudomonadota; class Gammaproteobacteria; order Steroidobacterales; family Steroidobacteraceae; genus 13-2-20CM-66-19. Next base: position 7,422 of record DASZHQ010000161.1, on the reverse strand, counting down.
CAGCGCGAACAGTAGGCCTTCGCCCGAGAACGCGAACGTCGGCACCCAGTCGGCAAGAGTCGCGCGCGCCAGGTCGACGTCGGTGTGCCGTGCGAGATAGGCGAACTGCTGGAAGAGGTTGCCGTGCAGCGCATCGGCGGCACTTTGCAACTGCTGCACGGCCGCCACGAGCGAGCGGATGACGGCGCCTTCGGCGTGGAACTTCGGATCGCTGCTGTCGAGGTGATACTGGATCAGCTTGCCGATATCGCCCTGGTGAAACTGATCGGCGAGCCGCTGCCAGGGGGCGAGATCGAGCTGGGCCTGGTCGAGTCGGCCGCCGAGGCGCTGGCGGTACTGCGCGATGAAGCCAGGGACGAGACCGCCGGCCACCACGGCGCACACCAGCAGCAGGCGGTCGAGCAGGGCACGCAACATCACCATGACAGGGCCCACATCCTCTGCGCTCGGGGCATATCCGTCGCGTCCGTTGCCATCCTCATCACCATTCTAGACGCTCCCCGGGCACAGGCGCTCACCGCAGGCAGAGGAAGTGGCCGAGCCGACAGCGGAGTTGAATGAACTGCACACTTCTCTCAGACCCGCCGAGAACTGCGTCACGCGGGGACATTTTTCGCTGGCCGGCCTTGCGATTTGGCCTCAAATTGCGCCAGCAGCCGACTTATTTCGTCGCCGCACGTCGAGGTAAGCGACGGAATCGCATACAGATATCCAGAGTGGACGCAAGAGTAAAACCCGCTCAGTCGCTTCGGTTCGCAGCCGCTCCACGCTGGGTCGACTGGCTGTTCCTCGCGCTCGTGATCTACGTCGTCACGGGGAGCGTGTGGATGCTGGCGGGACTCGGCGGCCCGGTAGTCACCCACTACGTCGGGCTGTTCTCGGACGAGCCCTCCACGCTCGCGGGCTTCATCATCTGTGCCGCCGCCGCCCGCCGCACTGCCCCGGGTGCCCTGCGCGCCGCCTGGATCGCGTTTGCGGTGGCGCTGGCGATGCAGTTCGTCGGGAATCTGATCGCCGCTAGCACCTGGGTGTGGGGACAGGATCCGTTCCCCGGCCCCGCCGACATCTTCTTCTGCGCGTTCTATCCGGTGCTGGGGACCGCGGCGCTGTTTCTGATACGCGCTGCCGCGGTACGCGTACCGTGGATCCAGCTGTCGCTGGACGCGACGATCTTCGTCGTCGGCTTCGGAACGTTCTTCTGGTTCCTGGTGATTCACCCGGCGGCGATGCACGCCGAGCTGGGGCTGATCAAGGAAGCCCTGAGTCAGGCCTACGTCGCCCTCGATTGCGTGTCGTTGCTGATGCTGGGGGTGCTGCTTCTCACCGGCGCCGGTGATGCCGGCGGCCCGCGCATCCCGTTGCTGCTCGTGACCGGCTTCGCCACCATGTTCGTCGGCGACATTCTCTGGTCGCTTGCCAAGGTACGCGGCTACTACCTGCCCGGCGGCTTGCAGGACGTGCTGTATCTGTGGTGCTACGTGCCGGTGGCCGCCGCGGGGCGCGAGCAGATGCGCGACATCGCAGCGCCGGTGCGCGCCGTGTCGAACACCTCGGCGGCGTTCGCGCGGACCCTTCCCTATGCGGCCATGCTGGCGGCCTTCCTCGTGCTGGTGTACTTCGCGCGCGGCGACATCGGCGGACCGGCGACCGTGATGACCATGATCGTGTTCGCACTCACGCTGCTGTTGATGGTTCGCCAGGGTGTGGTGCTGCGCGGGGACGCCCTGGTGCGTGAGCGGCGCGCGGCGCGCATGGTCGAGGACCGCTACGCCTCGCTCATCGCCAACGCCTCGGACGTCATCATGATCGTCGGCGCCGACGAGGTCGTGCGCTTCGCCTCGCCCGCCGCCGAGCGCACCCTGGGGCTGAAACCGGAAGACATCAGCGGCAAGCACCTCCCCGACCTGTGGGGGGGCGAGGACGGGGAGAGAGTGCGCATGTTTCTCGCCGAGGTCGCGGCCACCACTACGGGGGCGGTCGGGCCGGTCGAGCTGCGTATCGAACGTGGCACGAAACGCTGCGTGATCGAGAGCGTCGGCAGCAACCTGACGCAGGATCCGGCCGTACAGGGCCTGGCGCTCAATTTCCGCGATATCAGCGAGCGCAAGGCGCTCGAAGAGCAGCTGCGCCAGCTGGCCTTCCACGATCCCCTGACGCTGCTCGCCAACCGCAACCTGTTCCGTGACCGCGTGCAACACGCACTGACGCTGGCACAATGCGGCCAGAGCTGCGTTGCGGTCATGTTCCTGGATCTGGACAACTTCAAGAACATCAACGATTCCCTCGGTCACGATGCGGGCGATCGCCTTCTGCAGGCGGTGGCCCAGCGCATCGTCAAGACGACCCGCTCCTCGGACACCGTGGCCCGGCTCGGGGGAGATGAGTTCGCGGTGCTGCTGGAAGGGGTGGGCGCGATCTCGGAAGTCGAGCGCATGGCCCAGGAGCTCATCGAGATCCTGGACCTGCCGTTTGCGCTCGACGGGCGGGAGGTGCGCGTCGGGGCGAGCATCGGGGTGGCGTTCTCCGCCGCGGAAGCCGGTGCCGAAGCGTTGCTCAGCAATGCCGACATCGCCATGTACCATGCCAAGGCGGCGGGCAAGAATCGCCACGCTACGTTCCAGCCGCAGATGCAGGACATGCTGCACGAGCGCATGCGTCTCGAGGCCGATATCGGCCGGGCGCTCGCTCAGCAGGAATTCTTCCTCGAGTATCAGCCGATCGTCGACCTGGGCACCCTGAGTCTGCTCGGTGTCGAGGCGCTGGTGCGCTGGCGGCATCCGGAGGCGGGCGTGCTCATGCCCGCCCGCTTCATCCAGGTGATCGAGGAGTGCGGCCACATCGCCAAGCTCGGGCGCTGGGTACTCAAGCAGGCGTGTCGCGACCTGTGCCAGTGGCGCAAGTCCATCGCCGGGGGGGCGGGGTTGCGGCTGTCGGTGAACATCTCCGGGCGGCACCTGCAGCACGGCGAGCTGGTGCATGACGTCGTGCAGGCCCTGCACGAATCCGGGCTGGAACCGGGGAATCTGGTCATCGAGCTGACCGAGAGCACCATCATGTACAACACCGATGCCAACCTCGAGCGGCTGCATCGGCTCAAGGCCCTCGGTGTGCGGCTCGCCATCGACGATTTCGGTACCGGCTACTCCTCGTTGTCCTACCTGCACCGCTTTCCGATCGACATCCTGAAGATCGATCGCTCGTTCGTGAGCCGCCTGACCAACTCCGACAACGGGCCGGAGCTGGCGCGTGCCGTGATTACCCTCGGGGAGACGCTCGGGCTCGATACCGTGGCAGAAGGCATAGAGTTCGAGCCCCAGGTCGCGGCGCTCCTGGCGCTCGGTTGCGTCGCCGGGCAAGGGTTCCTGTTCGCCAAGGCCGGCTCGCTCGAGCAGCTCTCGAACAGCCCGTTCGTCGCCCGCCGCAACGCACTGTGGACCGCCCAGGCCGCCCGCGAGCAGCAGTCGCCGACCGGCCGCTTCAGAGCGCTCAAGGCCTCCGGCCGCCATACCGCGGGGGCCGCGTAAGGGAGTAGACTAGCTGCTGCAGCGATCTATGCAGCAAGCAGTGCGCAAATACCTTTCCGCCCTGGAGGCTGGCGATCCTGAGAGGGCGGCGTCCCTGTTCGTTCCGGGCGGGTGGGTTCGCTCACCGTTCCTCGGACAGCTGCCGGTGCGCGAGTTCGTGGCGAAAGTAGCCAGCTCTTCCAGCGGCGCGAAGCTGACGGTGCACGACGTGCTGGTGAGCGCCGAAGGGCACCTGCGGGCCGTCGCGTACTATCTCTACGACTGGTCGCTCAAGGACGGCTCACGCGTGTCGTTCGATTGCGCCGACGTGTTCAACTTCGATCGCGATACCGGGCGGATCGAGTCCATTGTCCTCGTTTACGACACCCACCCGGTACGCGGCGTCGTCGAGAACCGCTACCCCTGAAGGCTTAAAAGCGGCGCGCACGCACCGCGGCTGGCTCGGGATTTCAGGCCTTGCGGTCCCAGTATTGCTCCATTCTCTGGCGCATGGCGGTATCCGCGAGACGGCCGCGGCCACCGCCCTGATTATCCTCCAGGTGGCTCAGCCTGGTTGAGCCCGGGATCGCGCAGGTGACGGCCGGATGCGAGATGACGTACTTGAGAAAGTACTGCGCCCAGCTCGCGACGTCGATATCGGCCGCCCAGGCCGGCAGCTGACGGTCGGCGGCCTGGCGAAACAGTGACGAGCGCCCGAACGGCAGGTTGACGAGGACCGCGATCTTGCGCTCGAGCGCCAGCGGAAGAATCGCCTCGGCGGCATCGCGGTTGGCTATCGAATAGTCCACCTGAATGAAATCGAGCGGGTAGTTGCGCATGACCTGCAGCATCTCGGCGTGCTGGCTGCCGCGCGAGGTGGTCGCGCCGATGTAGCGGATCTTTCCGGCCTTCTTCCACTCCTGCATGGCCGGAATCAGCTCCGCGACTCCCTTGAGATTGTGAACCTGCAGCAGATCGATGCGCGGCGTCTTCAGCCGCTCGAGCGAGCGCGCGAAGCTCTCGGCGCCCGTCGCGCCAGAGCCGTTGCCCGAGGCGCCGCCCACCAGCTTCGTGGCCAGGAACATCCGATCGCGGATGCCCAGACGCTCGAGCGCCGCGCCGATCAGCGCTTCGCTGTCGCCGTAGCCGGCCGCGGTATCGATGAGGGAGCCGCCGAGCTCACTCATGCGAGCGAGCTCGGCGCGGATCTCCTCGCGTACCTCCTCGCGGAAGGAGTCAGTGCCGAGGCCAAGGGCCGCGATCCGCTCCCCGCTCGAGGGGATGACCTTGGTCACGAGCGGGAGCGAGGCGGCGGCGGGCGCTGCGGCCGGCAAGGCGCCCGTGAGCAGGGTGCCGAGCGCTGCGCCCACACTGGCTGCAATGAATTCGCGGCGCGAAAGGCCCGGAACTGCTGGCTTGCTCATACGGACTCCATGTCTCTCGAGGCTGCAGGTAGCGTGGAAGCTCAGCCGGGTGCTGGACGGCCAGCCGAACGCTTCACTACTCTATGCGACGGGCAAGCATGGTACTCGACGGTCACATGATTCTCCTCACCGGGGGCGCAGGTTTCATCGGCTCCAACCTTGTCGCTGCGCTCACCGAGCGCGGCGAGCCTGTGGCCGTCTGCGACCGGCTGCGCGATGCGGGCAAGTGGCGCAACCTCGCCCGCGTGCCCCTGCGCGAACTCATTGCGCCAGAGGCCTTGCTCGAGTGGCTGCCGGCGCAGGGCGCGAGGATCGAGGCGATCGTGCACATGGGTGCGATCTCCTCGACCACCGAGGCGGACGCGGATCTCATCACGGCGGTGAATTTTCGGCTGCCGCAGGCGCTATGGCGCTGGTGCGCGAGCGCGGGCAAGCGCTTCATCTACGCCTCCTCGGCGGCCACCTACGGGCTTGCCGAACACGGTTTCGATGACGACCCCTCACCGCAGGCATTGGCGCGGCTGCGACCGCTCAACCCCTATGGCTGGAGCAAGCACCTGTTCGACCGCTGGGTGGCGCAGGTTCTGGAGGAGGGCGGGCCGCGCCCGCCGCAGTGGGTAGGGCTGAAATTCTTCAACGTGTACGGGCCGAACGAATATCACAAGGGCGGCATGCGCAGTGTCGTAACACAGAAGTACCCGCTGGCCGCCGCCGGAAACCCGGTGACGCTATTTCGCTCCCATCGCGTCGGCGTGGCCGACGGCGCCCAGAAGCGCGATTTCATCTATGTGCGCGATTGCATCGAGGTGATGCTCTGGCTGCTCGATCACCCGGAGGTGAATGGACTATTCAATCTCGGCACCGGCCGTGCCCGCAGTTTCGAGGAGCTGGCGCGCGCGTTGTGCACGGCGCTCGAGCGACCGGTGCGCCTGGAGTACGTGGAGATGCCGGCGGCCGTGCGCGCGCACTATCAGTACTTCACCGAGGCGCGCATGGAGCGGCTGCGCGCTGCCGGCTACACTCAGGCGTTCACGCCGCTGGAAGAGGGTGTGCGCGACTATGTGCAGCGCTATCTTTCACAACCTGATCCGTACCGGTGACCCGGCACGCGCATGGACCTGAGGGGCTTCAGGCACGTGATCCTCGACCGCGACGGTGTGTTGAACAGCGAGGCAGAGGACTCGGGCTACGTGCGCGACCCTGCGGAGTTCCACTGGCTTCCGGGTGCGCTCGAAGGGCTGGCGATCCTGCGGCGCGCCGGGCTATACCTGTCGGTGGCCACCAACCAGGCGGGTGTCGGCCGCGGCCTCGTGAGTCTCGAGCAGCTCGCGGCCATACATGCGCGCATGCAGGCGGAAGCTTCCGCGCACGGCGGTGGGCTCGATGCGGTGCTGGTGTGTCCACACGCGCACGAGGCGCAGTGTGCCTGCCGCAAGCCCGCTCCCGGGCTGATACAGGAGGCGATCGCCCGTTCGGGGATCGCCGCCCGCGAGAGCCTCGTGGTCGGCGATGACCCGCGCGACCTGGAAGCCGCGCGGCGGGCGGGAGTGGCGGCCGCACTGGTGCGCACCGGCAAGGGCCGGCAGACCGAACAGCTGCCGCGCGCGGCCGGCGTGCCCGTCTACGATGATCTTCTGCAGCTCGCCCGCGCCCTCGCGGCGGGCCGCCCGAGCGTACAGTAAGAGGGTCCATGTCCATCCACGAAGTCTTTGCAGAGCACTCCGCGGTCGCCGCCCGCGCAGCGCAGGAGCTGCCCCCGGTTCTCGAGAGGATCGTCGCCGCAGCTCACGAGTGCCTGCGCGGCGGGCATAAGATCCTCGCCTGCGGCAACGGCGGCAGCGCCGCACAGGCGCAGCACCTGGTGGCCGAGCTCGTCGGCCGCTTCCGCGAGGAGCGCCGGGCGTTGCCCGCGATCGCGCTGACGGCCGATACCGCGATTCTCACCGCGCTCGGTAACGATTATGGATACGAGCGTGTCTTTGCCCGTCAGCTCGAGGCCCTGGGGCACGCGGGTGATCTGCTGTTTGCCATCAGCACCAGCGGTAACTCCGCGAACGTGGTGCTGGCTGCCCAGGCGGCGCGCTCGCTGGGTTGCACGGTCGTTGCGGTCACCGGCGCGCAGGGCGGGCAGCTGGCGCAGCACGCTAACCTGCTGTTGCTGGCACCCTCGACGGTCGTGGCGCGCATTCAGGAGGTCCATGCGCTCTGCGTGCACGCCATCCTCGAATCGCTCGAGGCCGTGATGCGACGGGAGGGGGGCTTGTGAGCGAGCCCGACCGCGGCGACGCCGTGAGCGGGCTGCTGGCGCACCTCGAGCGTTTCGCCGCCCTCGAGGTCTGGGTCGCGGGAGATCTGATGCTCGATGAGTACGTCAGCGGTGCGGTCGAGAGAGTCTCGCCTGAGGCCCCGGTGGCGGTGGTGCGCGTTCAGAGTTCCGAGCATCGTCTCGGGGGCGCCGCCAATGTGGCACGCCAGGCAGCGGCGCTGGGCGCGCG
>DASZHQ010000160.1:0-2343 GCA_035937715.1 Steroidobacteraceae bacterium | reverse complement strand
GATCCTGCGCTCGCCGGTCGGCGTGACTCACGAGCTGCGGCGCATGAACACTTACGGCGTGCTCGGACGCTACATACCGGCGTTCGGCCGCATCGTCGGACGCATGCAGTACGATCTGTTTCACGCCTATACCGTGGATGCGCACACGCTGTTCGTGGTGAGCAACCTGCGCCGCTTCGCGATCCCGCGCTACGACCAGGAGCTCCCCGAGGCCTCGCGCGTCATGCAGTCGCTGCCGCGCAGCGAGGTCGCCTACCTCGCGGCGCTGTTTCACGACGTCGCCAAGGGGCGCGGCGGCGATCACTCCGAGCTCGGGGCGGTGGACGCGGAAGCCTTCTGCCTCGAGCAGGGATTGTCCCCCTACGACGCGCGCCTGGTCGCCTGGCTGGTGCGCAACCACCTCGAGCTCTCCATCACCTCGCAGAAGCAGGACATCGGCGATCCTCAGGTGATCAACGCCTTCGCGCGCAAGGTGGGCGATGAGACGCATCTCGACTACCTGTATGTGCTCACCTGCGCCGACGTGCGCGGCACCAACCCGAAGCTTTGGAATTCCTGGAAGGCCTCGCTGTTCTCGGACTTCTACCATCGCGTGAAGCGCGCCCTGCGCCGCGGGCTGGAGAGCCCGATCGATCCGGAGCACCTGGTGCGTGAGACCCAGGATGCCGCGCGGCGAGTGCTGATCGAGCACGGTGTCACGGAAGCTGACATTGCCGGCGTCTGGCTGCGCTTCAGCGCCGGGTACTTCCTGCAGCATTCCCCCGAGGAGGTCGCCTGGCACACGCGGCTCCTGGCCGAGCGCGAGGCGGGCTCCGACGAGCCGCTGGTGGCGCTCGATGCGCGCAGCCTGCGGGGCACCACCGCGGTCCTGATCTTCACGCGCCCGCGCCGCCATGGGTTCGCTCGCACCACCGCGGCTCTCGACCAGCTCGGGCTCAATATCGTCGATGCGCGCATCACCCCCACCGGCGACGGCTTCAGCCTCGACCTGTATCACCTGCTCGAGGACGACGGCGCAGCGATCGCCGACCAGGACCGGCTGGCCGAGATCGAGCAGGCGCTGTGGCGCTCGCTGCAGGGGCCGGCGGACGCGCCCTTCGCGGTGTCGCGGCGCGCGCCGCGACAGGCGCGCATGTTCCACACGCCTACCCTGATTGCACTCAGCGTCGATGAGCGCAATCGCCGCTCGGTGCTCGAGCTTACCGCCGGTGACCGCCCGGGGCTGCTGTGCGAGGTCGGCCGGGTGCTGATGCAGGAGCGCATCGAGCTGCACGCCGCCAAGATCATGACGGTCGGCGAGCGCGCCGAGGACGTGTTCTATCTCACCGACTTCGACAACCGCCCCCTGAGCGCTGCTGCCGCCGAGCAGCTCAAGGAGCGGCTGGTGCAGGCGCTCGATGAACGCCAGGCGGCGCTGCGCGCCCCGCCGGCAGCCACGCGGCGCGCATGACTGCGAGAGTCTTCCCATGAGCGAGCAGGCTCATCTGCAGGCCATCATCGATGCCGCGTACGAGCGCCGCGCGGACTTAAGCGCAAAGAACCTGCCGCGCGAGCTCGACGCCGCACTCGAGGAGTGCCTCGCGCTCCTCGACAGCGGCAGCGCCCGCGTGGCCGAGCCGCACAGCGGCGGCTGGCGGGTCAACCAATGGCTGAAGAAGGCTGTGCTGCTGTCTTTCCGGGTGCGCGAGAGCCAGCTGGTGGACGCCGGCTTCACGCGCTTCTACGACAAGGTGCCGCTGAAGTACGCGGCCGCCTCCGAGGAGCAGCTGCGTCGCGGCGGCGCGCGCATCGTGCCGCACGCCGTCGTGCGTCGCGGCGCTTACATCGCGCCCGACGTCGTACTGATGCCGAGCTACGTCAACATCGGCGCCTGGGTCGGGGCCGGAACCATGGTCGATACCTGGGCGACCGTGGGCTCGTGCGCGCAGATCGGCCGCAACGTGCATCTCTCCGGCGGAGTCGGCATCGGCGGCGTGCTCGAGCCGCTGCAGGCCGCCCCCACCATCATCGAAGACGACTGCTTCATCGGCGCGCGCTCCGAAGTCGTGGAGGGCGTCGTGGTGGAGGCCGGCTCGGTGATCTCCATGGGGGTATTCCTCGGGCAGAGCACGCGCATCTAGGACCGCACCACCGGCGCCATACTGCGCGGACGCGTGCCCGCAGGATCAGTGGTGGTTTCGGGCACGCTGCCTGCAACCGACGGCCGCTACAGCCTCTACTGCGCAGTCATCGTCAAGCGCGTAGACGCGCAGACGCGCGCCAAGACCTCGATCAACGAGCTGCTGCGCAGCGCCGACGCCACTTAAGCGCGGCGCCGCTCCGCTTCCCCGTCAGCTCTGTGCC
>DASZHQ010000159.1:0-3744 GCA_035937715.1 Steroidobacteraceae bacterium | reverse complement strand
AGCGCGTAGTAACCGGCCAGCATCAATCCTAGCCCTATCGACGCGCCGAGCATGAGGGCGAAGGGACCAAGGAACTCGTTGGTACGCGGCGAGACAGGGTTCTGGAGGCTAGGGTCGGAATCGAACCGGCGTAGACGGCTTTGCAGGCCGCTGCATGACCACTCTGCCACCTAGCCGCGGCGTGAAGGGGATGGACCAGTAAACGAGACTCACGACAAACGGAGCTTCTTCAGCGACGCGCGAGCGACACCGCCACCGATATCCGGTTTGATGACCAGTTCCAGTACAGAAACGTCGGAAAGGTCCACTCGATACTCTTCGACTTCCCGTATCGATTCAGGCGGACTGAAATTCCACTGCTGGCGGACAATCTCTTTAAGCGAGCTCCCATAATCCGAAGACCATCGCAAAACGAACTCTTGCGTACGCCCCGTTTCGCCTTCCTCAAAAACAAGGGATATGCGCCTGAGCCTTTGCGGATGATCGAAGATCAGTCGAATCGTCTGGCTTCCCGAGGCTGCCGCGCGCCAGCCTCGCGCATCTCCGGAGCCGAAGGCCGACTCGACCGGAAAGTCCTTGTCTTCCGAGGTGACCTCGACCACGGCTGCACGCTCGACATCTAACCCACCCTCTTCGCGAGGCCGAATAGGCTCTGCAGTCGGGGCGATGAGGCGCTTTCGCATATGGCCCTACTCCTGTTCAGGAGCCCAAGGTCTCCCTGAGAATGTAAGCCCCTGACCAAAGGGGGGGAAATTGGAGCGGGAAACGAGACTCGAACTCGCGACCCCGACCTTGGCAAGGTCGTGCTCTACCAACTGAGCTATTCCCGCATCCCGGGGTGTGAGGCGCGAGATTCTATGTACACCCCCTGGGAAGTCAAGGCGAGACCGGGAGTTCACAGAGATCCGATATCGCACCCCACTGATTACAGAAAACATCAGCATTAACAGGGTGTTGTCGGTTGCTAACGTCTCAGCTCAGGCCACGCCGCGCGCAGATAGACCACCATCGAGACGAGCGTGGCGCCCGCGGCTACCTCGGTCAGCACCACCCCGAGCGCGTAGGTGGGAAGTCCGAATAGCGGCCACCGATACAGCATCAGCGACAGTCCGGTGATCTGCAGAATGGTCTTGTATTTTCCGAACTGGGAGACAGCGACCGTGCGGCGCGCACCGATCTCCGCCATCCACTCGCGCAGCGCCGAGATCGTGATCTCACGGCCGATGATGATGGCCGCGGTGAGCACGATGAGCGGGCGAGCATCCTTGCTCACCAGTAGCACCAGCGCTACGGCGACAATCAGCTTGTCGGCGACCGGGTCGAGAAAGGCGCCGAGGCGCGAGATCTGGCCCAGCCGCCGCGCGAAGTAGCCATCCAGCGAATCGGTGACGCCGGCGGCGGCGAACAACAGGCCCGCCGCCGGGTCGGCCCACGGGTACGGCATGTAGAACAGCAACACGATCAGCGGGATCGTCGCGATGCGCGTCCACGTCAGCGTGTTAGGCAGGTTCCAGTGCATCAAGGCCGCCTAGGAGCCCGGGTGGAGGTGATCATAAAGACTTCGGGCCAGCGCTGCCCCGATTCCGCTCACTTGTGTCAGATCGGCGATCCCCGCGCGCATGACGCCCTGCAGTCCGCCGAAGTGTTTCAGCAGGGCGCGGCGCTTGGCCGGACCGAGGCCCGGCACCACCTCCAGCACCGATTCGTTGTAACGGCGCGCGCGCTTGCGCCGATGACCGGTGATGGCGAAGCGGTGCGCCTCGTCGCGGATGCGCTGGATGAGGCGCGACGCCGGCGCATGCGGCGGCGGCACGAGAGGCGCGTTCGCGCCATACACGAACAGCCGTTCCTGGCCGGCTTTGCGGTCCGGGCCCTTGGCGACACCGACCAGCGCCAGCTCGCCGAACCCGAGCTCCGTCAGCACCTCGTGCACCTGAGTGATCTGCCCCAGGCCGCCATCGATCAGCAATACGTCGGGCGGGGGCACCTCGCCGTCGCGCACGTGCCGGTAGCGGCGCTCGAGCGCCTGGCGCAGTGCCGCATAGTCGTCTCCGGGGGTCACACCGCGGATGTTGAAGCGGCGGTATTCTTTCTTGAGGGGGCCGGCCGGGCCGAAGACGACGCACGCTGCGACCGTCCCTTCTCCGCCGGTATGGCTGATGTCGAAGCACTCCAGCCGCTGCGGCGGCTCGGGAAGGTCCAGCTGCTCGGCAAGGTCGGCGAGCATCTCCTCCATCCCGGCGCGCTGCGCGAAATGCATGCGCAGCGCCTGCGTCGCATTCTCCCGCGTCAGCTCCACCCAGCGAGCGCCCAGCCCGCGTACCGGATGCCTGACTGCCACGGCGTGTCCGACGCGCGCACTGAGCGCTTCCGCCAGAGCGGGGGCCTCCTCGATGCGGCTACCGAGCAGCACTTCGGCAGGCGGCGGGGTATTGGCGTAGTACTGCATGACGAATGACGCTAGCGCCTCGTGCGGCTCCGCGAGCAGCGCGCGCGGAAAATGGCTGCTGGTGCCGAGATTGCGGCCGCCGCGCATGAGCATGACGCTGACGGCGTAATCCCCGGCCTCGCCGACGATGGCGAACACATCCACGTCGGGCTGTCCTTCGGCGTTCACCACCTGCTGGGCCTGCACGCGCTTGAGCGCCGCGAGCTGGTCGCGTACCTGCGCGGCGCGTTCGAACTCGAGCCGGCCGCCCGCCTCTTCCATGCGCGTCTGCAGCTCCGCCGCCACCTCCTCGCTGCGGCCCTCCAGGACTTTGACCGCCGCGGCGATGTCCTGGGCGTACGCCTCGCGCGTGATGAGACCGACGCACGGCGCGGAACAGCGCCCGATCTGGTGCTGCAGGCACGGCCGGCTGCGGTTGGCAAAGAAGCTGTCGCCGCAGTTGCGGATGCGAAACAGCTTCTGCAGCTGATTCAGCGTATCGCGCACCGCGCCGGCATTCGGGAAGGGTCCGAAGTAGCGCCCCGGAGCGCTACGCGAGCCGCGGTAGAATTCCAGTCGTGGGAACTCGTGCTCTACGTACAGGTGAATGTACGGAAAGCTCTTGTCGTCGCGCAGCACGATGTTGAAGCGCGGCTTGTGGGCCTTGATGAGGTTGTATTCGAGCAGCAGCGCCTCGGTCTCGGAGTTGGTGACGGTCACCTCGATCGCGCCAATCTGCTGCACCAGCGCCTGCACCTTGGGATCGACGTTGCGGGCGGCGAAGTAGGTGCCGACGCGATCCTTGAGGCTGCGCGCCTTGCCGACATAGAGCAGCTCCTGCCCGGCACCGTACATGCGGTAGACGCCCGGCCGCTTCGGCAGTGAGGCGATATATTGCTTGTGATCGAACACGCTCAGCCCGCGACGTTTCCGCTGCCACTCGCGGCGGGGGTCTGCCAGCCCGGCGGAGCCTGCAAACCCGCGCGCTCGCAGGCGCGCGCCACAACCGACCGGAACATCGCCGGCGTCAGCCGGCGCGTGGACGTGTTGTAGCGGCTGCAATGATACGAATCGATGAGGCAATGTGTCGCATCGAGTACGTGCTCGCGCCCGTGCGCGAACGGAAATGAGCGACGCGCCACGCCGCGCGCCATGAGCAGCGCCTCGTGCGCGACGCGCCCGAGCGCGAGGTAAACCCTCACTCCCGAGAGCGCGCGCACCTCCTCGGCCAGGTAAGCGTTGCAGCAGCGGATCTCGGCGGGCAAGGGCCGGTTCTGCGGCGGCACGCACTTGACCGCATTCGCGATGCGCGCATT
>DASZHQ010000158.1:0-1793 GCA_035937715.1 Steroidobacteraceae bacterium | reverse complement strand
ATGATGACGTTGTCCTGGCGGCGCTTGTCCAGGCCCTTGGTGCGCAGCACGATGTCGAGCGCCTGGTCCCACGGCACATTCTGCAGGCGCAGCGTGACGTTGCCGCTCACCGAGTCGCTCACCACGATGTTCTGGCCGCTCGCGTCCGCGAGCAGCTGCAGCACGGCGCGCGTCTCGATGTCCTGGAAGTTCAGCGTGAGCCGCTCGCCGGTGTACACCGGCTTGTCCTCGGGCGCATTGGCGGCCTTGTGGCGCGGTGCCACTTCCACCACGTACTGGTCATCCGACTGGTAGGCGAGCTGTTCATAGTCGCCGTTGGCCGCGATGGAGATGCGCGATCCGTTACCGGCGCGCGTCACATCGAAGCTGCTCACCGGCGTGCCGTAGTCAGTGGCATCGTAGCGGCGCATCAGGTTCGGCGGCACGCCCGCGTCGGCGAAGTCCACGACGATCTGGTTGCCGACCTGGTGCAGGTTGATGCGGATATGCGGATCGGAGAGCTTGACGATGACGCGGCCGGCGCCATCGGCGCTGCGCCGGAAATCGATGGCGCGCAGCTCGCGCACCCCGCCGCTGTTGCTGACCGGCGCCGCGGCGCCCCCCGGTGCGGCGGCGGCCGCGGTGGCCGCATTCACGCCGCCGAGCAGCACGATGATGTTGTTGCCCTCGACGCGCGTGTCGTAGGGCACGAGCTTGTCGAGGTTCAGCACCAGGCGCGTGCGATCCTTGGTCTCGGCCGCGAGAATGGTGTCCAGGCCCGAGGCGTGCACGTCGATGCGCCGCGAGGGCAGCGCGAGCGTGGTGTTCGGCAGGTCAAAGGAGATACGTGCCGGGTTGTCGATGGTGAAGGACATCGGCTGTGAGGCCGGGCCCGACAGGCGCATCGTGAGTTGCAGCTGCTGCCCGGTGAGTGGCTGCACGTCGATGGCTTGCAGCGCGGGTTGATCCGCGGCCAGCGCAGGTGCTCCCGGGAGCATGCCGAGTACTCCTGCGAGCACGAGGGCCGTGCCGAGGAGACGATTCATCAGGCGATGGCGTTGCATTCTTAAGAACTCCCTGCTGGACCTTACTCGTTCAGGGCGAGCGCGGCGGGGCGTTCCATATACCCGCCGAGGCTGTCCGGAACGATTTCAACAACACTGATTTTCGAAGGGCTGATCTCGGTGATCTTGCCTTCGGCCTGGCCGATGTGGTTGCCCGTGGTCACACGGTGCACCAGCCCGTCCTTGGTCTGCACCAGGCCGTAGATCGAGCTGCCCAGGCGCAGCGTGCCGACCATCTTCAAGGTGTCGAGCGAATACTGCTCGAGGAACTCGCGGTTGCGCTTCTGGTCGGGCCGCACACCGGCAAGGCCCGCGCCGGAGCCGGGGCTGCTCGGCAGAAACGGCGAGCGCAGGTCGGCGGCGGCGTACACGAAGGTTTCGTACGGCTTGATCTCCGGCAGCGGCTCGACGCGTCCGCCCGGTTCCTTCTTGGTGTCTTCAACGAAGCGCTGCAGCTCATCGTCCGCGCTCGAACACGCCGTGAGCAGCGCGTAGCCGACGCACAGCACGGCTGCGCACGTGAGGCGCAATCCACTTCGGAATGAGGGCTTATGCATAGGTAAGTACCACAGTCACGCCGTTCATTTGCATCAGCCGCCCGCCGGCTTGGGGTGAGCGCCCTTGTTCTTGTCGGCCTCGCCCGCGGCAATCTCATCCTCGTCCATGTAGCGGTAGGTCTTCGCCGTGAGCTCGAGGGACAACTGGTCGTAGGCGTCCTTGCTGTCCGGTTTGATGTCGATGTCGTGCAGC
>DASZHQ010000157.1:0-1605 GCA_035937715.1 Steroidobacteraceae bacterium | reverse complement strand
CCCTACTGCGAGATCATCCGCCAGTGGGCCACCCTGCACCCGGAATTCACCTACCTGCCGCGCAAGTTCAAGATCGCCGTGACCGGCTCACCGCAGGACCGCGCGGCCTCCGAAGTGCACGACATCGGGCTGCACCTGGCGCGCGACGCCCAGGGCGACATCGGCTTCACGGTGCTGGTCGGCGGGGGTCTGGGGCGGGCGCCCATGATCGGGCAGGTGATCCGCGATTTCCTGCCCCTCCCCGACCTGCTGTCCTACCTGGAAGCGATCCTGCGGGTCTACAACCGCCACGGCCGACGCGACAACCTCAACAAGGCGCGCATCAAGGTGCTGGTCAAGGCCCTGGGTGTCGCGCGCTTCCGCGAGCAGGTGGAAGCCGAGTGGCAGCTCGGGCGCGCGAGCGCTGCGCGCCTGCCGGCTACCGAAGTCGAGCGGGTGCGCGGCTTCTTCAGGCCGCAGCCGTACGAGATACTCGAGGATTTCGACGCCGCCGCCGGCCGCGAGCCGACCTTCCAGGCCTGGTATCGCTACAACACCCGTCCCCACCGCGTGAGCGGGTATCGCGCGGTGTTCGTGTCGCTCAAGACGCACGGACAGAACCCCGGCGACATGAGCTCTGAGCAGATGGAGGCGGTCGCCGCGCTCGCCGAGCGGGTGAGCTTCGGCCTCATCCGCACCACCCACAATCAGAATCTGCTGCTCGCGGACGTGCGCCAGAGCGACCTGTACGACGTGTGGCTCAAGCTCAAACGCCACCAGCTCGCCATGCCGAACATCGGCACCCTCACGGACATGATCGCCTGCCCGGGGCTGGATTTCTGCTCGCTCGCCAATGCCGGCACTCTCGGGGTCGCGAAGCAGATCCAGGAGCGCTTCGACGATCTCGACTACCTGTACGACCTGGGCGACATCGAGATCAAAATGTCCGGCTGCATGAACGCCTGCGGCCATCACCATGTCGGCCACATCGGCATCCTCGGCGTCGACAAGCATGGCGAGGAGTGGTACCAGATTACCCTCGGCGGCTCGGCCAGCGGGTTCACTGCGCTGGGCGAGGTCATCGGTCCGTCGGTGCCGAAGAACGAGGTCGCACCGACCATCGAGCGAATTGTCGAGGTGTATCGCGCCTTGCGCGCCGAGGGCGAACGCTTCATCGAGACGTTCCGCCGCGTGGGCCTGACGCCGTTCAGGGAGAGCGCCTATGCGACGCATCCTGCGGCGGCGTGAGATTGTGGCGGACGACTGGATTCACCTCGGCGAGGACGCCGCGGACGGCGCGCCGCTGATCGTGCCGCTCGCGGAGCTGCGCAAGGACCCGGGGCGCTGGTGGCAGTGGTCCGGGCGACTCGGCGTGCGCCTCACTCCCATCGACCGGGTGGAGGAGCTGGCCGACGAGCTGCCGCGGCTCGACCTGGTGGCGGTGGAATTTCCCACCCCCGTCGATGGCCGCGGCTACTCGCAAGGGCGGCTGCTGCGCGAGCGCCTGGGGTTCAGGGGCGAGCTGCGCGCCGTGGGCGCCGGCGTGCGCCAGGACCAGGTGTTCCTGCTGGCGCGCTGCGGGTTTGATGCCATCGAGCTTGCCGACGGCGAGGATGCGGATGCCGC
>DASZHQ010000156.1:0-1953 GCA_035937715.1 Steroidobacteraceae bacterium | reverse complement strand
CCGAGCACGACGATGGCGTTGTCGGCGAGGGAACGCACCAGGCGCAGCGTGGCGAGCGAGCGCGGTCCGCGATTCACCAGATCGCCCACGAACCACAAGCGGTCGCGATCGGCCGAGAAGCCGATCTTCTTCAAAAGCGCGCGCAGCTCCTTCTCACACCCTTGTACGTCGCCGATCGCATAGCGCGTCACTGCAGGATGCCCGGCATCGCGAGCCGGAAAGGTTCAATGGGGGCATCAAAGTGCGCGCCGTCGTCGCCGAGCATCTGGTAGCTGCCCTGCATGGAACCGACCGGGGTTTCGATGACCGCGCCGCTGGAGTAGCGAAATCCCTGTCCGGGCTTCAGGTACGGCTGCTCCCCGACGACCCCGTCGCCGCGCACCTCTTCGACCTTGCCGTTGGCGTCCGTGATCACCCAGTGACGCGTCAGCAGCCGTGCCGGCACCTGCCCTTCGTTGCGGATAGTGATGGTGTAGGAGAAGACGTAGCGCCCCTCGCGCGGGTCGGATTGTTCATCGAGGTAGCTCGTCTCGACGTCGACCCGGATCTTGTGCTCGGAGGAGACCATGCGCGGATTCTACCGGAACCGCTCAGGCCTTCCCGGCGCGCATGGCAAGCACGTCGCACGGCGCGGCATGTAACACGGTGTCCTCGGTGAGATTGATGAGGATTGACAGCCCGTGACGTTCGCGGCTGCCGAGGATGATCAGGTCAGCGCGGCGTTCGCGGGCCACCCGCACGATCTCGCTCTTAACGTTCCCGCGCTCCACCCGACACGCCGCCCCGCCCAAGCCGAGTTCGGCGGCGAGCGCCGCCAGGCGCTGCTCCGCGCGCTCGACCAGCTCATCCTCCATCTGCACCGCAGGCATGAGCGTCTCGCCCATCGGTTCCACGGGCACGAACTCCACCACGTGCAGCAGCTCCACGGTGGCACCCAGATTCTGGGCCAGCGCCTGCGCCTTGCGGCCGATGGCGAGACTGTCCTCCGTCAGGTCGACCACCAGCAGGATGTGACGGTAAGGAGCCATCACGTGTCTCCGAGGAACCTAAGTGTTGCTGAAGACTAACGTCATGGGGACGCGCGGTCGAGGGCCTGCGCCAGGGTATTGAACGCCTCGGGCGTGAGCGTCTCCGGGCGTGCGCCCGGGTCCAGGCCGCAGGCGGCGATCTGCTCGCGCGTGAGGAAAGCGCCGAGCGCATTGCGCAGCGTCTTGCGGCGCTGGCTGAACGCGGCGGCTACCAGCGCGGCATAATGCGGGCTGACGGCAAACAGCGGCGCCGCCCGCACCGTCAGCCGCACGAGCGCCGACCACACCTTCGGCGGGGGTTGGAACGCGCCGGGGCCGACGTCGAACAGCCGTTCGATCTGGAACCAGGGGCTGAGCATCACGGTGAGGCGGCCGTAGCTCTTGTTGCCGGCGCAGGCCGCCAGGCGCGCCACGACTTCACGCTGCAGCATGATGTGCAGGTCGAGCAGTGCCGGCGCCTGGGCCAGCAGATGGAACAGCAGCGGGGTGGAGATGTTGTAGGGGAGATTGCCGACGATGCGCAGCTGGCCACCGCGCGCGCGCGCCAGGGCGGCAAAATCAAACTCGAGCGCATCGCTCTCGTGCAGCTGACAATGCGGCACAGCGGCGCACGCGGGACGCAGGCGCGCCGCAAGATCGCGGTCGATCTCGATGGCATCCAGCGTCGTGCCCGCAGCACCGAGCAGGTGACGGGTGAGCGCGCCGTGCCCCGGACCGATCTCCACCAGGTGATCGCCCGCGCGCGGCGCGAGTGCGCGCACGATGCGCTCGATCACGCCCGGGTCGTGCAGGAAATGCTGGCCAAATCGCTTGCGGCGCGGCGCGCGTGTCGCAGGCGCGCCGGGCGCCATCAGTGTCGCTGCGCGGCGAGGCGGCTCGCCAGGCGCACCGCGGCCGTGAGGCTGCCCGGGTCGGCCCGGCCGGT
>DASZHQ010000155.1:0-2174 GCA_035937715.1 Steroidobacteraceae bacterium | reverse complement strand
GTCGATTTCGAAGCGGTTCCCGACAGCTTCATGATGGAGATCGCCGTCTACGGTCTGCCGGTGCGCATGCCGCACTGGTCATTCGGCGTGCGCTATATCTATCAGCTGATCCAGCGCCACATGGGACACTCACGGCTGTTCGAGGTGGTGTTCCCCGGCAACCCCGGCCATGCCTACCTCGCCGAGAGCAACGGGCTCGCGGAAAACATCCTGGTGACCGCGCACGTGCTCGGGCATGCGGATTTCGCACGCAACAACCTGCTGTTCCGCCGCTGTCAGGAGCAGGTGAGCGAGCACATCGTCGAGCACGCCGCCAATCACGCGCGCCAGATCCAGCAGGTCATCGAGACTCACGGTGCGCAACGCGTCGAGGCCGCGCTCGATGCGGCGCTGGCTCTCGAGCAGCACGTCGACATCGACCAGCCGCTGCGGCGCGAGCGCTACCCGGAGTACCTGCAGGAGCCGAAGGCGCTGGTCGACGACCAGTTCCGCAAGCGTTTCGCGGCGCTCGAGCCGCTCACCGGCGGCAGCGCCGTGGAAGCGAAGAAGCGCGCACCGCTGCCGCCGCATCCGGAGCGCGACCTGCTGTGGTTCGTCGCCAACTACGCGCCGGAGATGGAGAGCTGGGAGCGCGACATCTTTCTCGCGGTACGCGAGGAGTCGTTCTATTTCTATCCGGTGTTCGCCAGCCAGATCATGAACGAGGGCTGGGCTTCCTACTGGCACGCGCGGCTGCTGCGCGAGGCGGACTTCATACCGCAACAGGCTTACCTCGACGCCATCAAGTGTCACTCGGACGTGGTGCGGCCCATCGCCGCGGAAGCCCAGGTCGCGCTCAGCATCAACCCCTACCACTTAGGCTTTGCGATGTGGGAGAAGATCGTCGAGAAGAATGGCCTGCCCGCGGCGCGCGCCATCATGCAGCAGGACGACGACTTCAGCTTCGTGCGCAATCACCTGACCCGCGAGCTCGCCGACGAGCTGGGCCTGTTCCGCTACAGCGCGCGCAGCGACGGCCAGATCAAGGTGCTGGAGCATGACCTGACGGCGCTGCACGAGGCGGTGCTCGCGCCCAAATACAACTTCGGCGCACCGATCGTTGCGGCGTCGCACGTGCGTAACGACGGCACGCTCGAGCTCACGCACGACAGCACGGTCGACGGTCGCGGTCTTGATCTTGAGCGTAGCCGTAAGGTGCTCGATTACCTGCAGCGGGTGTGGCGCCGGCCGATCGTGCTGACCACGGTAAACCAGGCCGGTTCGGCGCTCGAGCTGACCGCACCGTAACCGGCGCCTGCCGCTCCCTTCAGGGATTGCGGGGCGGCACGGGCTTGGGCTTCGGCTCGGGTACCGCCGGCTCCGAGGTCACGATGGATACCGGATCGCTCGCCGGGAAAGTGAGGTCGAGCGCCTCATCGAGCTGGCGCTGAATCTTCTCCCAACCGAGGCGCTTGCGCGCCTCATCGGGCGGGGAGTCGGTCATCTGAACCTCCTTGCCGAAGGCGGGTCTGGCCTTATGGGCTCGTTGGCTTGCATGGTACCCCCCGCGAGTAGCCGCAGGCAGGCCCTCCGGAGTAGGCTTTTGCTCTACCGGTGATGCTCGTGTGGCGCCGGTCCATCTTGCCGGGGAGCATCCGCCATGGGGTACACGACTGCGGGCATCCGTAACATCGCGCTGGTCGGACAGGCCGGCGCGGGCAAGACCTCGCTCCTGGAGACGCTGCTGCTGCAGGCCGGCGCGATCCGCGCTCGCGGGAGCCTCGCGCGCGGCACCACGGTGTCGGATTTCGACCCGCAGGAGAGGCGCCTGCAGCACTCGCTCGACACCGCAATCTGCAGCTTCGAGTGTGACGGCATTCATATCAACCTCATCGACACGCCGGGCTATGCGGATTTCCTCGGCAAGGCGCTGTCGGTGCTCGAGGCGGTGGAGGCGGTCGCCGTCGTCGTCAGTGCCGTAAACGGTGTCGACACCCTCACGCAGCGCCTCATGGAGTTTGCGCGCGAGCGCGAGCTGTGCCGGATCATCATCGTCAACAAGATCGACAGCCGCGACGCCCATTGCGCCGACGTGCTGCAGCAGCTGCGCGAAGCGTGTGGCCGCGAATGCCTGCCGCTGAATCTGCCCGCCGGCGGCGGCGACGGCGTGGTGGACTGCTTCTTTCAGCCCCACG
>DASZHQ010000154.1:0-6595 GCA_035937715.1 Steroidobacteraceae bacterium | reverse complement strand
AGCTTCGAAGACGAAGCCACCGCGCGCGTCCTCAATGACAACTTCGTCAACATCAAAGTCGATCGCGAGGAGCGTCCCGACATCGATCGCATCTACCAGGTCGCCCAGCAGATGCTCACGCAGCGCGGCGGCGGCTGGCCGCTCACCATGTTCCTGACCCCCGACCAGCGGCCGTTCTTCGGCGGCACCTACTTCCCCAAGCAGGCGCGCTACGGCCTGCCGGCTTTCAAGGACCTGCTGCTGCGGGTCGCCGCCTACTATCGCGAGCATGAAGCGGAGCTGCGCCGGCAGAACGAGGCGCTGATGGCGGCGTTCGCCGAGCTCAACCCCCAGCCGGCCGGCGCCGACAGCGAGCTGACCGCCGCACCCCTGGCCGCGTGCCGGGCACAGCTCGCGCGCAGTTTCGACAGCCGCAACGGCGGCTTCGGCGCGGCCCCGAAGTTCCCGCACCCGCAGACCCTCGAGTGGCTGCTGAGTTACGCCTCCGGCGCCGGCACCACGGGGGAGCCCGACTTGCAGGCGCGCTACATGGCCACGCTGACGCTGCGCCGCATGGCAGAGGGCGGCATCAACGATCAGCTCGGCGGCGGCTTCTGCCGCTACTCGGTCGATGAGCTGTGGATGATCCCGCACTTCGAGAAGATGCTGTATGACAACGGCGCGTTGCTGGCGGCGTACGCCGAGGCTGCGCTCGCGAGCGGGGATGCCTTCTACGCCCGCGTGGCGCAGGCGACCGCCGGCTGGGTGCTGCGGGAGATGCAGTCCGCGGCCGGCGGCTATCACTCGAGCCTCGATGCCGACTCGGAGGGTCACGAGGGCAGGTTCTACGCGTGGGATCGCGACGAGGTGCGTGCCGCGCTCACCTCAGAGGAGTTCGCGGTGTTTGCGCCGCGCTTCGGTCTCGATCGGGAAGCGAATTTCGAGGGCCGCTGGCATTTGCGCGTGACGGCTGCCACCGAGGAGATTGCCGGGCAGACGGGTCGGACCGCGCAGCAGGTCGAGGCGCTCATCGAGCGCGCCAGCGCGAAACTGCTGGAGATCCGCGCGCACCGGGTACGCCCGGCCCGCGACGACAAGGTGCTGACGTCGTGGAATGCGCTGATGATCCGCGGCATGGCGGTCGCCGCGCGCGCGCTGGCGCACGATGAGCTCGCGGCTTCCGCCACGCGCGCGCTCGACTTCATCCGCACGACGCTGTGGCGCGAGGGCCGGCTGCTGGCCGCCTATATGGACGGCCGCGCACATCTCAACGCCTACCTGGATGACTACGTGTATCTCGCCGATGCCCTCCTCGAGCTGCAGCAGGTGCGCTTTCGCGCCGACGAGCTCGCCTTTGCGCAGCAGCTGATCGAGGTCGTGCTGCAGCATTTTGCCGACGATGCCGCCGGGGGCTTCTACTTCACCTCCGATGATCACGAGAGCCTGATCCATCGCACCAAGGCCCTCGGCGACGATGCGACGCCCGCGGGCAACGGCATTGCCGCCCGCGTGTTGCTGCGGCTCGGGTACCTGCTGGCTGAGCCGCGCTATGTGGTGGCCGCCGAGCGCACGCTGCGGGCGGCGTGGCCGGCGCTGGAGAAATACCCGCAGGCACACGTGAGCCTGCTCGGCGCGCTGGAGGAGCTGCTGTCGCCGACGCAGATCGTCATTCTGCGCGGCGAAGCGCGCACCATCGAGGGCTGGCGCGCGCACCTGGCGCGACTTTATGTGCCGCGCCGGCTCACTCTGGCGATACCCGCCGAGGTCTCCGACCTGCCGCCGGCGCTCGCCGACAAGACGCCGCGCGCCGGCCCGGTCGCCTACGTCTGCCGCGGCAGCACCTGCTCCGCACCGCTCGACTCGCTCGCCGCGCTCACCGAGCAGCTGCACCCGGCAGGGCTCGCCTGACGCGCTGCGCTCAGGCCTTCGCGTCGAGCGCCGGCGGCTGGCGGGCGTTGCGGGCCCGCTCGAAGCCTCTGCCGATCTGCAGGAGTCTGCCGTCGCGCCAGCGTGGCGCCACGAAGTGGATCCCCACCGGCAGCCCGGCAACGAAGCCGGCCGGCACCGTGAGGCTCGGATAGCCCGCGATCGCGGCGGCCGAGCACATCGGCGGCCAGCCGCCGCTGTTTTCGTAGTGATCCCCCCAAACGTGGTCGATGAGCTCCGCCGGGCCGTTGCCCGATGCGACCAGCGCATCGAGGCGGTACCTGGCGAAGATCGCACTCAGTCCGGTGGTGTCGGCCACGTCGCTGATGTGCTGCAGCGCCTTGAGATACGCGGGGGTCGTGCGCGCGCCCTTCGCCTCGGCCTGCTCGAACAGCTCCTGGCCGAAGTACGGCATCTCCGCAGCGGCATGTTGGTTGTTGAAATCGATGAGATCAGCGAGTGTGCGCACCGGCAGCGCGCCGTTGAAGCGCGCGAGGTAGGCGTTCAGGTCTGCCTTGAAGTCGTACAGCAGCACCTCGAATTCGTCCTCGAGGAGCGTCTCCCACCCGGGAGGTGACGGCACGTCGACGAGCGTGCAGCCCGCGCGCTCGAGGAGCTTCAGCCAGTCGTGCGACTGGCGCAGCACCTGCGGATGCGTCGAGGCGGGCGGGGGCAACACGCCGAGCCGCAGGCCGCGCGGCGGCGACTCGAGCTCCGCGAGCGCCGCACCGTCCCAGCGCGCCGTCGGTTCCGCCATGATCGACAGCAGCAGCGCGGCGTCGGCCACCGAGCGCGTCATGGGCCCGGTCGTGTCCTGGCGCGCGGTTATCGGTACGACTCCTGCCGAGCTCACCAGCCCGATCGTGGGCTTCATCCCGACCAGGCCGTTGATCGAGGCCGGCGCGAGCACCGAGCCATCGGTCTCCGAGCCGAGCGACGCGGCGCACAGGTTGGCCGCCGTTGCGGCCGCCGGCCCCGCGCTCGAGCCGGACGGATTGCGCGTGGGATCGTACGGGCAGCGGGCCTGTCCACCGACCGCGCTCCAGCCGCTCACCGAGCGGCTGGAGCGGAAGTTTGCCCACTCGCTCAGGTTGGCCTTGCCGAGCACGATCGCGCCGGCAGCGCGCAGCCGCGCCGCCACCGGCGCATCCTGCGCATGGCGGGCACTCGCGAGCGCCAGCGACCCGGCGGTCGTGGGCAGCGGGTCGCGCGTTTCGATGTTGTCCTTGAGGAGCAGCGGAATGCCGTGCAGGGGCCCAAGGAGCTTCCCCGACCGGCGCGCGGCGTCGAGCGAGCGGGCAGCGGCGAGCGCGTCGGGATTCACGGCGAGTATGGCGCCGAGCTTTGGTCCCTGGCGGTCGTACAGCTCGATGCGGCGCAGGTAGCTGCGGGTGAGACTCTCCGCGCTCGAGCGCCCCTCGGCCTGGGCGCGACTGAGCTCGGCGATCGACTTCTCGGTCGGGTCGAACTCCGCGCGGCCGCCCGCAGGCTGCGCGGCAGCGTTGCGCTGCGTGGTGCCTGCAGCGGCAGCGGCTGCAGTGTTGCCGGCTGCCAGCAGCGCGCCGATTCCTTCCACAAAGTTCCGCCGCTTCATGTGCGGGCCCGCCTCTTCAGGACAGCAGCTCTACGTTGCCGCCGATGGCGGCGGTGTTGATGGTGAGCGTGCGCTCGTTGGCAAAACGCAGCAGGTAATGCGGGCCACCGGCCTTGGGGCCGGTGCCCGACAGGCCCTGTCCGCCGAAGGGCTGCACGCCCACGACGGCACCGATCATGTTGCGGTTCACATAGGTATTGCCGACCGGCAGCGTGCGGAACAGGTGTTGGGCGATGCTGTCGAGGCGGCTGTGCACTCCGAGCGTGAGCCCGTAGCCCGTGGCGCGGATCGCCGCCAGCACCTGCGGCAGCTCGTCGCTGCGATAGCGCGCGACGTGCAGGATCGGTCCGAACTCCTCGGTTTTCAGCTGATCAAGGCGGCGCAACTCGAACAGTTGCGGCGGGAAGAAGTGCCCGGTGGCCGCCAGGCCCGGCTCGAGCTCGCAGGCGTACAGGAGCTTCGCTTCGCGGCGCATGCGCTCAGCGTGTCGCGCCAGGCGCGCGCGAGCGGCTTCGCTGATCACTGGACCGACGTCGGTCGACAGCTCTCCCGGTGCACCGATCTTCAGCACCCGCATCGCGCCGATCAGCATGTCGACGACACGATCGGCGATTTCCTCCTGCAGGTACAGCACGCGCAGCGCCGAGCAGCGCTGCCCGGCGCTGGTGAAGGCGGAGGTGATCACGTCATCGACCACCTGCTCGGGCAACGCGGTCGCATCCACCACCATGGCGTTGACGCCCCCGGTCTCGGCGATGAGCGGCACGATCGGCCCGTCGCGCTGGGCGAGCGTACGGTTGATGGCCGCGGCGGTGGCGGTGGAGCCGGTAAAGGCGACGCCGGCGAGCGCCGGGTGCGTCAGGGCAACCTCGCCAAAGGGCGGACCGTCGGCCGGGGTGAGCTGCAGCACCGCCGCAGGCACGCCGGCTTCGTGCAGCACGCGCACCATGGCGTGCGCGATGAGCGGCGTCGCCGGGGCGGGCTTGGCCACGACGGCGTTGCCGGCGGCGAGCGCGGCGGTGATCTGCCCGCTGAAGATCGCCAGCGGGAAGTTCCAGGGGCTGATGCACACGAACACGCCGCGGCCGTGCAGGGAGAGCGTGTTGCGCTCGCCGGTGGGCCCGGGAAGATCGAGCGGCGCGCCGAAGGACTCGCGGCCGCGTGCCGCGTAGTAGCGGCAGAAATCCACCGCTTCGCGCAGCTCCGCCACGGCATCCGGCAGCGTCTTGCCGGCTTCGCGCACCAGAAGGCTCAGGAACTGCCCGCGTCGCTGCTGCAGCAGCTGCGCGGCCTGCTCCAGGCACCCCGCGCGCTTGTCCGCCGGCGTCGCATCCCACTCGGGCTGCGCCGCCTGCGCGGCTTGCATGGCCAAGCGGATTTCCGCCGCGCTGGCATCGCGGGTGAGGCCGACGATCTCGCGCGTATCGGCGGGCGAGGTGACCGGCACGTTTGCGTCGTGCACGAGGCGGCCAGTGAGTATCGGGCCCCCGCGGTGGCTGTCGTGCGCGTGGACACGCACCTCCGCGGCGAGCGTTGCCAGCGCGGCCGGATCGCCGAAGTCCTCGCCCGCGGAATTGGCGCGCTCGGCGCCGAACAGCGCTTGTGGCTCGCGTACTCGCGCTGGCTGCTGCGACTGCGCCGTAAGGGAGGCGAGCGGATCGCGCACCACCTGCTCCACGGGAATCTGGGGATTCATGAACTGGTGAACGAAGGAGCTGTTGGCCCCGTTCTCGAGCAGGCGCCGCACCAGATAAGGCAGCAGATCCTCGTGCGTGCCCACCGGCGCGTATACGCGCACCGGCGCCAGCGCCGGGACTTCAGCGCGCACCGCCGCGTAGAGCGCCTCGCCCATGCCGTGCAGACGCTGGAATTCGTAAGGAGCGCCCGGGGGCGCGAGCTCGAGCACCGCCGCCACCGTGTAGGCGTTGTGGGTCGCGAACTGTGGATAGATCGCCTCGCCCGCCGTGAACAGATGCTGCGCGCATTCGAGGTAGCTCGCATCGGTGGCCGCCTTGGAGGTGTACACCGGGAAGCTCGCGAGCCCCCTCTCCTGTGCGCGCTTGATCTCGCTGTCCCAGTACGCGCCCTTGACCAGGCGCACGCTCATGCGCCGTCCACAGTCTCTTGCCAGTTGCGCGACCCAGTCGAGCACCAGCGGCGCGCGGCGGCCGTAGGCCTGCACTGCCAGCCCGAGTCCCTCCCAGTCGCGGGTCGCCGCATCGCGCGCCAGCGTCTCGACGATGTCGAGCGAGAGATCCAGCCGGTCGGCCTCCTCGGCATCGATGGTGAAGCCGATGCCGGCACGGGCGGCGCTGCGCGCCAGCTCGCGCACGCGCGGCGCGAGCCACTCGTGTACGCGTGCGCTCTGCAGCTGCGTATAGCGCGGCTCGAGCGCCGAGAGCTTCACGGAGATCCCGGAGCGCGCATAGGTCGCCGCCGGGGGCTGGCGGCCGAGCGCCGCGATGGCGTGCGCATAGGCATCGAAGTAGCGCTGTGCGTCCGCCTCGGTGCGGGCGCCTTCGCCGAGTACGTCGAAAGAGCACAGCGCCAGTTCCGGATCGGCGCGGCTGTGCGCGAGCGCCTCATCGATCGTCTCGCCGACGATGAATGCCTGCCCGAGCAGCTGCATCGACTGGCGCAGCGCCGCACGCACCACCGGCGCGACCAGCGGCTTGGTGAGATGGGCGGCGGAGAATTCTCCGGACAACTCAGTGACGACGTCCGGCAACAGCCGGCCGGCGGCGCCGAGCAAAGTGAAACCGGTGCGCAGCAGCAGATCGGTATCACCCGGGACGCCAGCCTGCCGCACGGTGGCGAGGCGCTCGGCGATCAGCTGGTCGGCGCGCTTTGCATCGGGAGTGCGCAGCAGCGCTTCCGCCAGGCTCATGAGTGCTTTGCCCTGTGCGCTGTCGAGCGGGAACTGCTCGAGCATCCTGTCAACGAGCGGCCGCGAGCGCTTGTCGGCGCGCGCGACTTCCACCCAGCGCGCCGCGCGTGATCCGGCGCGCGCAAGTGCGGCGTGCACCTCGGAGAGATCCGCGAGCGCTTCTCCGGAGGCATCGGCCTCCGGACGCAGCGTCGCGGCGCGCAGCTGCG
>DASZHQ010000153.1:0-4245 GCA_035937715.1 Steroidobacteraceae bacterium | reverse complement strand
CGGGCAGATGGCGCGCGATGAGCTCGGGCCGCTGGGGGGATTCGCCGCCCTCATCGGCACGCTCCTCATCCTCATCGTGCTGGCGGCGGTGCTGGGACTCGTGGTCGTCAACGCCATGAAGCACAGCCCCTGGGCCACCTCCACGGTGTCTGCCACCATTCCGGTGGCGATCCTCGTTGGCCTGTACCTGCGCTGGTGGCGGCCGGGCCGGGTGCTGGAGGCCTCCATCATCGGCGTCGCGCTGGTGTTGCTCGCGGTGCTCGCGGGCGGCTGGCTCGACCAGCAGCCGGGACTGCGGTCGTGGTTCGACTACGCCGCCCTGCCGCTGGCCGCAGGCATAGTCGTCTATGCCTGGGTCGCCGCCATCCTGCCGGTGTGGCTGCTGCTCGCGCCGCGCGATTACCTGTCCACCTTCCTCAAGCTCGGTACGGTGGCCTTGCTCGCCATCGCGATCGTGCTCACGCACCCGCAGATAAAAATGCCCGCGGTGACGCAGTTCGTCGACGGCAGCGGCCCGCTGTTCGGCGGCACGGTTTTCCCGTTTGTGTTCATCACCATCGCCTGCGGCGCGATCTCGGGCTTCCATTCGCTGGTGTCGAGCGGCACGACGCCGAAACTCATCAGCA
The DNA here is from genome assembly GCA_035937715.1 of Steroidobacteraceae bacterium. Lineage (GTDB taxonomy): Bacteria > Pseudomonadota > Gammaproteobacteria > Steroidobacterales > Steroidobacteraceae > 13-2-20CM-66-19. The sequence goes on along the minus strand of DASZHQ010000153.1, from coordinate 3,619 downwards.
GCGAGGCGGATGTGCGCCTCGTCGGCTACGGCAGCATGGTGCTGGAGTCCTTCGTCGCCATCATGGCGATGATCGCCGCGACGCTGCTCGACCCGGGCGTATTCTTCGCGATCAACTCCGGGGCCGGCGTCGTCGGCAGCACTGCGGAAGCCGCCGTGCACACCATCAGCTCCTGGGGCTTCCCGGTCAGCGCGCAGCAGATGCAGGCACTCGCTCACGCCATGGGCGAGCGCACCCTGTTCGCGCGCACCGGCGGCGCACCCTCGCTCGCGGTCGGCATGGCCAGCATTTTCGGCAGCAGCTTCGGCCGCGGACTCCTCGCGCTGTGGTATCACTTCGCCATCATGTTCGAGGTGGTGTTCATCCTCACCACCCTGGATGCCGGCACGCGCGTTGGGCGTTTCATGCTGCAGGATCTGCTCGGACACGTATGGGCGCCGCTGGGACGCACTTCCTGGTATCCGTCGGTGCTGTTCGCGAGCACGCTGCTGGTCGCAGCCTGGGGCTATTTCCTCTACGTCGGCGTGATCGATCCGAACGGCGGAGTGAATATTCTCTGGCCGTTGTTCGGCATCGCCAACCAGATGCTCGCCGCCATCGCGCTCTCGGTGGCCACGGGGATCCTCGTCAAGTCGGGCAAGGGGCGCTACGCGCTCGTGACGCTCGCGCCGCTCGCGTGGCTGGCGATCGTGACGACCAGCGCCGCGTGGCAGAAGGTGGTGAGCCCGGATCCGCACATCGGCTTCCTGGCGGCGGCAGCGGACCTCGCGGGGAAGCTGGCGGCGGGCGCGCTCGGCGCGGAGCGCGCGGCGGTGGCACCGCAACTCATATTCAATCAGCGTCTCGATGCGGCGCTCACCGTGCTGTTTACCACGATCCTGTGGCTCGTGATCCTCGATACGGCGCGGGTCTGTGTGCGGCACGTGCGCGGCCTGCCGCTGCGCGCGAGCTCCGAGACACCCTACCGGCCGAGCCGCGAGTCGGCTGCGGCGCTGGCGGGGCGCTGATGCGGCGCGTCGCGCAGCTCGCCCGTCGCCTGGCGCCGCGCCTCGCGGCGCTGTGGCGCGCTCTGCGCTCGGCGAGCGGCGACGACGCCTACGAGCGCTACTGCAGCCACCTCGCCGCGCGGCATCCGGGGGAGCCTGTCATGACACGCCGGGCGTTCTTCGCCGACGCGCAGCGGCGCAAGTGGAGCGGGATCAACCGCTGTTGCTGACTTGCCGCCGCACCCTCACTGCACGCGCATGTTGCGAATCAGGCGCCGGTCAATGTAGAGACGCGCGTCCAGCACCAGACGGTCCTGGGCCTGCTGCAGCTGGTGCAGGCAGAACATCACCACGATGCAGGCGACCAGCGCGGTGAGCGTGGCGTTGAAGGTGATCCCCAGCCCGAGCGTGACGCCGGAGATATCTCCGCGCAGCGCGCCCTGCGCCTCCTGCAGCGCGCGGCCGATGCCGCGCACCGTGCCGACGAAGCCGACCGCCGGAATCGCCCAGGCGGTGAAACGCACCATCGACAGCTGCGCGTCCAGGCGGTCGAGCTCGTTCTCGCATTCCCCGCGCACCGCCTCGGCGGAATCCTGCACGCTGCGGGTCGCGCCGAAGCGATTGAGTGCCACCATGAGCGCGCGCGGCAAGAGCATTTCCTGCTCCGCGCGCGGCAGGCTCTCGATGGGACGCCCGTAAGCGCGTGCATCATCGGGCAGTATCACCCGGCCCTCGGCGAGGTCGATGTAGTCCTTGTCGAGCAGGCGGCGGTTGCGCGTTACCGCGGCCGCCTGCCAGGCGAGCAGCGCCAGCGCCCAGGTGGCGAGGATCAGTGCGGTCTCCTGCTCGTAGTCCTTGAGGATCACGTACGGCGATCGCAGGTTATGCGGCACCGCTTGTCCGGGTTTCAGCTGATCCTGCGGGATCGCGGGCTCGGCGAGAATCGCCGCCGCGCGCGGACGGATAATAGTGGCGTAGATCGACTGCACGAGGATGGCGCTCACCAGCAGCGCACTGATGCTGAACAGGGCGTCGCGGCCAACCGAGCGCATGCGTTCTCTCCGCAAGGCCGGCGGTGGCCGGCCGAAAGTGCCGGAAAATGCTAGCATTACCCGAGCAACGCAAGGCAGGATATGGCACTGAAGATAATGATTCTCGGGGCGAACGGCTTCATCGGCAGCGCGCTCACCAACGCGATCCTGCGCCAGCGCCCCTGGGAGGTCTACGGCATCGACCTCGCCGAGAACAAGCTCGGTGATCTGCCGGAAAACGACCGCTTCCACTTCGTCGAGGGCGACATCACCATCAACAGGGAATGGGTCGAGTACCACGTCAAGAAGTGCGACGTGGTCGTGCCGCTGGTGGCCATCGCCAACCCGGCGCAGTACGTGACGCACCCGCTGAAAGTGTTCGAGCTCGACTTCGAGGCCAACATCGAGGTGGTGCGCCATTGCGTCAAGTACGGCAAGCGCCTCATTTTCCCCTCCACCTCCGAGATCTACGGCATGTCCCCGGACGCGGTGCTGGACGAGGAGAGCAGCCCCCTGGTGTACGGGCCGATCCACAAGCAGCGCTGGATCTACGCCGCCTCCAAGCAGCTGCTCGACCGCGTCATCTATGCCTACGGGGTGCGCGACAATCTCGACTACACGCTGTTCCGCCCATTCAACTTCATCGGCCCAAATCTCGATAACGTGGAGGAGCCCAAGGAAGGCAGCTCGCGCGTATTCACCCAGTTCCTGTCCAACGTGCTCTACAAGCGCCCCATCAAGCTGGTCGATGGCGGCAGCCAGAAGCGCTCCTTCACCTACATCGACGACGCCATTGAGTGCCTGCTCACCATCCTCGAGAACAAGGACAATCGCGCCAGTCGCCGTATCTTCAACATCGGCAACCCCGCCAACTGCATCTCGATCCGCGATCTGGCGCAGCGCACCATCCGCATTGCGCAGGAGTTCCCCGTGCTGCGCGACAACGCCCGCGCCACCGAAATCGTGGATATCTCGGCCGGTGAGTACTACGGCAAGCATTATCAGGATATCCAGGTGCGCGTGCCCAACGTGGCGGCGGCCAAGCGCGATCTCGGATGGCAGCCGACCACCGATATGGACACGGCCATCCGGCGCACCATCGACTACTACGTGAGGCAGGAAGGCTTCGGCACGCGCGCGGCGGCGATGGCGGCGGGCATTTAGCTCCGCCCCAGTCACAGCATGTCCTTACCACTAGGGCAGGGGCTGCGCGGCAGCGGCCTCGGCTTGCTGGCGTGGATCGTGCTGGCGCTCGCCTGGTTTGCGACCCTGCAGGTGCGCCCGCTCCTTGACCCCGACGAAGGGCGCTACGCCGAGATTCCGCGCGAGATGGTCGCCAGCGGCGACTGGGTCACACCGCGCTTCGATGACCTGAAGTACTTCGAGAAGCCACCGCTGCAGTACTGGGCGACGGCGCTGGCGTACGAGGCGTTCGGCGTGCACGAATGGAGCGCGCGCCTGTGGAGCGTCGGGCTGGCCTTTGCGTGCCTGCCGCTGATTTTTGCCTGGGTGAGGCGCCTGTACGGTCGTGGCAGCGCACTCGTGGCGCTGACGGCACTCGCCGTCAGTCCGTTCTTCGTGATCGTCGCGCACATCAACCTG
>DASZHQ010000152.1:0-5389 GCA_035937715.1 Steroidobacteraceae bacterium | reverse complement strand
ACAAGAAGGATGATCAGGATGGTCCACATTTGTCTTCTCCTTGGCAGCTGCCGGGACGTGTCCTATTGCTGAGTTTAGCGGCAGCTCCTGCGAGTCGGTTGTAGGAGGCGGGGATGCTTTGGCGTAGGAAACCGACGCGCGTGCAAGCCCCACGCACGCCAGCGGCCATGTTCAGGCACAGCTCAGGATGGATGCCGGCGCCAACACCCAACATCGATCGACACTCCTGACGTCGGACACTGCCGACAACGAAGCGCTGCAAGAGCCTCTGTCAAGCGCACAGGCGGCGCGGCACAGTGCTCTCCCCGGGCAGCAACACAATCCCGACGAGCCAGAGGAGAACGGCAGACCGCCTCAGCCGTAATGTGAGTTGAAAGCCAGGGAAGGGATTGCGCCCGCGCTTCACGCGCTGTCGCGCCCGCTGTGGGTCATTGCACTGTGCAGCCTCATCGGCGTGGCGTATCTGGGACGCTCGGCACTGGTGCCACTCGCCCTGGGACTGTTGCTGGCGTGCGTGCTTTCGAGCGTGGTGGAGACGCTATGCCGCTATCGCGTACCCCGCGGCCTGAGCGCCGCGATCCTGCTCGTCCTGGTCTCCCTGGCGATCGGCGGGGTGATCGAGATGACCTGGACGCCTGCTCAGCAATGGCTGCAAAGCGCGCCGCGGGTGCTGCGCACCATCGACCACAAGGTGCGGCCCGCGCAGTCCGTCCTGCAGCGCCTGGACTACATTGCCAAGCGCGCCACCGCGCTGGCGAGCTCCGGCGGTGAGACTCCGGCCGCCGTGCCGCCGGCACCCCCGGCGCCGCCGCCCGTCCTGACGCCCATCGAAGTGTTCGCGGCCACCGGCTGGGTCGTAGTGGGAACCGTGACGGTGCTGGCGTTTGCGCTGTTGCTGCTGATCGCGGGTCCTCCGACGCTGGCGCGCATGACGGCTGCGCTGGCGGCGGATCTGCGCGCGGTTCATGTGCTCGAGATTATCGAGGCGATCCGGCTCGAGGTCGGGCGGTACTACGGCATGATGCTCCTGATCAACCTGGTCTTCGGCGCCGTCGTGGCAGGGGTCATGGGGCTGCTCGGCATGCCGAACCCCGCGCTGTGGGGCGCGATCGCCGGGGTGCTCAACTTCATTCCGTATCTCGGCTCGGCCACCACGTGCGCGATCGTGACCGTGGTCGCGCTGGTGACCTTCGACACGTTGGGGCAGGTGGTGCTGGTGGCCGGCGGTTATATCGCGCTTGCAACCGTGGAAGGGCACGTGGTCGAGCCGCTCGTCGTCGGCAGACGCCTCGATCTGAATCCTGTCGTCGTGCTGGCGGCGCTGTGGCTGGGCGGCTGGCTGTGGGGCATAGCGGGAGTAGTGCTGGCGCTGCCTGCGCTGGTCGCGGTGAAGAGCGCGCGCCGCATGTCAAGCCGCGCCAACCGCCCGCCCATGTTTCCCTAGCGCGTGACGAAGGCGCGCTCGATCAGGTAGTCGCCGGGCGCGCCGATGTGCGGTGAGATCGTAAAGCCGCGCGCATCGAGCAGAGCACGGCTGTCGGCGAGCATCGCAGCACTTCCGCACACCATCACACGATCGGCCGCCGGGTCGAGCGGCGGCGAAGCGAGGTCGCGCGACAGGCGGCCCGACTCGAGCAGCGTCGTGAGGCGGCCACGGTTAACGTGCGGCTCGCGGGTGACGGTGGGGTAATAGCGCAGCTTGGCGCACACCTCCGCACCGAGCAGCTCATGTTCCTTCAGCATCCCGATCTGGTGGCGCACCACGGCTGTCTCCCTCGCCCAGCGCACGCCGTGCACGAAGATGACCTGCTCGAAGCGCTCGTACAGCTGCGGGTCCTTGATGATGCTCATGAACGGCGCGGCACCGGTGCCGGTGCTGAGCAGGTACAGCCGCGTCCCCGGCCTGAGATCGGCGAGCAGCAACGTCCCGGTGGGCTTGCGACTGACGAGGATCTCATCTCCCGGCTGCAGGTGCTGCAGACGCGAGGTGAGCGGACCATCAGGCACTTTTATGCTGAGGAACTCCAGATGCTCATCGTGGTTCGCGCTCGCAATGCTGTAGGCGCGCAGGAGCGAGCGTTCGCCCAGGGCGAGCCCCAGCATGACGAACTGGCCGCTCTCGAAGCGCAGCCCGCGATCGCGCGTGGTGGTGAAGGTGAATTGCGTGTCCGTCCAGTGCCGCACCGCGAGGACGCGCTCGCTGCCGATCGCCGCCAAGATGGAAGCCTCCGGGAGATATCGTGACGCAAATGGTATCTGCCGCGACCCGGTCCGTCGGATGTTTCCGGACATAGACTCATAAGCGCTCGTTATGAGGCAGAGGGGTTAAACTCGCAGGCAAAGGGAGCCGCGTATGAGCACAACGACGCTCGTGTCCGCAGCCGTGCCGGGCCTCGTGGCGACGTTCCTCGTGGCCACGGGAGCGGTCGCGGCGAAGGAGCCGCTCACCCTGCGGCTGCCCGCCGGAGCGCGCGTGGGCGTGGTGAACCTGCTGGATGCCGAAGTGACGCACTACCACGCCTCGCGGTTCCTGCAGGACAGCTTTCTGAAAACCCATCCGGTGAAGTGGTCGGTCGCCGCGATGCTCCTCGGGGCGGTGAGCGGCGAACTCACGCAACTCGGGCTGGCGCCGGTGCCGCTGGCCGCGGGAGCGGAGCTCAGCCGTGCGCGCGAGAGTTGCTTCCTCAACGCCGAGCTCGCGAAAGGATTGCGGAAAGAATGCGCGGGTCCGTTTGCCAGACTAGCCGCCGCGGAACACGTGGACGCGATCATCGTGCTCGGCCCCGGACGCAACGACTCGGCACACGCCGCCGGCGCGCGGCACCGGGAGCTGCCGGAGTACCTGCGCGGCTGGTGCTTCGTGAGCGGGGAGGGCGGCGCCGACACTGCCCCCGCATTGCTCGCCTTCACCGAGCTGCTGCTGATCGCAGCCGCTCCGGCCGGCATGCAGATCTTCGATCGCGAGTGGGGCGGCGACGGGCATACCTGGACGGGTTACCAGCCGCCGGCGGATCTCAAGGCGATCCCCGCGCAGCAGCTCGATCAGCTGCAGCCGCTGTTCGGCGCCATGCTGCAAGAGCAGGCGGGGGCGCTCCTGCGGCACCTGCAGGTGGCGCGCTAGGCTGGCTCTGGCGCGCGCCAGGCTAGCTCGCCTGCCCGATTGCCCAGGCGCACACGATCACGCTGAGCAGCCCCAGGACGAAATAGAACAGCGCGAAGCGCTTCTCGCGCTGCTCGAGTTGGCTGGCGCTGAGAGGCGCGATAAGAAAAGGCTCACCGTTGCGCGGCTGGGAAATGACGCTGACGCGTGAGATGCCCGACTGCAGCGTCTGCGCCTGCGATTCCCTGGCAGCCGCCTGTCGTGCCGCTTCCCACTCCGCTGCGTCGAGCTTGCCGTCGTGGTTGGTATCAAAGCGCGCCAGCAGAGCCCGTTGGTCCTGCTTCCACTCGTGCAGCTTCGTCGCGGCGGCGGCGCCCGGGTCGCCGACCTCGGAATGCGAGCGCAACTCGCCCAGTACGCAGACCCGCTCGCCGGCCGCGAGGAGGCGCTCGGTGTAGCGCCACTCACCCGAGTGCAGCAGCGGGCTTAATGCGGGCGGCGGCCCCGCCGGACGCGCCCCGGAGCCGTACCAGACGTTGCGCACGGTCGGGGTGACTTCGGCCGACACCGGCCCGACGAGGCAGCGCGCCTCGTCGTCATCGACCAGCGTGAACAGCTCGACGCTCGAGGCGCTTTCGACCGTATGCCAGTGCGTGTTGCCCTTCGAATCGCGCTCCTGGTGGGCGACCTCATACGCCCACCACACGCACGGCCGCGCGCTCAGCGGCGCCGCCGTAGGCGCCGGCCCGCTCGGCTCGGCGCGCCCGGCCACCTTGACGTACCCCTGCGCTGCTGAGCGGATGCGCGCCGCGGGCGTGTCGGCCACCAGGCGGTCGCGCCGCAGACGCACGAAGAATCTGAACAGGGCGAGCAGCGCCAGCAGGCCCGCCCCGAGCGCGATCAGGGGGTAGGGCGGCGGATGAGACACGGCAGAGAGCTGCCCGGCGGCGCCGCTTCAGCGGGAGAATGCCGCCTTGAGATCGACGTCGGCCTTCTCGTCCGCATGGAAGTGCAGCAGCTGCGCGGGCCGGAAATCCCCCAGCCGCGCGACCAGCACGTCGGGGAAGGTCTCGATGCAAACGTTGTTGGTGTTGACCGCGTCGTTGTACACCTCACGCCGGTCGGCGATCGCGGTCTCGAGCCCGCTGATGCGCTCCTGCAGGTGGTGGAAGGGCTCGCTCGCCTTGAGCTGGGGGTAGTTTTCCGCCACCGCGTACAGCCCGGTGAGCCCGCGGCGCAACTCGCTCTCGGCCGCACCGAGCGAGCTCATGCTGCCGGAGCTGCGCGCCGCATCGACGCCGGCGCGCGCGCGCATGACCCGCTCGAGGGTGCCGGCTTCGTATTGCAGGTACTGCTTGCAGACCTCGACGAGCTTCGGCAGCTCGTCATGGCGCTGCACCAGCAGTACGTCGATGTCGGACCAGGCGAGTTTCACCGCCGCGCGCACCCGCACCAGGCCGTTGTAGAGGCCGATCAGGTAGCCGACGAGGGCCACCAGGAGAAAGAACCCGATCAGGACCGTCAACATGAGGCAACTCCCTCAGCGCTGGCAGGGGGCGCCACGCAGCATACCCGCGCGCGCGCGCACGGGTGGCGGCAGGCGCGAGTTCGGAGACTTCGGTCACAGCCGCAATCCCAGATCGATCCCGGCAATCTCGTAGCCGCGCCGGAAATCGCGGATGTGCCGCGCCATCCAGGCGTGCGCGCTCTCCTCGTCGCGCGTGTTGAGCGCCTCCACCAGGCGGCGGTGAGCGGTGGCGATGCGCGAACGCGCCTGCGGCACCCGGTCGATCATGACGCGCAGGGAGGGCTCGAGCAGCTGCAGCAGCGGCTCTTGCGCGAGTTCCAGCACCGGATTGTGGGCGGCGCGTCCGATACAGCGGAATACCTGCGCCGTGCGCTGCACCGCCTGTTCGGTATCCGCCTGGGCGGCGCTGAAAGCTTCGGCTGCCGCGCCGAGCTCCTCGACATCCTGTGCGGTGCGCGCGCGCGCCGCCGCCTGCGCCAGCGGCGGCTCGAGAATCGTGAGAGCCTCCCACACGTCGCGCACCGTCACGTCGTGCAGCAGCAGCGCCTGACTCACGCCCTGCGCGACCGCCTGTTGCGGCGGGCGGCTCACCGACATGAGTTTCGAGCCCGGTCGCCGCCGCACCAGCCCGCGGCTCTCGAGCTCGCGCAGCGCCTCGCGCACCGTGGAGCGATTCACACCGAACTGGCGGGCGAGCTCGGTCTCCGGCGGCAGCCGCTCGCCCTCGCGCAGCTGGCGGCTGAGGACGCGCGCACCGATCG
>DASZHQ010000151.1:0-20037 GCA_035937715.1 Steroidobacteraceae bacterium | reverse complement strand
CTGTAGAGCACGGCGACTCCGGCGCCGTGGCTCAGATCGAGGTCGGCGAAGTAGACGGTGCGCTTCGCGGGCTCATCGCCCGGGCCGGCGGCAGCGAGCGCGCTCAGTGAGCCCAGAAACACGGCGAAGATCGTGTGACGGATTGCGGATTTCATGGTGGTTCTCCCATTCAGTTGCGGCGTAATGGATCGGGTGCGTGGATCGCGTCGATTACGAACCCTTTCCGGACGATCGATACGCTATGTCGTCCGCCCTGCGGGCAACGCGGGGAACCTGCCTATCTTTCGCCAGCCGGCATACTATTTTTCGCCCACCGCCGTACCCAGATCAGTGCTGCGGGTGATCATTTGGCGGTTTCGGCTTGCTGCACCCGATCTCGCAGCCCACTCAGCACGGCCGGGACATCCTTGCGCAGCGTACGCGCCACGAGAAATTGCGGGATCCAGAAGCCCGGATCGAGATACAACTCGTACTCCACCACCGTCGCGGTCCGGTCCGGCGTCTGCGTGAGATACCAGGTGCCCGTCTGCTCCTTGAGGTCACCGCTGATGCCATGGAAGTCGATGCGATGGGGCCGGTCATATTGCGCGCGAAACACGTAGCGAATCGTCGGCAGCAGCCAGGAGTATCGGACCTCGTGCTCGATGTCCTCCCAGCGCCCATCCGGCGCGCCAGCGATGCGGCGGCAGCGCTTGAGACCGGGCACGTACAAGGGAGCCTGACTGCAGTCGGTCATGACGCTCCAGATGGCCTCAGGCGAGGCCTGAATGCGTACGGCAGCATGGACACGGCCGCGCGGCGCCGCTGGATCAACCGCGGTCGCGCTTTGCACGACCACCTCACCGGCCGCCAGCCGCTGCTGCACTCCAGGCTCCACGACCCAGCCGGTCTGCGCCGCGAGCGCCAGCGGCTGCAGCAAGGCTATCGCTATATAGATCAGGCCTGATCCTGATGTGCCCAAAACTTACCCCTCCCGGTGAGGAACGGCACACGCCGACAAATGTAGGTACGTACAAGAGCGCCGTCAGTTCAATGCTGCGCTTTACGGCGCGGCCGTGGCCCTCATCGCCCGAGCGCCGTCTTTAGCGGCCCGAGCCAGGGCTCGAAGTTGCGCCACTGGTCGACACCTTCGCGGAAGATCGGCTGGCGCACCTGCTCGGAGCTTGCCGTGCGCACGCTACGCTCGGTCTTGTAGAACTCGAGGCAGCCTGGCTCGAACGGCAGGCCGAGAAACTCGAGTATGCGACGCACGCTCGACTCGAGGTCATCGACCACTGTTTCGTGCTGTACGCGCAGGATATTGCCGGGCAGCACCTGCTCCCAATGGGCCATGAGCTCCAGGTAAGCGCGGTAGTAGCGCCCAATGTCCTCGAGGCTGTAGGTGAACTCCTGTCCCGAAGCGAAGAGCTGCTTGAAATTGCTGAAGCAGCAGGCCATGGGCTCGCGCCGTGCGTCGATGACTCTGGCGTTCGGCAGGATGAGATGGATCAGGCCCAGGTGCCGGAAGTTGTTCGGCATCTTGTCGATGAAGAACGGCTTGCCGCTGCGGTACACCTGCGTGTCCGCCAGATACTTCTCTCCCAGCCGCAGCGCCTCGCCCGCCGACAGCTCCGCGAGCACGGCCGGGTAGCGCGGCGCGCGCTCGCTGTGCTCGCGGCCCTGCAGCTGGTGCACCATGCGCGGAATGTCGGCGAGTTCCATCGTCCCCTCTACCTGCGAGTGCGAGGCGAGGATGTGCTCGATGAGCGTCGAGCCCGCCCGCGGCAGTCCTACGATGAAGATCGGGTCGGCGCGCGCACTGCCGTAGCCCCGTCGGGCGGCGAAGAACTCCGGCGTGCACAGCGCGCGCTGGCGCGCGAGCGCGCCCTCGAGCACGTCGGAATCGTGGTGACTGTCGCTTTTCTTCAAAGCATTGCCACGTTCGTAATAACGGAAGGACGCAGCGAAATCGCCGCGATCCTCGAGCGCCTTGCCGAGCGCGAAGCACAGGTGATAGCGGTCAACGAGCGGCGCGGACCCCGCCCCCTCCTGCGCCTGCATCCGCTCGATCTCAGCTTCCGTGAAGCGATACGTCTTGAGGTTCGCAAGACTCCAGTAGGCATCTCCGAAACCCGGCCGCGCCAGGGCGGCGTCCCGATAGGCCTCGATCGCCTTCGACTGCCGCCCGAGCGTCTTCAGGGCGTGCGCGATCGACAGGTGCAGCTCCGGCTCAGGCGCTTCCTGCAGCAGCTCGCGATAGGTACGCAGCGCCTCCTCGTGCTGGCCGAGGCCAACGCAGACGGTGGCGTACAGCGTACGGAAGGCCCGATTGGCGGGATCGACGCCCAAGAGCTTGCGCGCCTCGACGAGCGCCGCCGCGTGCTTGTAGCGCCGGCTGAGCACCTGGGCGTAGTCATAGCGGGCGAGATGATAGTCGGGTGCGAATGCGAGCACGCTCTCCAGCAGAAACTCGGCATCATCGAGCACCTCGAGCTGCAGACCGATCTGCGCGAGCAGTCGCATCGCCTCGATGTGCTGCGGATTGGAGGCGAGAAAGCGCCGCAGGATCCCCTCGGCCGCGTACAGGTTCCCCTCGGCGAGGAGCCCCGAGGCCGCCAGCACCGGCGGGGGCAGCTGCGCGAGCAGCGCCACCTGCTGCGCCGCTGCCGCCGCCTCCGGGCGGCGTCCCGCCGCGCCGTGCAGCTCCGCGAGTGCGCGCCAGCTGGCGTGCAGGACCGAATTGAGCCTGACGGCGCGCTGGTACGCGACGATCGCGGCCGCGGCATCGCCTGCCGCGCGATGGCAGTGGCCGCGCTCCTGGTACAGGCGGGCAAACTGCGGATGGGCCGCCTCCAGGCGCTCGAGCGTCGCAAGCGCATCCGCGGTGAGCCCCAGCTGTCGCTGGCTCACGGCCACCAGGTACAGCACGTCCTGATTCTCGGGGACCTCCCCGAGCAGGACAGTCGCCTGCGCCAGCGCCTGGGCGTACGCATGCTTCTCGATCAGGCCGCGGATGCGGTGGACCTCGGACTCGATGCGGGATTCGGCGTGTTGCGGCTGCGCTGCCATTCAGGCTGCTTCTGCGGAGCGTAACGAGTCGTGCAAATTCTACGCGAAGCTGACGGCGGGCGGTCCGCAGGCGCCACTTCGCGACGCATATCCCCGGTAAGGGTAGAATCCAGCATTCGGCTCGAATTCGGATAAGAACGAGCGTGCGATGGGGGGCACAATGAAGGTCAACAGCAAGTTGTCACGTGCGGTCGCAGCCATCCTCGGCGCGCAAGCCGCTCAGACGGCACAGGCGGCGGATACGACAGCCGAAACTGCCGCGGCGGGAGCGCTGCAGGAAGTCATCGTCACCGCCAACCGCCGTGAAGAGAACCTGCAGGATGTGCCGATCACCATTCAGGCGCTCACCGCCGAGACGCTGAGGCAGCTGAATGTGCAGACCTTCGATGATTTCGTGAAATATCTCCCCAACGTCACCGCCACGACCTTCGGCCCGGCCCAGGGCGACATCATCATGCGCGGTCTCTCCACCGGCGGCTCGGGTGGAACGCAGGGGGCCGGCGCCACCGAGAGCTTCCCGAGCGTGGCAGTCTATCTGGATGAACAGTCGGGAGAGGTTCCGGGCCGCAACCTCGATATATATGCCGTGGATCTTGAGCGCATCGAGGTGCTCGAGGGACCGCAGGGGACGCTGTTTGGCGCGGGAGCCATGGCCGGAGTGCTCCGTTACATTACCAACAAGCCGAAGCTGAACGTCACCGAGGCGAACGTCAATGCGAGTTACGGAGTGACGGCTCACGGTGATCCGAACAGCGCTGTGGACGCCACCCTTAACCTGCCCTTGATCGAGAACCGCCTGGCGGCGCGCGCGACGATTTACAACGACCGGCGTGGCGGCTACATCAACAACATTCCGGCCGCGTTCTCGCGTGCTCCGACCGATTTAGTGGTGGCCAACTACTTCGGCGGCATCGTGCCGCCGAACAGCGGCACGATCAACAATGCCACCGCCCTCGCGAAGGCGATCAACCCGGTCACCTACCAGGGCCTGCGCGCGGAGCTGCTCTATCAGATCAATGACGATTGGCGCGCCCTGATCACCCAGTCCTATCAGAGCATCGATGCCCAAGGGGTCTTTTGGGCCGAGGAGTACGACAGCCTGGGGAAACCGCTGCCGGACCTCTCCGTCGCGCAGTTCGGCCCGAGCTTCAACAAGGACAAGTTCGAGAACACCGCGTGGACGCTCGACGGCCGCATCGCCGAGCTGCGGTTCATCTATACCGGAGCCTACCTGGACCGCAGCGTGGACCAGTTGCAGGACTACACCAACTATTCGCGCGGCCGGTACACCGGCTACTACCAATGCAACTATCCCGGCTATCCCTTCAACAGCGGGTTCTACACAGCCGCCAATGCGCCCAATCCCAGTCTCGTCGGAGTAGCAATCCCTACACCCGGCAGCTTCACCCAGTCAAGCTACTACCCGGGAATGGGGGTATCCCCGGGCTACTGTTACTCTCCGAAAGTCTTCTGGACAGACCACGAGACCACGACGCATCAGAGCCACGAGATGCGGCTCAGCACCCCGGATGACTGGCGCTTGCGCGGTCTGGTTGGCGTGTTCTGGGAGCAGTACCGGATTCATGAGAACGCAGACTGGCACTACGGAACGAGCCCGAACTTCTACCCTCTTGGCCCCCCGAGCATCAATCCGTATACGACGCCGCCAACGAACTATCCCGTCACTTCGAACAACCCTCAGGTGCGGCAACTCGGGGACGCGTTCTTCGACGACATCACGCGCGGCTACGAGCAGACTGCGGCCTTCGCCTCGATCGATTTCGACATCATTCCGAAGATTCTGACGCTGACGGGCGGAACACGCTGGTACGACATCCGGGACTTTGAGCTCGGATCCAACGTCGGCAGCTTCGGTTGCGAGATATACGGCTTTTATAACAGCTCCGTACCGCCGAATCCTTGCGTCAGCACGCTCGCCACCGGGGTGCTCAGCAACCTGAACAACCTGGACGCGAAACGTCTGCGGAAGACCTACATCGGCACCCGCAGCCGTGCCAATCTCACCTGGCACCTCACTCCGGACATCATGGCCTACTACACCTGGTCGCAAGGGTTCCGCCCCGGGGGGTTCAATCGTGCGCAGGCGGTCGTCAAAGGACCGCTGGCCGGAGTCTGGGTGCCGCCGATCGCGTACGCCCCCGATACCCTCACCAACAACGAGATCGGCTGGAAGACCGAGTGGCTCGATCATCACCTGCAGTTCAACGGCGCCGTCTACCAGGAGTACTGGGACAACGTCCAGCTGAGTATCTTCGACCCCGGCGTGACGGGAAACCTGGTGTTCACGACAAACGGGCCCAACTACCGCGTGCGCGGTGCCGAAACGCAGCTCGTCTGGCGCGTCGTCGGTGGGCTAACCGTCACGGGGGCGGCCGCGTGGAACAGCAGCGAGAACGTGAAGAACCTCAGCCTGATCGGCACGAATGGCCAGCCGATCACCGGCGTCGTGAACCCCTTCGGTGAGCTCGGTCAGCCTCTGGCGGTGTCGCCGCCCTTCGAGGGTAATCTGCGCGCCCGTTACGATTTCCGGCTCAGCAGCGATTACGACGCGTTCCTGCAGATCGGCACCACCCATCAGGCCCACTCGTACGCCACGACCAACCCGCAACAGAAGACCTTTCAGGGCATTTCCACGAATTTCAACGATCCCGCGTTCACGACCTACGATGCGTCGGCCGGGATTGGCAGGGGACCTTGGAGCACCATGTTCTACGCCCAGAACTTGACGGACACCCGGGCGATCCTTACCGCCTCCTACGCCGAGTTCGTCAAGATGAACACCGTCAATCGTCCGCGCACGCTCGGAGTGCGATTCTCTTACCGGTTCGAGGGCAAGTAGCAGGCGGGATTGCCGATCTGTGATGGCGTTTCCCTGATCAGGAGCCCGCCCATGAATGCAAAACCGGCCGACCGAAGTCGCAGCGACTGGGAGCGCCTGGCGGCTCCCTTGCGCCCCGAGGGGCGCGCGGTCATCAACGGCGAACGGGTCGGCGCCCGCAGCGGCAGGGTGTTCGAGAAGCGCACGCCGATCGACGGGCGGGTGATCGCGCAGGTCGCCCGCTGCGAGCAGGCGGATATCGATGCGGCGGTAGCCTCCTCGCGGGCCGCATTCGAGGACGGCCGCTGGCGGCGAACCGAGCCGAAGGAGCGCAAGCGCGTGCTGCTGCGTTTCGCTGAGCTCATCCGCGCCGATCTCGACCACCTCGCGATGCTCGAGACGCTCGACGTCGGCAAACCGATCCAGAACTCGCTCCAGGTCGATGTCCCGAAGGCGAGCGAGGGCATCGCCTACTACGCCGAATACGCCGACAAGCTCTATGACGAGATCGCGCCCACCGGCCCGAATGACCTGGCGCTGATCCGCCGCGAGCCCCTCGGCGTGGTCGCCGCCATCGTGCCGTGGAATTACCCGCTCATCGTGACCAGCTGGAAGATCGGTCCGGCGCTGCTCATGGGCAACTCCGTGGTACTGAAGCCCGCCGAGCAGTCCCCGCTCACGGCCATCCGCTTGGGTGAGCTCGCGCTCGAGGCGGGTCTGCCTCCCGGGGTGCTAAACGTCGTGCCCGGATTCGGGGAGGAGGCGGGCAAGCCGCTCGCGCTTCATCCGGATGTCGACATGATCAGCTTCACCGGTTCTACCGAGGTGGGCAAACTGATGCTGCGCTACGCGGGCGAGTCGAACATGAAGCGCGTGTCGCTCGAGTGCGGCGGCAAGAGCCCGCACGTGGTGCTCGCGGACGCTGATATCGATGCCGCCGCCGAAGCCATTGCCTGGGGGATCTATTACAACGCCGGCGAGACCTGCAATGCCGGCTCGCGCCTCATCGTGCACTCGAGCATCCGGGAGCGTCTGCTGGAATCCATCCGCCGGGTGACGGCGAGCATCACTCTCGGAAACCCGCTCGATCCGGCCACCCAGATGGGTGCGCTGATCGATGAGGGACACATGCGGCGCGTGCTGGGCTACATCGACAGCGGCGTGTCGGAGGGCGCCAGGCTCGCCCTCGGCGGTAAGCGGGCGCTTGCCGAGAGCGGCGGATACTACGTCGAAGCGACGATTCTCGATGCGGTGCGTCCGCAGATGCGTGTCTCGCGCGAGGAGATCTTCGGGCCGGTGCTCGCCGTCACTCCCTTTGCCGGCGAGGCGGAAGCGCTCAGCATGGCCAACGACAGTATTTTTGGGCTCGCGGCGGCCGTGTGGACCACGGACATCAACGCCGCGCATCGCGTCTCGGCGGCGCTGCGCGCCGGAACGGTCTGGGTGAACAGTTTCGATCGTTCCTCGCTCGCCACGCCGTTCGGCGGCTTCAAGCAGTCGGGCTTCGGGCGCGATCGCTCCGCGCACGCCATCGAGAAGTACGCGGACCTCAAAACCATCTGGACAGCCTATCGATAGACTTTCAGGGAGCGAGGACGCCCTGCTCGCGAAACCACAGGAGCGCGTCCTCGAACGCGGCGGATGGTGGCCGCCAGTTGTATCCCAGCTCACGCACGGCCTTTTCGCTCGAGAAGTACATGCGCTTTCGAGCCATGCGCACACTCTCGAGCGTCACCCGTGTGCCTCGGCCCCTCACCCGGGCGACCGCCTCCGATACATAGGCCAGGGGCAGGAGCGCGGCGTGCGGCAGACGGATGCGGGGCGGCTTGCGCCCCCGTAACCGGCTGATCTGCGCGAGAATCTCACGCAGCGTCAGGTTTTCCCCTCCCAGGATGTAACGCTCTCCGATGCGGCCGTGATCAAAGGCCTGCAGATGCCCCGCGGCGACATCATCGACATGCACGATGTTGAGTCCCGTGTCGACATATGCCGGCATCCGCCCCCGGGCCGCGTCCAGCACGAGCTGTCCGGTCGGCGTGGGCCTGACATCGCCCGGACCGATCGGCGTGGACGGATTCACGATGATGACGGGTGCGCCCGCCCGGATGAAATCGCGCACCAGCTGTTCCGCGAGGAATTTCGAGCGCTTGTAGTGGCCGATCATATCGGCCAGAGCGACCGGTGTGTCCTCCGTTCCGGGCGAGCCGTCTGCCGGCAGGCCGACGGTGGCGACGCTGCTCGTGTAGACGCAGCGTGCAACTTTGGCCCGCCGGGCGGCCTCGAGCACGTTGCGGGTTCCCTCCACGTTGGTTCGATACAGCTGTTGCGGCTCGGGGACCCACAGGCGGTAGTCCGCCGCGACATGAAACAGCGCATCGCAGTCGCGCAGCGGCTCATCGAGTGAGCCATCGTGAGTGATGTCGCCGACGGCGACCTCCACCGGCAGCTGCCGCAGATTGCGCCGGTCGGAATCGACGCGTACCAGGGCGCGCACCTGCCAACCGGCGCGGCTCAAAGCTCTCGCCACCGCCGAGCCGACGAAGCCCGTCACTCCCGTGACCAGCGCCCTCATGGGCCGGCGGTGGCGGACGGGATGCGCAACCCGCGTGGTGCAAGGGCGCCGCAGCCCGCGACGCTCGCGAGCGCCCGCTTTGCGGCGCGGTACGAGCGCACCAGCCGGATGAACGCACCAAGATCTGCGGGCCTGCGGGCGAGCGCGGCGAGCAAATGCCCGAGGCGCACGGCGCCTGCCTCGGCGGCAACGGCCACGAGCGTCCGCGGCAGCGCATCCGCGGCCGTGTCCACGATCGCACGCACGGCGATGAAGGGCAGCTCGTGGCTTGCCGCCACCTGCGCCACGGCGAGACTCTCCATGTCTACTGCGATGGCGGTCGTCTCGCGGAAGGCGCTCGCCTTCTCGGCCACGGAACCGATCGCTGCCGCGCAAGTCAGCAGTCTCCCGCCGCAGACCGGGTGCAGCCCCGCGACCGCGGCGCTCAAACGCTCACGCCACTCGCGCGCAGTGGGGAAGAGCGCACCATCCCTTGAAACGATTTCGCCCGGTAGCAACAGCGTTCCGGCAGTGAGCGCCGGATCGAGCCCCCCGGCCATGCCCCAGCTGACGAGCGCCGTGGCGCCGGCCTCAACGAGCTCACGTGCGCCCCGCCCCGCCGCAGCCGGCCCCATGCCGCTCACCACCAGGAGTGTGCCGTCGGCAAGGGATGCGGGCCCCGCACGGCGCCGCCGCGCCACGCCCAGTGGACGCGACTCGACGGCGAGCGCGGCCACGATCCCGAGTCCCTTCAATGGCTGGTTCCGGACCGTGACCGCGTGCGGTACGCCGCCAGCGCCCAGAGGGGGAAATAGGCGCAATACCCGTGATAGCGCAGATAAAAAACCCGCGGGAATCCGGGCGCCGTGAAGCTCGGATCGCTCCACAAACCGTCTGCCTGCTGCGTACGCAGCAGATACTCGATGCCACGTCGCACGGAGTTTGACCGCACCTCGCCCGCTGCCAGGAGCCCCAGAAGCGCCCAGGCGCTCTGATGAGGGGTGCTCGGCGCGCGCGCCGCGACAAGCTCGCGTGCATAGCTGTCATTGCTCTCACCCCAGCCCCCGTCGGCATTCTGCCGCGCCTCGAGCCAGCTCACCGCGCGCCGCACCGCTGTGTCATCGGGGACGATGCCCGCTTGCGCCAACGCGACCAGCACCGACCACGTGCCGTAGAGGTAGTTGGTGCCCCAGCGGCCGAACCACGAGCCGTCGGATTCCTGCTCTCTGCGCAGGTAGGCGATGGCGCGGGCCAGAGCGGCGGCGTCGCGCGGACGCCCGACCCGCGACAGAGCCGCGACGACACGGGCGGTGACATCGCTCGTCGGAGGATCGAGCAGCGCGCCGTGATCGGCAAACGGAATCTCATTGAGGTAGTAGCTGGTATTGTCCACATCGAACGCGGCAAAGCCGCCGTTGCGACTCTGCATCCCGACAAGCCAATCGAGCGCCCGGTCCACGGCATGCGAGTAGCGCTCGGCAGCGCTCGAGCGATGCATGGCCCAGGCGACCACGGCCGTGTCGTCGAGATCCGGGTAGTGGCTGTTGGTTCGCTGGAACGGCCAGCCTCCGCCCGCGAGCGCCGGGCGCCGTATGCACCAGTCTCCCGGGCCCTCGAGCACCTGCCGCGGCTCCAGCCATTCGAGTGCGCGCAGCGCCGCGACGCGTGCACTCGGGCCGCCCACCTCCTGCATTGCCAGAGCGGCGAGAGCCGTATCCCACACCGGCGAGACGCACGGCTGGCAATAGGCGCTTGTGCCATCGACGACCAGCAGCTGCTCCAGTGCGCTCTTTGCGGCGCGACGCCGCGGGTGGTCGCTGGCGTATCCGCGCACGGCGAGCGCCTCGAGCGCGTTCACCATGGCCGGGAAGATGGCCCCCAGGCCATCCTCGCCGTTCAAGCGCTCGAGCATCCACGCCTCGGCACGGCGCAGGGCGCGCTCGCGCAGCGCTCGCGGAATCAGCCCGTCGACGCTGCGGGCGAGCCCATCGATCACCAGGAAGGTGCGTGCCAAAGCACCGCTGCGCGCGCCGGGGCGGCGGAAACGCTCCTCCTCCGGCGGGGTCGTAAACAACTCGCGCAGCTGCACGTTGCGGGGATTCCGCGCCACAGGCCTGAGGGTGCACAGGATCAGCAGCGGCACCATCACCGTGCGCGACCAGTAGGACACCCGGTAGAGATTGAACGGAAACCAGCGCGGCAGCAGCACCAGCTCGACGGGCATGTACGGCACGCCACGCCACGGGAGCTGCCCGAAGAGTGCGAGGGCGATGCGGGTGAAGACGTTCGTCGTGGCCGCGCCGCCATGACGAAGGATCGCGGCTCGCGCCCGTGCCATGTGCGGCAACTCGGGGCTGTCACCGGCAAGCTTCAGCGCAAAATAAGCCTTGACGCTGCAACTGATGTCGAAGGCCCCGTTGTGATACAGGGGCCAGCCGCCGTGATCCGCCTGACGGGCCCGCAGGTAAACGGCGATCTTCGCTTCGAGCTGCGCATCCGTCTCACCGAGAAAATGCGTCATCATGATGTACTCGGCCGGAATCGTGCAGTCGGCTTCGAGCTCGAACTGCCAGCATCCCTGCGGACTCTGGCGGCGGAGCAGCTCATCGCGCGCCGCAGCGATCGCGCGTTCCAGCAATGGCAGTGGCGCTTCCGAAGGTGCCCGCGCCACAAGCGGCGCGCCCGCCAGAGCGGTAACCGGAGCGAGCGGAGCGGAGGCGGGCGCAGCACGGATCAACATGTCGGGCTCTCGCGATCGGGGCGGCGCGGCGCTCACGCTCGACCGCGCTGGCTGCTGCGCAGCGCCGGTGCCGCGGCGGCGAGTGCCGCTGCCCGGGCCGCGGCCCGGCGCACCGCCAGGGGCGGCGCCAGCGGCAACCCGCGCGCCACGTGCGCGAACAGCCACCTGAGCAGGCGATCGTTGCGTACCGCCAGGCTCGTAGCGACACGCGTCAGGAGAACCGCCGAGTGCGACACCTTGACCTGTGCGCCGCGGGTGTATTGCGGGTAGGCGGCAATCTTGCGCAGTGTGAGCATGGCAAGCCCGATGGCCCATAGGCAGAAACGCCGGATACCGCTCTCCGTGGCAGGGATCAGCAGCGCATAGGCCAGGGCATTGCGCAGGTGCCCGTGGGCCACCGCGATCAACTCGCGCACGCCCGCATGGAATCGGGGGTCGGAGCGCTGCGGTGACAGCTGCGCAAGCTCGACCCCGTGGCGGCTGAAGACGTCCTGGGGAAACCAGCACGCGCCGCGGCTGCGATCCTCCCAGAAATCCTTGAGGATGTTGGTCATCTGCAGCCCCTGAGCGAACGATGCGGAAAGATCATCCAGAGCGGCGCGTTGCGCGGCGACGGCGGGCGAGTAGCCGCTGAACAGTTCGGTGAGCATCTCGCCGACGACGCCCGCCACGTAGTAGCAGTAGCTGTCGAGCTCACCCGAGTGCGCCAGGCCACGCAGGCTGGCCGTTCGCTGAAAATGGTGCATGCCGTGGCACATCAGCTCGATGCACCGCTCGATGGCAGCGCGCCGCTCGCCGAGCCGCGCGGTCACACGGATGACAAGTTCCATGTTGCTTACCAGGTCGCGCTCTGCCGGCAGGGTGCGATCCGTGAGCCGGGCGCCGACCTCGCGGGCGAGCGGACCCGCGGCTTCGGTGCCGGCTACGACGGCCGCGAAGCGCTGCAGGAAATGCAGCGTCTCGGACGAGGAAAGCGCCGGCTCGTCCTCGATGGTGTCGGCGATCCGGCATAGGAGGTAGGCATTGATCACCGCCGTGCGCAGTCCCGCCGGCAGTTGCGGGATGGTCAGCGCGAAGGTTCGCGAGACGTGCGGAAGGATCTGCTGCTGGTAGCTGTCATCGGAATTTCCGAAGTGCATCTGCAAGCTCACCACCCCATAGCTTCGCGTTAGTAGCTGCGCGCCAGCAACCAATCAGCCACGGCGTGCAGCAGGCCGGCAGCCGGACCGAAGGGTCGCAGCGCCTCCACGGCTTCCGTGTGCAGCAGCCGGACCCGCTGCTGCGAAGCCGCCAGCCCGAGGAGCGCCGGATAGGTGGGTTTGCCGCGCGCGTGGTCAGCGCCGGTCGGCTTGCCGAGCGTCGCCGTGTCACCGAGCACGTCCAGCAGGTCGTCCTGGATCTGGAAGGCAAGCCCGATCGGCCCGGCGAATGCCGCCAATGCCGCTCGCAGGTGAGGCGCGAGCTGCGGGGCGCACACCGCCGCCATCAGCACGCTCGCCCGGATGAGCGCTCCGGTCTTGCGGGCATACATCGCCTCGATCTCGGCAACGGGCGGCCGCCTTCCCTGCACCGCGAGATCGAGCGCCTGGCCTCCGGCCATTCCGCGCGTGCCGCTCGCATCCGCCAGCAGCTCGATCAGCTGCAGGCGTATCGCCGGCGCGGCGGGCAACGCCGGATCATCGGCCAGCAACTGGAACGCCAGCGACTGCAGTGCGTCGCCCACGAGCAGCGCCGTCGCCTCGTCATAGGCTTTGTGGCAGGTCGGCCGACCGCGGCGCAAGTCATCATCGTCCATCGCCGGCAGATCGTCGTGCACCAGCGAATACGCATGTACGAGCTCGATCGCGCAGGCTGCGGCCTCGACCTGTGCTTCGTTCAGCCCGACGGCGCGAGCGCTGCAGAACAGCAGTATCGGTCGAACCCGCTTGCCGCCGTTGAGCACGCTGTAGCGCATCGCCGCGTGCAGGCGCGTCGGTTCCGAATCGACCGCCGGAAGCCGGGCGGCCAGCGCCTGTTCCATGCGCGCCTGCCACGGCTTGAGCTGATCTGCGAAGGGGGCGCGCGCTGTCGTCTCGCCGTCGCGCTCTGCGCGAATTACCGGCGTACTACTCACGCGGCCGCCCTCGTTGCGGCCGCCCCGGCACGACGGCTCTCGCGATCACTGTAACTCCGTTGCCCGTGCGCCTTCTGACTCATGCCGCGGGCGTTGCAGGGCGCTGAGCGGCAGCGAAATGCTGCGGATCCTGTCACCTGGCGCATACCGCACCGGCGGGTCGGGCGCCAGCGGCCCCGTGACGCGCGGACCGCGCAGGGCAGCTTTGAGCGCCTTGAGCGGATGGGCGAACGTGTCGGCGACCGCAGTCCCTTCGAAGCCGCAGTGCGCCATGCAATTGTCGCAGCGCGGGTTGCGCCCCACGCCGTAGCGCTCCCAGTCCGTATCCTGCATCAGGGAGCGGTAGCTCGCCGCGCTGCCTTCGTCGGTGAGCAGGTAGCACGGCCGCTGCCAGCCGAAGACGTTGTAGGTGGGATTGCTCCAGGGCGTGCATTCATAGGCCTGGTTGCCGGCGAGAAAATCGAGAAACAAGGCGGAATGATTGAAAGACCATCGTCTGCGCCCGCGATGTCGCCTGAAGATCTCGCGGAACAGCTGCTTGCTGGCGTTACGTGCCAGGAAGACATCCTGCCGCGGCGCATGCTGGTAACTGTAGCCGGGCGAAACAGTGATGCCCTCGATTCCGAGCCGCATCGCCGCGTCGAAGAACTCCGCCACCTCGTCAGGATTCTCGCCGCTGAACAGCGTGCAATTGATCGTGACGCGAAAACCCCTGGCCCGCGCCAGCTGAATTGCCGCAACCGCCTTGTCGAATACTCCCTCCTGGCACACCGACTCATCGTGACGGTGGCGATTACCATCCAGGTGGATGGAGAAGGTGAGATAGGGCGATGGCCGGTACTCGTCGATGTGCCGGGACAGCAGAATGGCGTTGGTGCACAGATAAACGAACTTCTTGCGCGCCACGATCCCCGCGACGATTTGCGGGGTTTCCTTGTCGATGAGCGGCTCGCCGCCGGCAATGGACACAATGGGCGCACCGCACTCCTCCACGGCGCGCAGAGCGTTGGCGAGGCCGACCCGTTTCTGCAGTACCTCTTTCGGGTAATCGATCTTGCCGCAGCCGGCGCAGGCGAGATTGCACTGGAACAGCGGCTCGAGCATCAACACCAGCGGGTAACGCTTCTCGCCGCGCAGCTTGCGCGCGACGATGTAGCGGCCGACGCGGTACATCTGCAGCAGCGGAACAGCCAAATTCGGTCTCCGTTCGCTTAAGGAAGCTGACTTCAGCTAGTTGAGCGCCAGCACCGCGCTGCGGTGCTCACGCCAGGTGCGTTCCCACTCGAGCCTGAACCACGGGGTGAGCTTCCCCGCGTCCGGCCCGGCCATCTCCGCCTGCAGCGCCTCCGGGCTGATCCAGCGCCAGGCGAGAATCTCGTCCCGATTGATCCGCGGCCGCTCGGCGCAACGCCCGATGTAGACCGAGCACAGCTCGTTCTCGCCGCCGGCCGCGTCGAATTGCGCCTGATACTGGAACTTGAACAGGAACTGCAGCGGACAGCTCAGCCCGAGCTCCTCGCCCAGGCGGCGATGGATCGCCGTCTCCATGCTCTCGGCGCGGCGCGGATGGCTGCAGCAGCTGTTGGACCAGTACAGCGGCCACAGCCTTTTGGATGCCGCACGCTGCTGCAGCAGCAGCTCACCGCGGCCGTTGAAGATCAGCAGCGAAAAGGCCCTATGCAGGACCCCCCTGCCGACGTGGCACTGAGCCTTGTCCAGGTAGCCGAGTTCGCGGTCGGCGCCGTCGACCAGAATCAGCGTCTCCGAATCCGCGGTAAGTTCGCCGATCCCGCTGCCAAATGGCAGAAATTGGTCGATCAAAGAGCTGTCTCCCCAAGTGGTGCGCACGTGTACAGTGACCGCGACCGACCCGCTGGCATCCCCGCCGCCGGCGGCGCGCATGCATCCGATACGCTTAAGCAGATGATACCCTCACCCGAAAACTTCGCGACAGGAATCTCGCCCCCATCGGGGCGGCTCGCGCAGCGGCGTGCGCGCTCCCCGCGCCAGGGCTCGAGCCGCGGATGAGCGCGGGCGCCCAGCTTTGGCTCGACAGCTGCGGAACTGCGCTCGCGGCGCTGGCCATGGGTTACACGATCCTCGCCTCGATTGCACTGCGAGTGCGGCGCGCTCCGGAGCATCCCGTGTCGCTCCCCGTACCGCCCACCACGATCCTGAAACCCCTGTGTGGCTCGGAGCCCGGACTCTACGAGGGTCTGCGTTCGCTTTGCGAGCAGAGCACCGCGGGCATGCAGATCATCTGCGGGGTGCGCGACGCGGACGACCCGGCTCTGCATGCGGTGCGCAGGCTGCAACGCGAGTTTCCGCGACTGGATCTGCAGATCGCCGCCAATCCGACACAGCACGGCGCCAGCGCCAAGGTGAGCAACCTCATCAACATGCTGCCGTTCGCGCGTCACGACTATCTCATCATCGCAGACAGTGACGTGCGCGTGACCCCCGACTACCTCGAACGAGTCACAGCGCCTCTGCTGAAGGAGGGAGTCGGCATCGTCACGTGTCTGTACCGCGGTTGTCCACGGCCGGGACTGTGGTCGTTGCTGGGGTCGCTGTTCATCAACGAGTGGTTCATGCCCTCGGCGCGCGTGGCGGCACTCCTCGGCTCGCGCTCATTCGCGTTCGGCGCAACCATCGCGCTGCGCCGTGAAACGCTGGCCCGCATCGGCGGGTTCACAGCGATCGTGGATCAGCTGCCTGATGACTACCGGCTGGGAGAGCTGACGCGGCGGGCGGGCTTGCGCACCGTGTTGTCGGAGGCCGAGGTCGAGACCGGCGTCGACGAAGCGACGCTCGGCGATCTGGTGCGGCACGAGCTGCGATGGCTGCGCACGATTCGCACCGTGCGACCGCTCGGCTATGCCCTGTCCGGGGTCACGTTCGGCTTGCCAGCGGGGATTCTGGGGGCTGTGCTCGCCGGCGGCAGCCGCGCGACACTGGTGATGCTTGCGATCACGGCACTGGCGCGAGTCATGATAGATTCAGCGCCTCGCAAATCCTATTCCTTTCTGGCGCAGTTATGCCTGGTGACGCTCAACGACCTGCTCGCGTTCTCGCTGTGGTGCTGGAGCTTTGCGACGCGCCGCGTGCAATGGCGGCACGCACGCTATCGCGTGGCGCGCGATGGAACCGCTCACCCGATCCCCTGAGGAGCTGCCGGCCGTGAGAACACTCTTTCTGCACCCGCCTTCCTACGACGGATTCGACGGCGGCGCGGGGGCGCGCTATCAGATGAGGCGCGAGGTGCGCTCATTCTGGTACCCGACCTGGCTTGCACAACCGGCGGCGCTGGTCGAGGGGTCGAAGCTGATCGATGCGCCGCCGCACCGCCTGAAATTCGAGGACATCGCTCCGGAGCTCAACAGCCGCGAGCTGGTAGTGATGCACACCTCCACTCCGTCCTTCAAATCGGACGTGAAGACGGCGGAGATGATCAAGGCGGTCAATCCGGACATCAGAATCGGATTTATCGGCGCCAAAGTCGCGGTCGAGCCCGAGAAGAGCCTCATCGCCGCAGCGGCCGTGGATTTCGTGGCCCGCAACGAATTCGACTTCACCATCAAGGAAGTCGCCGACGGCAGGCCCTGGAGCGACATCAAAGGGCTTTCCTACCGCAACCGGCGGGGCGTCATCGTTCACAACGAGAACCGCGAAGTTCTCGAGAACATGGACGCGCTCCCCTGGGTAACGCCGGTCTACAAGCGCGACCTGACCATCGAGAACTACTTCGGCGGCTACCTGAAGCATCCCTACATCTCGTTCTATACGGGACGCGGTTGCAAATCGCGCTGCACCTTCTGCCTATGGCCGCAGACGGTGGGAGGGCATCGTTATCGCGTGCGCTCGGTCGAAGACGTCATCGGAGAAATGAAATGGGCGAAGAACGCCTTCCCGCAGGTGAAGGAGTTCTTCTTCGACGATGACACCCTGACCGACAATCTGCCGCGTGTCGAAGCGCTGGCAAAGGAGTTGGGCAAGCTCGGAGTCACCTGGTCTTGCAACGCCAAGGCGAATGTTCCACGCCGGACGCTGGAAGTCATGAAGGACAATGGCCTGCGTCTGCTGCTTGTCGGCTATGAGTCCGGCAATCAGCAGATCCTGTTCAACATCAAGAAGGGCATGCGGGTGGAGTTCGCGCGCCGCTTCACCAAGGACTGCCACGAGCTCGGCATCGTCATCCATGGCACGTTCATTCTGGGTCTGCCCGGGGAGACCCGGGAGACGATCCAGGAGACGCTCGATTTCGCCAAGGAGATCAATCCCCACACGATTCAGGTTTCGCTCGCCGCCCCCTATCCGGGCACCTTCCTGTACCGACAGGCAAAGGAGAACGGTTGGCTGTACAACGAGGAAATCGATCTTCTGACGCAGGAAGGCACGCAGATTGCGCCGCTGAACTATCCGCATCTCAGTCACGGGGAGATCTTTGATTCCGTCGAGGATTTCTACAAGAAGTTCTATTTCCGCCCGTCCAAGATAGCGTCCATCCTGGCCGAGATGATTGCCAGTCCCGAAATGATGAAGCGCCGTCTGCGCGAGGGCGTGGAGTTCTTTCATTTCCTGCGCTCGCGGCGGGATGCTGCGTGAAGCGCCTGATCGTTACGGCCGACGATTTCGGGGCGGCTCGCGAAGTCAACGACGCCGTCGAAGCGGCGCATCTTGGCGGCATCCTCAGCGCGGCGAGCCTCATGGTTGGCGCGCCGGCGGCGGCCGATGCCATCGCTCGCGCGCGGCGCATGCCATCGCTCCGTGTCGGGCTGCACCTGGTGCTGGTGGAAGGCCGACCGCTGCTGCCGGCCTCGGCCGTGACTCATCTGGTGGACGACGCCGGCCTTTTTCGTTCCGACCTTGCGGCCTTCGGGGCGCTCATCGCCCTCAGCAGAACCGTGCGCCGCGAGCTCGCCGCGGAAATCACCGCGCAGTTTGCGGCTTTCCGCGACAGCGGCCTGACACTCGATCACTGTAATGCGCACAAGCATTTTCATCTTCATCCGCTGGTGGGGCAGCTGATCACCGCGATCGGCCCTCGCTTCGGCTTGCGCGCAGTGCGCGTGCCGCGCGAGCCCACGCGCGTGCTGCGCGAGATCGAGCGGCATACCCGCTGGACGCCTGTGCAACTCACGATGCCGTTTGCCCTGGCACTGCAGCGCCGAGTGAGCGCTGCCGGCCTCCTGGCGCCCGATTATCTCTTCGGACTGAAATGGTCCGGGCACATGACGCGGGAGCGCCTCTTGGGGCTGATCCGAAACCTGCCGCAGGGGCTCAGCGAGATCTACCTTCACCCCGCCACCGGGCCCTTCCCCGGCGCGGCCGCCGGCTATCGCTATCGTGAGGAGCTCGAGGCCCTCGTGGCTGCGGAGGTCGTCGCGGCGTGCCGCGATGCGTCGCTACGCCTGGGCGGATTCGGCGACTTCCTCGAGCCCGGGGCGGCAGCCGCCGTGGGCGGGCGCCTGTCACGGTGGCGACGTGCCGAGCGGGCCTGAAATCGTGAATTCAACGCTCCCCGACTCCTGCACTGTTCCAGGATCCCGGCCCGAGGGACGCCCTCGCCTGGGGAGTGACGCCCACAAAACGCTCTTCTGCCGCACGCTGCTGGACAGCTTCAATCCCTACAAGCCGGCGGTGATCGATTGGCCCGAGCTCGAGTCAGAGGCGCGCGAGCGGCTCGTGAAGCTGCCTATCTGGGACATAGCCGTGCAGACCGAAGGGCGGGCCCGGCTGAATGTCGCTACCTATGCGGCGGTCATCGGCGACCCGCTGTTGCGGGAGGCGATCGAACTCAACGCGTTCGAGGAGGGCCGCCACAAGAACGTGCTCTCCAATCTCGTCGCGGCCTACGGCATCGCACTGGCACCCGAGCCGCAGTATGTCCCGTCGCGCGACCCGGAGTGGGCCTTCATGCTGACCGGGTACAGCGAGTGCATCGACAGCTTCTTCGCCTTCGGCCTGTTCGAGTCGGCCAAGCGCTCCGGATTCTTTCCGCCGGCGCTCGTCGAAACGTTCGAGCCGGTGATGCAGGAGGAGGCGCGCCATATATTGTTCTTCGTCAACTGGGCCGCCTGGCACCGGCGCACCATGCCGCTGTGGCGGCGCCCATGGTTCGAGCTGAAAGTGTTGGCGATTTGGCTGGTTCTCATCTGGGAACGCATCGGCATCGCGCGTGACGTCGGCAACGGCGCCCAAGACAACAACTTCACCATGACCGGCGCGAAGTCAGTCGGTGAGGAGGTCCGTCTCGCCGGGCTGATCGATATGTGCCTCGCGGAAAACCACCGGCGCATGGGCGCGTATGATCAGCGTCTGCTGCGACCGGCTGCGGTTCCAACCCTGGCTCGACTGGCGCGCCGTCTCATGCGATCGTGAGGCGCGGCGCTCAGCCCCGGGTGCGCCTCGCTCACATGAAGTTGCGACTCGTCGTCCTCGCGGCGCTGGGATTCGCTGTCGTCCTCTACCTCGTGACGCACGTCGGCTGGCGCGCCGTATTCGCCGCTGCCGCTGCAGTCGGCTGGGGCGGCTTTGCCATCCTCTGCCTGTGTGCCCTGGGGCTGTTTCTGCCGCTGGGCGCTGCCTGGTACGTCCTGCTGTCCGCATCATCCGGTTCCGGAGCGTGGGTGTTCATCCGGGCGCGCATGGTGCGGGATGCGGTTGCGGAGGTGCTGCCGTTCACGCAGCTCGGCGGAATCGCACTGGGAGTGCGCGCGGCAATCCTGCAGGGCCTTTCCGCGCCG
>DASZHQ010000150.1:0-5223 GCA_035937715.1 Steroidobacteraceae bacterium | reverse complement strand
GCCGGTCAGATCATAGTAGTGCGCCATCTGCGCGGCAGCCGCCGAGAGCAGCGCCTGCTCCGGACTCCCGCCGGACATGGCGCCCGTACGCAGGTCGGACACGAAGCACCAGGTGCCGAAAATGGCGGGTGCTCCGGGCTTGACGGCGTTCACGTACACCAGCCCCGCCAGCACCTCCGCGACCTCCTGGGCGAGCGCGCCGGCAATGGCCGCGGGCGCCGTCGCGCCGGCCTGGCCGGCCGAGAGCAGCAGCACCGGCATACCGCCGCTAGCCGCCACTTCCAGGCAGCGGCAAGCGTCGGTCGCGAATTTCATCGGCGGGACCACAAAGCAGTTCGACTGGCTGACGAAGGGGCGCTCGCGCCACTTGTCCTCGCCGCCAGCTATCGCGTGCAGCATCTCGAGTGAGCGCGTGACATGCACCGGGTTGACCCAGCTCGAGCCCACGTGCTTGGTCGTCGCAGACACCGACGCGTAGCAGGTGTTGAAGTCCATCTCGTAGGGGTCGGGAATGTCACGCGGCACGACGGTGCGCTGGAAGAAGTGGATGTGCTCCATGACGTCGACGATCCGACCGATGTCGTACAGGTCACGGACCTTCGATTCGCGGTAGACGCCGGTGCGCGAGTTGACCATGTTGACGGCGGCGCCCGCGGTACCGAAGTAGACCTTCTTCCCCCATGGCTCCATGTCGTGCCGGCGATCCTGCCCATGCAGCACGAAGTGGCGCGCGGCCCGGGCGACGGTGTCCTCGACCAGGGCGGCGGGGAACAACAGCCGGCCGTGCTCGCTCAGGCGGCAACCGGCGCGCGTCAGGTATTCGACGCCCGAGGGCGGCGCGTCGGCGAGTCCGATTTCCTCGAGCAGCCGCACTGCCGCCCGATGGATCTTCAGCACGTCCGCATCGCTCAGCGGCCGATAACGTCCGCCCTCCATGCCCGGATGCACCGGCTTCAGATTATCGGGCAGAGGTGCAGCGCGCATGGCACGGCGTGCGTCGCGGCTCGGTCCGGGGCGTCGGCAGGCTCTCGAGATCTCATTCATGGCGGTTGTCCGGCAAGGTCTGCCTGAGTGTACGCACTTCGCTTCCAGCGGGCTATTTGTGGAGTACCATATGTAACGCGCGGGGACCCACTCTTGCTGCCCAAGGTCATGAGAGCCGTGCTGCTCCACGGTCACGGCGGCTTCGAGCAGCTTGAATATCGTACCGACGTGCCGGTACCGGTGCCGGCTGCCAGCGAGGTGTTGATTCGCATCGGCGCAGCCGCTGTCAACAACACCGACATCAATACACGCATCGGCTGGTACTCGAAGTCCGTCAGCGGCGGCACCGAATCACCCGGTCTGCGCGCGCCGGCGAGTGCCGCGGACGCTGCCTGGACCGGGCGCGCGGTCAGCTTCCCGAGAATCCAGGGTGCAGATGCCTGCGGCCGCATCGTCGCAGTCGGTGCCGGCGTCGATCCGGCGCGTATCGGCGAGCGGGTGCTGGTGGACCCGGTACTGCGCGCGCCCTGCGCTGCGGGCTACTTCGGGTCGGATCGCGACGGCGCTTTTGCGGATTTCGCCACGCTTCCCGCGGCGAACGCCTGCCGCATCAGCAGTGCACTCACGGACCTGGAGCTGGCCTCCTTCCCCTGCGCTTACGCGGCGGCGGAGAACATGCTGTCGCGCGCGCGGGTCGGCCGCGCCGAAACGGCGCTCATCACCGGCGCCTCCGGCGGCGTCGGGTCCGCCGCCGTTCAGCTCGCCCGTCGCCGTGGGGCGAGTGTCATAGCTCTGGTGAGCGCTGCGAAGGCGAGCGTGATCGGCTCGCTCGGTGCCGCGCGCATCCTGTCGCGCGATGCCGACCTGGCGATGGAGCTGGGACGCGGCTCGGTCGACGTCGTGATCGACGTCGTCGGCGGGGGGCAATTTCCGCAGCTGCTCGAGGTACTGCGGCCGGGCGGGCGCTACGCAGTCGCGGGGGCCATCGCCGGGGCAGCCGTGGAACTGGATCTGCGCACCCTCTACCTCAAGGATCTGCAGCTGCTCGGCTGCACGATTTTCGAGCCGGCAGTATTCAAAGACCTGATCGGCTACATCGAGCGCGGCGAGATCAGGCCCGTCGTGAGTGCCACGTACCCCATGAGCTCGATCGTCGCTGCCCAGACTGAATTCATGAAGAAATCGCACGCCGGTAAGATCGTGCTGACCCCTTGAGGCGATTGAGGCGATTGTGCCGAACGAGCGCGGCGGCGCTCGTCACATGGCCTGGCCGAGCTCTTCCAGGTTCCCCACGACAATGTCAGGGGAGAATTCCCAGGGCTCGAAGATCCGAGCCGGGTCTCTGCGCACCCAGGCGCTCTTCAGGCCGTACGCCTTCGCGCCGATCACATCGAAGGGGTTGCCCGAGACCAACCAGGCTCGCTCCGGCGGCGTGACGCCCGTTCGCTGCACGAGCTCGTATACGGCCGGGTCGGGCTTGAAGGTCCGGATCGAGTCGGCGCTCAGAATCATTTCGAAGTGCTCGCTGATGCCGGCGTGGCGCAGCAGCGCCGCGACCGATTTTTCCG
This sequence comes from Steroidobacteraceae bacterium, assembly GCA_035937715.1. Classification (GTDB taxonomy): domain Bacteria; phylum Pseudomonadota; class Gammaproteobacteria; order Steroidobacterales; family Steroidobacteraceae; genus 13-2-20CM-66-19. Next base: position 2,671 of record DASZHQ010000150.1, on the reverse strand, counting down.
TGCCGTTGGTCAGCGCGACGATCCTGTGCCCGGCACCTCTGAGCTTCTTCAATCCGGGCTCTGCATCTGGAAAGGCCGGCAGGCGCAGATACGCGGCCAGGAGTGCCCGCCGGTGCGCATCATCGATGTCAACACCGAGCTGACTGCCGACATACGTGAGTGCTTGTGCCGTGCACACATCGAAGTCCGCGTAGCTGCGCATCAGTGCGCGCCGGAAAGTGAACTCGAGCTGCTTTTCGCGCCACAACAGCGCCGCAGCTCGCGCCTGCTCCCCGAACAGCTTGCCGAGCTCGACCCCGATGCCACCGGGGTCGATGACGGTTCCGTAGATGTCCAGGGCGAAGAGAGCCGGCATGGCGTGAGGGGCGCTCACGCAGCCGTTGTCGGCTCGGCATTCGGGGCGAGCTCTGCGACCTCCGTCGCGTTTCGTCCCGCAGCGCGCAGCGCGGCCCCTACCGCGGCTCGATCGGCTGCGGGGCGATTCTGACTGCCCTTGAACTTGGCAACGACGCCCGTAACCGTGATCTCGAAGCCGACGATGGCGCGCAGCATGCCGTCGATATAGTCCGGCGGCGCATCGCTCACGTGCCAGCGCTCGCGGTTGCCTTGCTCGTACAGATCGGTCAGTGACGTCACGAATTGCCGCAGCCATGCCGCATCCTCGATGAACCGGATGTTGCCGTTGACATGGACCGTGGCGTAGTTCCAGGTCGGCACGACCTTGCCGTGCTCGCGCTTGCTCGGATACCAGATGGGAGAGACGTAGCTGTCGGCGCCGGTGAAGATCGCGAGCACCGGGGCATCGGCTGCCAAGTCGCGCCACAGGGAATTTGCGCGGGCAATATGTCCGTGCAGCACCCCGCCGCCCTCGCGCGAGAGCTGCGAGCGCAGCGGGATGTGATGGGCCGTGAGCCCGTGGGTGGTCACGGCCACGAGCGTGGCGAGCGGGTGCTGCGCGACAAACGCCTGCAGCACATCGATTCGCCTCTCGCGAAAGTGCTCCGGAACGTACACGCTCGCCCTCCACGCCGTTCGCAACTGAGGATGCGCTGCACGCCGCTCCTGCGCAAGACCGCTGTCCGCGCCTGCGACTCGCCGCCGCGCCGGGTGCGCGACACGCTATGCTAGCGGCGCGCTCACCGAGCGATGCAGGCGCATGACGACGACTTACGATGTGATCGTTATCGGATCGGGTCACAACGGCCTTGTGTGCGGGGCCTACCTCGCCCGTTCCGGCCTGAAGACGCTCGTGTTGGAACGGCGCGAGATCATCGGCGGCGCCGCCGTCACCGAGGAGTTCAGTCCCGGCTTCCGTGCCTCGCGATTCTCCTACGTCATGAGCCTGCTGCATCCGCGCGTGATCCGCGATCTGGAATTGCACTCACTCGGTCTCACGCTGCTCCCCGCCAACGACCTGTTCTGTCCGCTCGGCGGCGATAACTACATCGTCTTCAGCGATGACGTAAGCAAGACCCAGGCGGAATTCGCGCGCTTCTCGCGCCACGATGCGCAGGTCTATCCGCAATTCGCGCGTTACCTCGAGGAATCGGCCGCGGTAGTGCGCGGGCTGCTGTTCGAGACGCCGGTCGATCCTGTGCGGCGCAACTGGAGCAGTTTCAAGAAGAGTGCCGCGCTGCTGTGGCGCCATCGCACCATCGGCGACCGTGCCTACCGGATGGTCGACCTGTTGACCCAGAGCGCCTACGACTATCTGTCCGCCTGGTTCGAGCACGACACCATCAAGAGCGTGCTCGCCTATTACGCTTCGATCGGGACCTTTGCCGGGCCCAAATCCCCCGGAACGGCGTATGTGATCATGCATCACCTGATGGGCGAGCATCAGGGGGCCGGCGGGTGGGGCTTCGTGCGCGGCGGGATGGGCGCCATCACGGCGTCGATCGCTCGCTCCGGCGCCCGCTTCGGCATGCAAGTCATGACGCAAGCAGCGGTGGCAGAGATCCTGGTGAGCGACGGCCGCGCGACCGGTGTACGCACCGCCGACGGACGGGAATTTCGCGCGCGAGCGATCGCCTGCAATGCCGCGGCGCCGACCCTCTTCAGACGACTGATCGCCCCTGAGCATCTGCCCGCGGAGCTGCTGCGCGACATCGATACGTACCGCACGTTCTCGACCGCTTTCAAGATGAACGTCGCCGCCCACCAACCGCCCCGCTATCGCGCCTTCGATGCGGGCCGGCAGCCGTTCGGCTATCCGACCTACGTGCACATTGCCCCGGGGATCGACTACCTGGAGCGCGCCTATGACGACGCCAAGTACGGTTGGTTCTCGAGCAAGCCGTTCCTCACGGCGGTTGTGCCCACGATCGTGGACGACTCGCTGGCGCCGCCGGGCAAGCACGTGATCAATATCTTCGGCGGACACGCGCCCTACACGCTGCGCGGCGAAGCCTCATGGGCCGAGGAGAAGCGCAACCTCACGAAGGCCGCGCTCGATGTGCTGGAGGAGATGGCACCCGGGTTTTCCGCGCAGATCATCGACATCGAGACCCTGGTTGCGCCGGACCTCGAGGCGATCGTCGGACTACCCCAGGGGCATATCTTTCATGGCGAGCTATCAGCCGACCAGCTGTTCTGGCAACGTCCTGCCCCTCATTGGGCTGACTACCGCACCCCGATCAGGGGACTCTACCAGTGCGGCTCCTCCACGCAC
>DASZHQ010000149.1:0-1575 GCA_035937715.1 Steroidobacteraceae bacterium | reverse complement strand
GGAGTCCACGATCAGCTGCGGCAGGCGCGCGTAGGGGCGCTGCGTGGGCGCCACGTTCACGATGTCGATGGTCTGGTACTCCTGCGCCTGCGCATCGACGCGCCAGTGCTCGGATCGATAGCTCAGGTCGGCGCTGCGGTTGAGGAAGGCGGTGCTCGCGCCTTCCGGGCCCTGCGAGAAATCCTCGAAATATTCGGTGTCGCTGACGTTCTCGGCCGCGAGCGTCAGGCGCCAGTCCTCCGGCAGCTCCGCCACGTCATTCAATCGCAGGCGGCTGCGCTCCGCGCCGAACTCACGATCGTAGGGCAGGAAGTTCCAGTCAAGTTCGCCGTGCTGATTCTCGCTGAGCCAGCGCAGGTCCCCGCCCAGATCCGCGCCGCGCTTGGTGAACACGGTGGGCTCGAAGGTGAAGTCCGCGTTCGGGGCGATGTTCCAGTAATACGGCGCCGACAGCTGCAGGCCGCCGGTGGAGGTATTGCCGATGTTGGGGAACAGGAAACCGCTCTTGCGGTCGCTGCTGAGCGGGAAGGACAGCCACGGCAGATACAACAGCGGCACGCCCATGAAATCGACCTCTGTGTCGCGCCCGGTGCCGATCTTGCTGCGCGTGTCGAGCGTGATGTCCTTGGCGCGCAGCTGCCAGGAACTGTCATTCGCCGGGCAGGTGGTGAAGGTGACGCGCTGCAGGTCCAGCACGCCCTGGGGCGTGAGGGTCATCTCCTGCGCGGTGCCGCGGGCGCTGCGTTGCGTGAGGCTGAACTGCGCGGACTTGAACGAGGCGCCGGCTGCGGCCGAATAACTGCCGGCGGCCCCGGTCACGTGCACCAGCGGGTCCAGGTAATCGATGTGTTCGTCGGTCTGGATGGCACCGGTGGCGCGGTCGTACTGCATCTCGTTGGCGCGGATCTCCCGCTGGCCCTGATGCACGTCGACGTTGCCCTTGAGCGTCGCCTTGCCGTCCACGCCGACCGTGGCCGCATCGCTCGAGATGTCCACGGTGTTGTCCTGGGGGGCGCCCGGGGCGAGCTTGGCGGGGGGTGCTGCGGCGGGGGCGCTCAGGTTGATTTGCGACGGACAGGGAGGATCGGCGGCATGTGCCGCCGGCATGCTGCCGCCGAACCAGAGGAGCGCGAGTAGGAATGGGCTCGGACGCGGCATGAAGGCCGGCATTATAATGGCGCGCCACAGCAACGCGGGCCGAAAACCTCGCCGCTTCACATGCTTGAAACCGACGCGCGACTCGCGCTGATTACGGATTGGTTGACGAGTGCGCTGCGCCTGCCGGTGCGCTCCCTGCGAGCAGCTTCCAGCGACGCGAGCTTCCGGCGCTACTTCCGCGTCTTCCTCGAGCGCTCGACCTACATCGTCATGGACGCGCCGGCGGACAAGGAGGACGTGCGTCCCTACCTGAAAGTCAGCGGCCTGCTCGAAAGCATCGGCGTGCACGTGCCGCACGTGTACGAAAGCGACGTGGCGCGCGGACTGCTGCTGCTTGAGGACCTCGGCAGCACCCAGTACCTGGCGCGGCTGAACGCGGGTGATGACCCGGAGCCCCTGTACCGCGACGCCCTGGCG
>DASZHQ010000148.1:0-5990 GCA_035937715.1 Steroidobacteraceae bacterium | reverse complement strand
GTGGGGTCGGTCGTTCACGGGTGTGCGCCCTGCGAAAGCTCAGGATACCGAAGGCATCAGACCCGCGGCAGCCGTTTTCGTGCCCGTAACGTCGTGAAGATCTGTCCCCGCGCGGTGAGGCGAGTTGTAAGCAACTGTGGGGCTAACTCGCGGACGGGCGCGGCAGTGGACCGGAATGAAAGCGCAGCGTGGGATCGGGCGCGGTGGCGAGCTCCGCCTCGTGTGCGGCGAGTACCCCCAGGCGTGCGCGCCACTGCGCGGGATCGGTGCTGCGGGCAAAGCCCACATACAGCAGGAAATGCCGCGCCTCCGAGGTCCCGAGCTCGCGATACAGCCGTGCCAACGGCGCGGGGAGGTGCGGGGCGAGAAGCGCGAAGCGCTCGGCAGAGCGTGCCTCGATGAGCGCGCTCATCAGCAGGAGATCGAGCTTGCGCTCGGGGTCGGCAGCGCGAACCGCCCCGCGCAGCGCCTGGGCGTAGCGCCCCGGGCGCGAGCGCGTGAAGGCCACGCCGAGCGTGCTCATGGCCTGCTGCACCTGCTCGAAGTGCCGCAGCTCCTCGCGCGCCAGGCGCGACAGCGCGCGCACCAGCGCGCAATCCTCGGGATAGGCGAACATCAGCGCCAGCGCGGTGGACGCGGCCTTCTTCTCGCAGTTGGCATGATCGAGCAGTAGCTGCGGCCAGTGCTCGAGCGCGTCCGCGACCCAGCGGCGCGGGGTCGGCGCCAGCAGGATCGAGGCCGCTTCCTCGGCAGCGGCGGCGGGTACGCTGCTCACGACTGCGCCCCGCGCTTCAGCCACCCGGCGAGCGTCTCCTCGAGTGCATCGGCCGCCTGCTGCGCATCGGCGCAGCGACCGGCGGGCAGCTTCGCCAGCAGCCGCTCGAGCACCGCTTGCACGGCCGCTAACTGCGGCGGCAGCTGCGGCACGGGCTCCTTGCGGTGTTTGTAGACGATCGCCATGGGATTCTCGGCGCGATACGGTTTCTCGCCCGTGAGCATCTCGAACAGGATGACCCCGAGGCTGTAGAGGTCGCTGCGCGCATCGAGAGCTTCCGCGTGCCCCTGCTCCGGACTCATGTAGTGCGGCGTACCGAAGATGGTGCCGGTGTCGGTCATATCGAGCGCGAGAGCTGCGTCCTTGGACAGGCCGAAATCGATGAGCGCGATGCTGCCATCCTCGCGCAGCATGACGTTACCCGGCTTGAGGTCCCGATGCAGCACACCGGCGGCGTGCACCGTGGCGAGCGCACGCGCGATCGCGACCGCATAGCGCAGTGCCTCGCGCGGGCTGAGCGGCGCTGCGCGCATCCGCCGACGCAGATCGCCGAGCGCGAAGTACTCCATGACCAGCCAGGCATGCTCGTCGCTCACGCCGAGGTCGTAGAAGCGCACTACGGCCGGACTGTCGATTCTCTGCGCGATCTCGTATTCCTGCAGGAAGCGGCGGAAGGCGTCCACCGGCTGTCCCTCGTCCTGGCGGTCGCGCGCCACCTTGAGCGCCACCAGCGTTCCGGCGCGCTCGCTTTCCGCGACGTACAGGTCGGTGGTGGCGCCGGCGGAGAGCCGGCGGATGCAGCGGTAGCCGCGCACGAACGCATCGCCGAAGCGCTGCGTCTCGCGCCCCGCGCGGCTGCTACGCCAGATGGCGCGCGCATGCGCCTGGCGCCGCTCCGCGGCCGCGAGCACGTGCACGAACGTCTCGCCATCGAGATCCTCGCGGCTGACGGCGAACGCGCCCAGCGCGCACGCCTCGCGTGCCACGGTGGGGTCTGCGCCCTGGCACAGCAGCACCAGGGGGGCGAAGCCGGCGCGGCCGGTGAGCTCACGCGCCCAGTTGAGGCCGCGGCCACCAGGCCATTCATCGGCCAGCAGCACCGCATCAAAGCCCTGCGCGAGGAACTCGCTCGCCAGCGCGCCCTGCGAGACGGGGTTGTGCACCACCAGCTGCGCGTGCGGGCGCCAGGCGGTGAGCCGCTGCCGGATATGCGCGCAGCGGTGCGCGTCTTCTTCGATCAGCAGCAGGCGCATCCCTGGAATTACAGCACGCGCGGGCGTACGCCGCCATGGCGCTGCGCCAGAAGCCGCGCATCTTCCACGGAGAGTTTCAGTCCGATCACCAGATCGCCGACGTTCGTGCCGGTGGGGCCAGTGTGGACCAGATCACCACTCGCGGCGAGCGCGCGCCCGGAGTCTGCCTGTTGCAGGCAAAGGTCGGCATCGAGCTCCGCGAGCGCGAGCCGCGCGCAGGTGTCGGCATCGACAAGAGCGCCGGCGTCCGCGGTCACTCCGTCGGTGCCGTCGGTGCCGGCGGCGAGCAGCAGCAGGTCTGCGTGGCCGGCGATGAGGCGTGCCGCGGCGAGCGCCAGATGTTGGTTGCGTCCGCCGAGCCCCGGATGCGGCGGCAGCTGCACCGTGGATTCCCCGCCCCATACGAGCAGCTGCGCCGCCGCCAGGCGCAGCTCGTGTGCGAAGCGGGCCGCCAGCCGTGTGGCATCACCTGCGAAGCGCTGCGGCGCGGCGTGCACCTCGAGCCCGAGATGCGCCCCCGCCGCCGCGACGGCTGCCAGGGCGTGATCGACGCTGGCCACCACCGCCCGCTCGATCCGGTCGGGGCCGCTGCCAGCCCGTCCCAGCAGGCCCGAGCCGATCACGCTCGGGTCATCCTCCGGCACGTCCGATATGAACAGCGCGCGCCCCGCGCGGCCCGCCAGGCGCGCTGCCAGCCGGCCGCCCTTGATGCGCGAGAGCGCCGCGCGCCGCGCGTTGAGCTCCCCGATCGCGATGCCGCTCGCGAAGGCCTCGCGGGTGAGCTGCTCGAGGTCGGCGAGCGTCGCGCCCGTTTCCAGCACCTCCACCAGCGCGGAGGAGCCGCCGGAAACGAGGAACAGTGGCTGCACAGGGGGGGGCAGCTCATCGACCCAGGCGAGCAGCCGCTGCCCTGCCCGGAGCGAGCGCTCATCGGGTACCGGGTGCGCGCTGAGCAATACTTCCGGTGCCGCGCGGGTGGCGAACTCGCTCAGGCCGTCGGCATCGCGCGTGATGATGAGCGTGCGTTCGATGGCGGCACCGAGAGCATCATGCGCGCCGAGCGCCATGGCGGTGGCGGCCTTGCCGATCGCGGCCACCCAGATGCGCCCGGGGGAGGATGGGGCCGCGGCGGCGAGCGCGCTGCGTACGCAGCGGCGCCCGTCCACGCTTGCCAGGCCTGCCTGCAGCAGGCCGAGCAGCAGCTCGCGGCGCGGATCGCTGGCGTCCGCGGCTCTCAGCTCCCGCGCACGATCTTGAGCTTGCTGCGCCGCTCGCGGCGGGCAAGCTTGGCTGCATCCGAGCGCTCCACCTGCAGCCGCTCGAGGTACTCCGGCGTGACGTCGCCGGTGACGTAGAGGCCGGAGAAGCAGGAGGTATCGAACTCCTCGATGCGCGCGTCCTCGTGCTTGCAGGCGGCGATCAGGTCCTCGAGATCCTGATAGATCAGCCAGTCCGCGCCGATCAGGCGCGTCACCTCGTCTACGCTGCGGCCGCTCGCAACCAGCTCGCTCACCGCCGGCATGTCGATGCCGTAGACGTTCGGAAAGCGCACCGGCGGGGCGGCGGAGGCGAAGTACACCTTTCTCGCCCCCGCTTCGCGCGCCAACTCGATGATCTGCGCCGAAGTGGTGCCGCGCACGATCGAGTCATCGACCAGCAGCACCGTCTTGCCGCGGAATTCGAGGTCGATGGCGTTCAGCTTGCGGCGCACCGAGCGCTCGCGCTCCTCCTGGCCGGGCATGATGAAGGTGCGGCCGATATAGCGGTTCTTGATGAAGCCCTCGCGATACTTGACCCCGAGGCGCTGCGCCACCTGCAGCGCGCTGGTGCGGCTGGTATCGGGGATCGGGATGACGACGTCGATGTCGTGGTGGGGACGCTCGCGCAGGATCTTGTCCGCGAGCCGGTCGCCCATGCGCATGCGCGCGCGGTACACCGAGATGTTGTCGATCTTGGAGTCGGGGCGTGCGAAGTATACGTATTCGAAGATGCACGGCGTGTGGCGGGTCGTGGCCACGCACTGCTGCGTGTGGAGCCTGCCCTGCTCATCGATGAAGACCGCCTCACCCGGGGCTACATCGCGCACAAAGCGGAACGAGAGGCTGTCGAGCGCGACGCTCTCGGAGGCCAGCATCCACTCGGTGCCACGCGGCGTGCGGCGCTCGCCCAGAGCGAGCGGGCGAATGCCGTTCGGATCGCGAAAGCCGAGGATCCCGTGGCCGATAATCATGGCGATCACGGCATAACCGCCGCGGCAGCGGCGATAGAGCGCATTCAGGGCGGCAAACACGTCCGCGGGCGTGATGCGCGCGGTGCCGACACGCTGTAGCTCGGAGGCGAACACGTTCAGCAGCACCTCCGAATCGGAGGTGGTGTTCAGATGACGGCGGTCCTCGCGGATCAGGATCTCGGCGAGTTCGACGGCGTTGGTGAGATTGCCGTTGTGACCGAGGCAGATGCCATAGGGCGCGTTGACGTAGAAGGGCTGCGCCTCGGTGGCGCTGTCGTAGCCGGCGGTCGGATAGCGCACGTGCCCCACACCCACATTCCCCTTGAGCTCGAGCATGTGGTGCTGCTGAAACACGTCGCGCACCAGCCCGCTCCCCTTGCGCACGCACAGCTCGCCATCGTGCGAGGAAGTGGCGATGCCGGCGGCATCCTGGCCGCGGTGCTGCAGCACCGTTAGTGCGTCATAGAGGCGCTGATTGACCGCGTTGGTCCCGACGATCCCGACGATGCCGCACATGGTCGCTTCAGCTCCTCAGACCCGCTCGCCGCTTGCGTGGCGCACGCGCTCCTCCCCGACCAGCGTTCGCAGCCCGTTCGCGACCGACTCCCCGTACGGAATCAGGACCGAGTGCCGCCACCAAGGCTCGTCCTGCAGGCGCAGCAGCTGGCCGAGAATGACGAATACGCCGAGCAGCACGAAGCCGCGCAGCACGCCGAAAGCGAAGCCGAGGAGCCGATCCAGGCCGCTGAAGATCGACAGCCGCACGAAGTGTCCGAGCATCGCTCCCACGAGCGCACCGAGCAGCAGCACCAGCGCCACGATGATGACCCGCGCCGCCCACGGACGCACTTCGGAGTCCGACAGCAGTCCCCCGAGATGCGGCGCGATGAGATCGGAGAAATGCCAGGCGAGGAACAGCGCGATCACCCAGGCGCCTAGCGCGACGGCTTCGCGCAGAAAGCCGCGCGCCACCCCCATGACCGCCGACAGCACGACGGCGACAATCACCACGTAATCGGTCGAGTTCATCGCAGCCCGTCGTGAGCGCGGTCACCTCGCGCGGCGCGGATTGTACAAGAGCGCCGCCCCTATTGCCTGCGGAGCCCGTCACGCGCGCTCCTACTTCGAAACCAGCGAGCCGCTGTGCCCGCTCGCGCGCAATCTCTGCGCGAGCTGGGCAGCGGCGGTGCGATCGCGCGCCGGACCGACGCGCACTCGGTACAGCCGCCGTCCGGTGGCTCCCTGCGACACGCTCACCGGAAAGCCCTGCGCCCGCACTTGCCGCGCGAGGTGCTCCGCGTTCGTGCGGCTCGCGAAGCTGCCGAGCTGCACCATCCAGGCGCCGGCGACGCTCGTGATCCCCATTCCCGAGGTCGCGGTGGCCGCGGTCGCGCTCGTCGCCACAGCGGCGCTCGCAGCGGCGCTCGCAACGGCTGGCGCGGCAGTCGGGGGCGCCGCGCTCCGCGGCTGCGCGTGCGCCACTGCCGGTGGTGCGTGCGCGACTGCCGGCTGTGCCTCCGCCTCCTGCGCCGGGGTTGGCGGCAGAGCCGCCGCTGCATTCTCCGCCGTGGCGCCCTGGGGCAAGGCGGCGGCAGCCAGCGGGGCCGGCGGCTCGGGTCCGCTCGGGTGCACCGCCGCCGGGCGCGCATGCGCATCGTCCGTGAGATTGATGGTGTAGGAGCGTAATGGCGGCTCCCCTGCGGGTGGCGTCGGCGCCGCGGCCCGTGGTGCG
>DASZHQ010000147.1:0-8252 GCA_035937715.1 Steroidobacteraceae bacterium | reverse complement strand
GGATCACCCGCTGGCGCTCGCTTATGGCGACAAGCTGGTGAGCTTCGAGTTCGCGGCCCTCGACTTCACCTCGCCCGCCAACAATCGCTATTCGTATCGCCTGGATGGCTTCGACTCGGCGTGGATCGACGCGGGCGCGTTGCATCGCGCCACGTACACCAACCTCGATGCCGGGGACTACGTTCTCAGGGTGCGCGCCGCCAACGCCGATGGTGCCTGGAGCCCCGCTGAGCTCACCGTCCCGGTGCACGTCGCGCCCGCGCCGTGGAACACACTGGCAGCGCGCGCGCTGTACGTCGCCGCCGCGCTGCTGCTTCTCGGCTACGTCTGGCGCCGGCTGCATGCGCGCCGCGAGCAGGCGCGGCGCTACAGCCGCGAGCTCGAGCAGACCGTGCAGCAACGCACGCACGAGCTGCAGGAGCGCAATGCGCAGCTGCAGGTGCTGGCACGCGCCAAGAGCGATTTCGTTGCCCGCATGAGCCACGAGCTGCGCACGCCCATGAACGGCGTGCTCGGCATGACGAACCTGCTGCTCGACACGCGCCTGGATGCCTCGCAGCGGCGCTTTGCTGAGGGCATTCACCGCTCAGCCGACTCGCTGCTCGCCATTGTCGACGACGTGCTCGACCTCTCGAAGATCGAGGCGCACAAGCTCAGGCTCGACCCCATCGAGTCAGACCTGGTCGAGCTCATCGAGCAGACAGTCGAAGTACTGGCGGCGCGCGCTGCGGGCAAGGGCATCGAGCTGTTGTTCGACGCGCCGCTGCGGGCGGTGCCGCGCGTGCGGGTGGATGCGGTGCGGCTGCGCCAGGTGCTCATCAACCTGGGCGGCAACGCGGTCAAGTTCACCGAAGCCGGCGAGGTCACTTTCCGTCTGGTGCCGCTCTCGGACGTGGGCACGACACTGCGCGTGCGCTTCGAGGTGGCCGACACCGGCATCGGCATCGCGCCCGAGAACCAGGGGCGGATCTTCGATGAGTTCGCGCAGGAAGACGCCTCCACCACTCGCCGCTTCGGCGGCACGGGTCTGGGACTGGCGATCTCGCGGCAAATCGTGGAGCTGATGGGCGGCGGGTTGACGCTCACGAGCGCTCCGGGCGCGGGCTCCACCTTCTCCTTCGAACTGACGCTGCCGCTTACCGTTGGCGCACCTGCCGCTGTGCCCGAGCGCACGCGGCTTGACGGCGTGCGCGTGCTGATCGCCGACGACAATGCCGCGGCGCGCGTGCTCATGGCCAACGCGCTGCGAGCCTGGGGGGCACGCGCGACGCAAGTGGCATCGCTCGAAGCCGCCCGGGCGGAGCTGCGCGGCGCGGCCTACGAGGCGGTGCTTGTCGATGATCCGCTGCCCGACGGCGAGGCCCAGGGCCTGCTGCAGCAGCTGCACGCCGCGAGCACGGTGCGGCCGCGGGTCATTCGCCTGGTGAGCTTCACCAGCCTGACACCGGTGTCCTCGAGCGCCGAGCGCTGGTTCGATGCCGAGGTCACCAAGCCGCTGCGCCTCGGGCGGCTGCACGCCGCACTCACCGACAGCAGGGCCGCCGGGGATGACACGGTGCGCGCCGCGCGCCTGCGTGAGCTGCCGCCGCTCACCGGACGGGTCCTGGTGGTCGAGGATCAGCCGCTCAACCGCGAGGTGGCGGAGGGAACGCTCGCCTCGCTCGGCCTCGGCTCGGACACGGCCGCCAACGGACAGGAAGCGCTCGAGAAGCTGGCGCGCGAACGCTTCGATGCCGTGCTCATGGACTGCGAGATGCCGGTGATGGACGGGTTTTCGGCGACTCGCGCGTTGCGCCAGCACGAGGGGAGCGGGCGGCGTCTGCCGGTCATCGCGCTCACTGCCGATGCGACGCCGCAGGGGCGCGCCGCATGCCTCGGCGCCGGGATGGACGATTATCTGGCCAAACCCTTTACGCGCGAGGCGCTGCGCGGCGTACTCATTCGGTGGCTGCCCGCGGTCGCCGGCCGGGGGGCGGCCGACAATGACGCCCCCCGCGATGGCGCTGCCCGCGATGGCGCTGCCCGCGACGGTACTGCCGGTGATCCGGCGGCTGAGCTGCTGCTGGATCGGACCACGCTCGCGGCACTGCGCGCCCTGCCGCCGCGCGGCTCGCAGGACATGCTGAGTCATATCGCGCACTGCTGGCTTGCGGACTCGCAGCGCCTCTTCGCGGCCATCGAAAGCGCCGTGCAGGCCGGGGAGGCCCGCGAGCTCGCGCGCGCCGCCCACGCATGGCGTTCCTGTAACGGGCATGTGGGCGCGCTCGGGCTGATGCGCCTGTGCCGTGAGCTCGAGGCCTGTGGGCGCGCCGCGGACCTGTCGGGCGCACCGGCACTGTTGGCGCAAATACGACTCCTGTATCCGCGTGTGACGCAGGAGCTGCAGGGCGAAATCCGGAAGAGCGCATGAGTGCACCGAAACCGACGCTGAGAGTGCTGGTGGCCGACGATGATCGGCTGTTGCGCGACATCGCCGCCGCGACGTTGGCAGGCGCCGGCTACGTCGTGGAGTCAGCGGCGAGCGGCGACGAAGCGGTGGCGGCGTGCGCGCGTGAGATGCCGGACATCGTGCTGCTTGACGTCGAGATGCCGGGGGGCGACGGCTACCAGGCCTGCACCAACATCCGCACCTTGCCCGGCGGATTCGACGTCCCCATAGTCATGGTGACCGGCCTCGATGACCCGGCATCGATCCATCTCGCCTACGACGCCGGCGCCACCGACTTCGTGGTGAAGCCGATCAACTGGGCGCTGCTGCTGCATCGCATCCGCTATGTGCTGCGCGGCGCGCGCACCATCGAGGCGCTGCGCCTCTCCGAACAGAAGAATGCGGCGCTCCTTAAGGTCATTCCTGACGGCATCTTCCTGGTGAATGCCGCCGGCGCCATCAGTCACTGTTTCTCGCCCGTCGCCGGCCTGCCCGCCACGCCGGCGCACGTGCGGCATCTGAACGAGTTACTGCCCGATGAGGCCCTGCCGCGCGCGCTGCAGTGCCTCGAGACCACGCTCCAGGGCACGCCGGTCGCGTTAGAGTTCTCGCTGCCGGGCCCGGCGACTGCCCGGCATTTCGAGTGCCGCTACCTGCCGAACGCCGGCGGCCAGGTGCTCGCGATCGTGCGCGATATCACGCAACGCAAGGAAACCGAGGCGCACATCCAGCGGCTGGCGTACTTCGACGCCCTCACGGGACTCCCGAACCGCGAATGGATCGGGGAGTACCTGCAGCGCTCGCTCAGCGAGGCGGCCGATGCTGAGCGCAGTGTGGGACTGCTGTTCGTCGATCTGGATCAGTTCAAGCGCATCAACGACACGCTCGGACACGCCACCGGGGATGCGCTGCTGCGCCAGGTCGCGCAGCGCCTGAGCGACGCGCTTTGCGCTGCCGGCCCGGGAGCGCAGCTCGCACGCGTCGGCGGCGATGAGTTCATCGTGGTGCTCACCGGGCAGCCGGCCGCGGCGGATGCCGAGCGCGCGGCGCAGTGCATCCAGGGGGCGCTCGCGGCGCCCTTCAAGCAGGCGGGGTACGAGTTCGTAGTGACGCCGAGTATCGGCATCGCTATGTTCCCGCAGCATGGGAGCGATGCGCAGGCCCTGCTCAAGAACGCCGACCTGGCGATGTACGAGGCCAAGGGGAGCGGCCGCAACCAGTTCCGTTTCTATACCAGCGCGGTCAATGCGCGCGCGGTGAAACGGCTGTCGCTCGAGATGGAGCTGCGCCGTGCCTTCGATAACCAGCAGCTCGAGGTGTATTACCAGCCCCAGTACGACATCCACAGCCTGCAGGTCGCCGGCGCGGAGGCGCTGCTGCGCTGGTTTCACCCGCAGCGCGGACAGATTTCCACCACCGAGTTCATCGCCGTCGCGGAGGAGACCGGGCTGATCGGTGACATCGGCCGCTGGACGCTGCAGCAGGTATGCCGCGACCTGAACCACTGGCGCGCCGCCGGGCTCAGCGTGCCCTCGATCGCGGTGAACGTATCGGGGCGCGACTTCATGCGCCAGGACGTGCTGCTGCGGCTCTCGCAGGTGCTCGAGGAGGCGCATCTTCCGGCCTCGTTCTTCGAGCTCGAACTCACCGAGGGCGTACTGATGCAGGACGTGGAGAGCGGGCAGCGCTCGCTGCAGGCACTCAAGGAATTCGGCTTCGCGCTCGCGGTGGATGATTTCGGCACCGGCTACTGTTCGCTCAGCTACCTCAAGCGCTTCCCCCTGGACACGCTCAAAGTCGACCGCGCCTTCATCAACGACCTCACCGTCGATGCGGACGATGCGGCGATCGTGCGGGCCATCATCGCCCTGGGGCACAACCTCAGCCTGAAGCTGGTGGCCGAAGGGGTGGAGACCGCCGCTCAGCTGCAGTTCCTGCGTGCGCACGGGTGCGACCTGGTGCAGGGGTTTCTCCTGAGCCATGCCGTCCCGGCCAACGTTCTCATGGAGCTGCTGCGCGCGCCGCACGCGATTGCGGCGGACCGCACCGCGATGGCGCGCGAGGCGGGCACCGGCGGCTAGGGGCTAGCGCGGCTTGCGGGGGGCCTTGCGCGACGTATCGCCGGCGTCGCCGATCTCGTAGTCCTCGAAATCGCTGGTAAGCTCGGCGGTGTGCTTCTCCTCGAGCAGCCGCTCGAGCCGGCGCCACGCCGGATCCCCGGCTTTCTGGCCGCGGCGCTTGGCGAGGTCCAGGTCCTTGATGACCTGGTCGAGATCGACGTCGCCGTCCTCAACGACGGGCTCGTCGGCTTCCTCGTCTTCGAATTCGTCTGATTCCGGCTTCTCGCTCATGCGTGACGGCCTCATGCGTGAGGGCGGTCCTCGCTGGAATTGGACGGCGCGAAGTTAATCAGATTCCCTGCCGACTGCAATGCGGGTTTTCCGGTTTGTGAAGCCGTGCCGCTTTGGGCGGCCGACCCCCACCGCGAGGCTCAATGGATCAGCTGGTTCATCTCGAAGATCGGCAGCAGCATTGCAAAAACAATGCCCATGACGAAAAGCCCCATGACGATGATGAGCACCGGCCCCAGCAGGCCCACCAGGGCGCCCAGCAGCCCGTCGAGCTCACGTTCCTGGCTGATCGCTGCCCGCTCGAGCATCTTCTCGAGCTGCCCGCTCGACTCGCCGCTGGAGATCAGGTGGATGGTCATGGGCGGAAACATGCGGCTCACGGCCAGCGAGCGGCCGATGGGCGCGCCCTCGCGCACGCGTGCGGCGGCGTCCGCGACCGCATCGCGCATGGGCAGATTGGTGACCACCTCCCCGGCGATGCGCATCGCTTCCAGCACCGGCACCGCGCTCGCCGAGAGGATGCTGAAGGTGCGGGTGAAGCGTGCGGTGTTGAAGCCGCGGGACATCCTCCCGAGCAGCGGCATGCGCAGCTGCAGGCGCTGGAACTGGCGGCGCGCCGCGGGGTTGCGCAGCCAGCGCTGAAACAGCACGAAGGCGATGATCGCCCCGACCAGCAGGTAGAGCCCGTAGGAGCGGAAGAAGCCGCTGGTGGCGATCAGCAGGCGGGTGATGAAGGGGAGCTTCGCCTTGCTCGACTCGAACACCGCCACGACCTTCGGCACGACGAACACCAGCAGCCCCGACACGATGGCGAAGCACATGATGGTGAGCACGATCGGGTAGAGCATGGCCGCCAGGACCTTCTGGCGCAGCTGCTCGCGGCTCTCGGTGTAATCGGCCAGCCGCTCGAGCACGTTGTCGAGATGGCCGGACTGCTCGCCGGCGGCCAGGGTGGCGCGGTAGATCTCCGGGAAGACGCGCGGGAAGTCGGCGAAGCCGTCGGCGAGGGTGTGTCCCTCCATGACGCGGGCGCGTACGCCGAGCACGATGCTCTGCACCCGCGGCTTCTCGGTCTGCTGCGACACCGCCAGCAGCGACTCCTCCAGCGGCAGCCCCGCGCGCACCAGCGTCGCGAGCTGGCGGGTGAAGAGCGCGAGGTCCGCGGCCGAGACACGCCGCATGAAGCTGAAGGAGCGCTGGCGTCTGGCCTCCTTCTGGGCCACCTCGGTGACCGAGACCGGCAGCAGCTGCTGCTCGCGCAGCAGCTGGCGGATGTGTCGCGGCGTGTCGCCTTCCAGGATGCCCTTGCGCTCCTTACCGGACGCATCCAGCGCCGAGTATTCGAAGGCGCCCAACTCAATCCTCGCGTGTGACCCGCAGCACTTCCTCGATGGTGGTCTCGCCGCGCAGCACCCGGGCGCGGCCGTCGTCGCGGATCGAGGGTGTCTTGAGACGCGCGTGTCGCTCGATCTCCTGCTCGGAGACACCGTCGTGGATCATGGTGCGCATGGCGTCATCCACGATGATCAGCTCGTAAATTCCCGAGCGGCCGCGATAGCCGCCGGTGCTGTCGCGGCCGGGACGGTAGAGCGTCGGCGAGGGCTCGTCAGGGCGCAGGTTCAGGAGCCGGCGCTCGTATTCGCCGGCCTGGAAGGGCTGCTTGGTGTCGGGGCTCAACACGCGCACCAGGCGTTGCGCGAGTACGCCGATCAGGCTGGAAGACAGCAGGAAGGGCTCGATCCCCATGTCGCGCAGGCGCGTGATGGCCCCCGCCGCGGTGTTGGTGTGAAGCGTCGACAGCACCAGGTGCCCGGTGAGGCTCGCCTGCACGGCGATCTGCGCGGTCTCGAGGTCGCGGATCTCGCCGATCAGGACCACGTCCGGGTCCTGGCGCAGGATGGCGCGCAGCCCGCGCGCGAAGGTCATCTCGACCTTGGTGTTGACCTGGGTCTGGCCGATGCCGTCGATGTAGTACTCGATCGGATCCTCCACGGTCATGATGTTCTGGGTGTTGTCGTTCAAGCGCTCGAGCGCCGCGTAGAGGGTCGTCGTCTTGCCCGAGCCGGTCGGTCCGGTGACGAGCAGAATGCCGTGGGGCTTGTGGATCAGCTCGTCCATCGCCGTCTGCGTGCGCGCATCCATTCCCAGTGAGCTCAGATCGAGCTTACCGGCCTGCTTGTCGAGGATACGCAGCACCACGCGCTCGCCGTGCCCCGAAGGGATGGTCGAGACGCGTACGTCGACCGCGCGGCCGGCGATCTTGAGGCTGATGCGCCCGTCCTGCGGCAGGCGCTTCTCGGCGATGTCGAGCCGCGACATCACCTTGATGCGCGACACCACGAGCGGGGCCACGGCGCGCTTCGACTGCAGCACCTCACGCAGCACGCCGTCGATGCGGAAGCGGACCACCAGGCGGTTCTCGAACGGCTCGACGTGGATGTCGGAGGCGTTCTCCTTCACCGCCTGGGTGAGCACCGCATTGATCAGGCGGATGATCGGGGCATCGTCCTCGCTGTCGAGCAGGTCGGCCTGCTCGGGCAGTTCCTGAGCGAGGTGCGCAAGATCGGTGGTGTCATCGAGCCCCTCGACGGCCTGCATGGCGTCCGAGCCCGCCTCGTACGCCTGGCGCAGCAGCTCATCGAAGCGCGCCTCTGGCACGCGCTCGAGCCGAACGGAGCGGCGCAGATAGCGGCGCACTTCCGCGAGCGCCTGCGGGGAAGCGGTGTCGCGGTAGGTGCACTCGGCTACCCCGTCGACCACGCGATTGACGAGCACACCGTGGCGCTTGGCGAAGGCAAACGAAAGGCGCCGTCCCGGGGCGAGGTCCGCGCCCGCGGAGCTGCCGGTGGCGTTGTCGTTCATGGCTGGCCCTGAGGCGATGCCGGGGGGGTTGCGGAGGGCGCGGCGCGGCTGTCGGGAGCGGGTGAGCCGGGCGACACGGGCTCGCCGGCCGGCGCTGCGCCCGGCGCAGGGGCAGCCGGTGCGGGAGCGCGAGCCGCTGGCGCCCTGGCGTCCCGATTGGCGGGAGCCGCCGCGCCGCTGTCGGCGGGGTTGGTTCCCGGCGGCGGCGGCGGCGGCAGCGGCGGGAGGGTGCCGCGCGACACGCCCGGCAGGAGCGGGAGCGCTTCACGCGTCTCGAGCTTCTTGGTCTGATCGATCATGTAATTGTATTTCAGGTCCGTCTCGAAGGCCGCCTGCGACTGGTCGCGCAGGATCTTCGGGCGGATGAACATGATCAGATTGTTCTTGGTCGAGGTCGCGTTACGCGTTTTGAACAGCAGTCCCAGGATCGGAATGTTCCCGAGGTACGGCACGCGATTCTCGCCCTTGACGCTGTTGTCTTCGATGAGCCCGCCGAGCACCACGACACCGCCGTCCTCGATGAGCACGTTGGTGGTGATGGTGCGCTTGTTGGTGACCAGGTCGACCGCTCCGGCAGGCTTCTGACCGATGCTCGAGCTCTCGATCGAGAT
>DASZHQ010000146.1:0-6417 GCA_035937715.1 Steroidobacteraceae bacterium | reverse complement strand
TGCTGGCGGTCCCGGAGGCCTGACGCATGGGCTCTGGGAGAGAGCGGGGACTCGAGGGCAGGACCGCGGGGTGTTTGACCCATGTCAAGCACGCCGGCGCTCGAGTAGAGTGCAGAGTGTGACTACGGCGCTTCCCTACCTGCGAAGACGGCGGGCGCGGCTCGCGCTGCTGGTGCTGCCGGCGTTGCTGCGGGCGCTGATCCCGATGGGTTTCATGCCGCTGGCCGACGCCACGGGGGTGTCCATCGGGTTCTGCCCGGGGGCGGGCGTGATACCCGGCCTGCCGGCTGATGCCGTGCACGCGCAGCACTTCGGCCATGCTCACGCGCCTCACGCGGGCGGCTGGCCCGGCGGAGGCGGCGCGCTGCATCACGCGCCCTGCCTCTTCGCCTCCGGGGCGGCGTCCGCGTTTGCCGCTGCGCTGCCCGTACCGGCGCTCGCCGCTGCCGCATTGCCGTCGACGGATGACCGCGCCGCCCCGGGGGTTTTTCTGCCCGCCATCCGGCGCGCGCAATTCGCGCGCGCTCCGCCGCTCATCGCCTGAAGGCCTCAAGGCTCTGGCCGCGCAGCGTCCGCTGCGGCGCGCCAGCGGTGATTTAGACACGCGTGCGCGCCTCCCCGGCGATGGGCGCACGTCCCGCGCGGCATCGGGTCGAGCGAGACAATGCTGAACCCAGTCCTGACTCATCAAAGATCGGCCATCGCACGCCGCCGGCCCCCGGCGCGCGCTGCGGCGGCGCCCGCTCTGATACTCCTGGCGAGCGCGTTAGGGCGGCCCGACGGTGTCGAAGCCTGTGCATCGTGCGGCTGTACGCTGAGCGCGGATGCCGCGATGGGCTATTCGGCCATCCCCGGTTGGCGTGTGAGCCTCGAATACGACTACATACATCAGGATCAGCTGCGCAGCGGCACCTCGGCAGTGGCCGCTGTACCCGACGGTCACGAGCTCGAGCGTGAGACGCTCAACCGCTACCTCACCGCGGGCCTCAGCTACGGTCCCAGCTCCTCGTGGAACTTCAGCCTGCTGATACCGTACGTCGAGCGCACTCATTCGACCTACGGCACCTTCTCTTCCACTCAGCCGCTAAACGATCTGAGCAGCTCACGCAGCTCGAGCCTCGGGGACCTTCGGCTCATCGGCAGCTATCAGGGACTGTTGCCGACCAGAAACCTCGGCATTCAGCTCGGCGTCAAGCTGCCCACCGGGCACTACGGCACCGCGATCGACTTCTATGGAGGCCCGAATGCGGGAACGCCACTCGATGCCAGTCTGCAACCGGGCACCGGCAGCACGGACGTCATCGTCGGCGCTTACTACTATCGGGCGGTCAGTCAGGACTTCGACGTGTTCATCAACGGACAATTCCAAAGCGCCGTAAGGCACCATATGGACAGGCCAGGCAACGACTATCGTCCCGGCAACTCGACCACCGTAAGCATCGGATTGCGGTACGAAGCCAACGCGCGCTGGGTTCCCCAGCTGCAGGTGAACCTGTTGCACAAAACCCCCGACCAGGGTGCGCTCGCCGACATTCAAAGCACTGCGGGCACGGTAGCGTACGCAAGCCCGGGGCTGACTGTGCAAGTCGCGGGCAGGCTCCATGTCTTCGCGTTCGTGCAGGTTCCCCTGTACAGCAACCTATACGGCTACCAGTTATTTCCTCGTTACACCGCCAGCGTGGGTGCAAGTTATGCCTTCTAAGTGCGCGCCGTCGTGCCCGCAGCGCCGCACGTTCCTGACGTGAGGTCGTGACTCCGTTCCTCGCCCCGGCGGATCGCAGCGGACGCTCGTGAGAACGCGCCGGTTGGATGTGGGCCCGCTCCGGCGCCGGTTACGGCCTCGGGTATACTGACCTGCCGTATTACGCGCCGGTCTGCCATGTCCAAAGTTCTGCCCCTCTCCGGTGGTAAGTCCGCCTCCGCGACGGCGTCCGGGCCGCTCAATTCGGTGGGAGAGATCCTCGCCGCGCTGCGCGCCGGAAGCATGGTCGTCATCATGGACGATGAGGATCGCGAGAACGAGGGCGACCTCATCATGGCCGCCGAGCGTGCCACCCCCGAGGCCGTCGCCTTCATGATCCGTCATACGAGCGGCATCATCTGCGTGCCGATGGAAGAGGAGCAGCTGGCACGGCTCGACCTGCCGCAGATGGTCCCCCTCAACACCGAGTCGCGTCGCACCGCCTTCACCGTGTCGGTGGACCTGCGTGCCGGCGTGACCACCGGGGTGTCCTCTCTCGATCGCGCCGCCACCATCCGCGCGCTGGCGGACCCGGCATCGGCTCCCGCCGATTTCGCCCGTCCCGGCCACATCTTTCCGCTGCGCTCGCGCCGCGGCGGCGTGCTGGTGCGCGCCGGACACACCGAGGCGGCGGTCGACCTGTGCCGGCTCGCGGGACTCGCGCCGGCGGGGGTGTTGTGCGAGGTGATGAACGACGACGGCAGCATGGCGCGTCGCCCCCAGCTGCAGGAATTCGCGCACCGCCACGCGCTGAAGATCGGCACGATCGCGGACCTCATCCGCCATCGGCTGCGCACCGAGCGCACCGTCGAGCGCATCTGCGAGCAGAGTGTGCAGACCGAGCTCGGGGAATTCCGCCTCTACGCCTACCAGGACGACGTCAGTCTCGAGGTGCACCTGGCGCTTGCCCACGGCCGGCTCGACGGCCCGGAGACGCCACTGGTGCGGGTGCACCTGCCCGATACGCTGCGCGATCTCCTCGGCGTGCGGGGCGCGGCGCGCGCCTGGACGGTGCGCGCGGCCATGCGGCGCATCGTCGAGGCGGGCAACGGCGTGGTCGTGGTGCTGCGCAGTCAGGAGAGCGCGCGCGAGTTCGCCGACGCGGTGCGCTCGCTCGCCACTGCGCCGGCGGCGCCCGCGGCGGAGGCGGCCGCGGCGAGCGGCGCTGAGGGAGCGGTGCTGCGCACCTTTGGTGTCGGCGCGCAGATTCTGAAGGACCTCGGCGTCAGGCGCATGCGCGTGCTGTCGGCCCCGAAGCAGATGCACGGCATCTCCGCCTTCGGTCTCGAGGTCGAGGGCTACGTTGGGGAAGAGGGGTGACTGCCGCGCAACTCATCGAGGGTGAAGTGAACGCCCGCGGCAGGAAGATCGCGATCGTCGCCGCCCGCTTCAATGATTTCATCGTCGCCAGCCTGCTGAAGGGCGCGCAGGGCGCCTGGCTCGAGCGCGGCGGCGCTGCGCAGGATCTCACCGTGGTGCGCGTGCCCGGCGCCTTTGAGCTGCCGGTGGTCGCGCGCCGCCTCGCCGGCAGCGGCCGCTATGACGCGGTGGTGGCGCTCGGCTGTGTGATCCGCGGCGATACGCCGCACTTCGACTACATCGCCGGCGAGTGCGCGCGCGGACTACAGCTCGCGGCGCTTGAGAGCGGAGTGCCGGTGGCTTTCGGAGTGCTCACCGTGGACTCCCTCGAGCAGGCGCTGCAGCGCGCTGCGACCACCGCCGGCAACAAGGGCGGCGAAGCCATGGAGAGCGCGCTCGAGATGGCCGCCGTCATGGCCCGCCTGTGAGGGGGCTGCGCAGGTGACTTCCCAGCCCGCCCGCGCGTTCAGCGGCACCCGCAGCGTTGCGCGCAAGCTTGCGCTGCAGGCGTTGTACCGCTGGCAGCTCAACGCCTGCCCGTGGCAGGAGCTGGTGCAGGAGTTCGGCGAGGCCGAGGACATGCCGCGCGCCGATCAGGAGTATTTCCGCACCCTGGTCGAGGGCGTGTGGCGCGGCCGCGAGGAGCTCGAGGCGCGACTCGCCACCTACGCCGACCGCGAGCCGCGGCTGCTCGATCCGATCGAGCGCGCGCTGCTGCTCATCGGGCTCTACGAGCTCACCTCGCGCCCGGAGGTCCCGTACCGCGTCGCCATCAATGAAGCGGTCGGACTGGCGAAGCGCTTCGGCGCCACCGACGGACACAAGTTCGTCAACGCCGTGCTCGACCGTGCGGCGCGCGAGCTGCGGCCGCTCGAGCACTGAGGCGCGCGGGGAGCGCGTGCCACTTTCGGAATTTGCGCTGATCGAGCGGTACTTCCGCAGCGGCGGAGCGCGTCGCCGCGATGTGATCCTCGGCGTCGGCGACGATGCGGCGCTACTTGCCACGCCCTCCGGATGCGATCTGGTCGCCGCCACCGATACGCTGGTGGCAGGTGTTCACTTCCCACTCGGGTCGCCGCCGGCTTCGATCGGTCATCGGGCGCTGGCGGTGAACCTGAGCGATCTCGCCGCGATGGGCGGGCGGCCGGCGTGGGCGCTGCTGGCGCTCACCATCCCTGAGGCCGATGAGGCCTGGCTCGGCGAATTCGCCGCGGGCTTTGCAGCGCTGGCGCGTGCGCACGAAGTGGCGCTAGTGGGCGGCGACACCACGCGCGGGCCGCTGTGCGTGACTGTGCAGCTGCTCGGCCACGTGCCGCACGGCACTGCGCTCACGCGCAGCGGCGGGTGCGCCGGGGATGCGCTGTTCGTCTCCGGCACGCCGGGCGATGCCGCCGCCGGATTGGCCGTGGAGCAGGGGCAGCTCGCCGCGCAGGCCGAGGCGCGCGCGTACCTGCGCGAGCGCTTCCTGCTTCCGACGCCGCGCCTGGCGCTCGGGGAGCGGCTGCGCGGGCACGCCAGCGCCTGCATCGACGTGTCCGACGGACTGCTCGCGGACGCCGGCAAGCTCGCGGCCGCGAGTGCGGTGGGGGCGGAGCTCGCCTACGACGCCGTGCCGCTATCGCAGCCGCTGCTGGCCGCGCTCGGTGAGGAGCGCGCGCGCGAGCTGGCCTTCACCGGTGGCGATGACTACGAGTTGTGTTTCGCGGTGCATCCTCAGGATGTCGCGGGGCTGCTCACGGAGCTGCCGCCGCAACGCTGGGGTTACACGCGCATCGGCGTGCTGCGCGCGGGGGCCGGCTTCGCCGTGGTGCGGGCGGGTACTGTGATGGAGTTCTCGCATTCCGGGTATGAGCATTTCACCTGAGCGGCGTTGAGCGGCCGGCGTAGCATCTGCCACGGACGCCTGGGAAACCCCGCAGGGTGCGTGAGGGGTGGATCACAGTCGCGCTGGCGGATGAGACCGTATCCTGACGTGCCGTCTGCAATCGCGCCGCGCTATGTCATTACCGGCTTCAAGAACCGTTCCACCCGCCAGGCCCGCGGCACGCATGCCGGACAAGATCGGCAAGTACGCGGTCATCCGCGAAGTCGGCCGCGGCAGTACCGGGATCGTCTACCTCTCGCATGACGCCTATTACGGGCGCGATGTCGCCATCAAGGTCTACAACATGGAGACCGGCGGCGACGAGGAGCGCGCGCGCATCGCCCGCAAGATGTTCCTCTCCGAGGCGCACCTGGTCGGGATGCTACAGCATCCGCACATCCTGCCGATCTACGACGCCGGCGAGGAGAACGGTCATTGCTACATCGTCACCGAGCACGTGCACGGTGCGCGCACGCTCGCGGCCTACTGCCGCCCCGACAACCTGCTGCGCATCGATGACACCGTGGAGATCATGTTCAAGTGCGCCAAGGCACTGCACTACGCGCATTCGCGCGGCGTGATCCATCGCGACATCAAGCCCTCGAACATCATGCTGACGCAAGACAGCGACGTGCGCATCATCGACTTCGGCATCGCACTGGTGTCGGACTCGGACATCTCGCGCATCGAGGGCATCGCCGGCAGCCCCTCCTACATGTCCCCGGAGCAGGTCCAGAGCCTGGAGCTCACCAACCGCTCCGACCTGTATTCGCTCGGCGCGGTGATGTATGAGCTGCTCACCGGCGCGCGCCCGTTCCGCGCCGGTAACCTGCACAAGCTGCTGCACCAGATCGTCTACGCGACCGCGCCGCCGATTCACACGCTGCGCAAGGACGTGCCCGAAGAGCTCGAGAACGTAGTGGCGGCCGCGCTGCAGAAGGACCCGGAGAAGCGCTGCAAGAGCGGTCTGGACTTCGCCGCCGAGCTCACCCGCGTGCACCAGCGCCTGCGCGAGGCCAATGCGCGCATCGACCGGCAGGAGCAGTTCGGCGTGCTGCGGCGTCTGAAGTTCTTCCATGAGTTCTCGCACGCCGAGATCTGGGAAGTGCTGCGCGCCAGCAGCTGGCAGGACTACGCCGCGGGGGAGGAGATCGTCAAGGAAGGCGAGATGGATGACCGCTTCTACATCCTGGTGACAGGCGGCTGTGTGGTGGAGCGGCACGGCCAGCGCGTCGGCGTGCTCGACACCGGCGACTGCTTCGGCGAGGCGAGTTACGTGCCGGGCGCCAAGCGCACCGCCACCATCCGCGCCGGCAGCGCGGTGACGGTGCTCAAGGTAAGCTCGACGCTGCTGGAGCAGGTGTCGGCCTCGTGCCAGCTGCGCTTCAACCGGGTATTCCTCAGCGCGCTGATCGCGCGCCTGCAGAGCGCTGAGCGCGCCCGCATACCAGCT
>DASZHQ010000145.1:0-13056 GCA_035937715.1 Steroidobacteraceae bacterium | reverse complement strand
CTGTTGGCGTACTTGATGAGATTGGAGTTGCGCGCGGCGATCTGCGGGCGCAGGAGGTAATCGATGAACAGGTGCGCATTGCGCACGTGCGGCGCGTCTGCGGGGATCGCCAGGATGTCGTAATTGGCGATCGCGCCCTCGCGCGGGATCGCGTAGGCGAGGTCGACGCCCTTGCTCGCCTCCTCGGCGCGGTCGTGCGCCTGCTTGACGTCCCCCGACCAGCCCATCGCCAGGCAGATGTCGCCGTTGGCGAGATTGTCGATGTAGCGTGAGGAATCCACGTAGCGCACGTAGGGCCGAATCGCCCTCAGCGCCTTCTCGGCCGCCTTGAGGTCCTCCAGGGAGTCGCTGTTCGGATTGCGCCGCAGCAGGATCAGCACCGTGCCGACCACCTCGGAGGGCGCATCCAGGATCGACACGCCGCAGTCCTGGAATTTCGACACGATCGCAGGATCGAACAGCATGCGCCAGCTTTCCAGCGGCGCATCGGGCAGGCGCGCGCGGATGTCGGCGACGTTGTAACCCACCCCGGAGGTGATCCAGGTGTAGTCGACGCTGTAGCGGTTATCCGGGTCGTAAACGGAGGTCGCGCGCGCCACTTCGGGATCGAGGTTCTTCAGGTTCGGCAGCAGGGACTTGTCGAGCTTCTGGTAGACGTCGGCCTGCAGCTGACGCTCGAGGAAGGCGCCGGAGGGCACCACCACGTCGTAATTCGTGTGGCCGGTGAGGAGCTTGGTTTCCAGGATCTCGTTGGAGTCGAACACGTCGTAGTTGACGCGGATGCCGTACTCCTTCTCGAAATCGGCGATCACCGCGGGCTGGATGTAGTCGGACCAGTTGTAGACATTCAGCACCCGCTCGGAAGCGTGCCTCGCGGCGCCGTGAGCCGCGGCACCGTGCGCCGCGCCGCCGGAGCAGCCCCCGGCGGCAAGCAGCAGTGCCGGCAGGGCCCACAGGCGTGAGCATGGAAAAACAGCGCTGATCACGGCCTCTTCTTATATATCAGCGGGCCTGACCTGAGAAGGCGCGCGGCGCGCCGTCGGCGGCGCGCGCGCGTAGCTACACGTTGAGCAGCAGGTGCTCGCGCTCCCAGGAGCTGATGACCTGCAGAAACACCTCGTACTCGGCTTCCTTGACGATGGTAAACGCCTCGACGAATGGCTCGCCCAGGAGCTTGACCAGAGGCTCGCAAGCGCGCAGCTCCCGCAAGGCCTCATCGAGCGAGCGCGGCAGGCCGAAGGGCAGATCGTGCGCGCTACCCACGATCGGGTCCGAGGGCTGCACGCCCTCGATCATGCCGAGGTAGCCGCAGGCGAGCGAGGCGGCGATGGCGATGTAGGGGTTGGCATCCGCCCCGCCCACGCGGTTCTCGACACGGCGCGCCTGCGCATCGGACATGGGCACACGCAAGCCCGCCGTGCGGTTGTCGTAGCCCCAGTGAACATTGATGGGCGAGGACAGGTAACGCGTCAGGCGCCGATAGGAATTCACGTTGGCGCAGAACAGCGCCATGGCCGCGGGCATGTACTTCTGCAGCCCGCCGATATGCGCGAAGAACAACGGCGAGGGTGTGCCGTCGGGATTGCTGAAGATATTCTTGCGCGTCTTCACGTCCACGATGCTCTGGTGGATGTGCATGGCACTGCCGGGTTCCTTGGCGTGCGGCTTGGCCATGAAGGTGGCGTACATCTTGTGACGCAGCGCCGCCTCGCGCGCCGTGCGCTTGAAGAGAAACACCTGGTCGGCGAGATCCATCGGCTGGCCGTGGATCAGATTGATCTCCATCTGCGCCGGACCGTCCTCGTGGATCAGGGTATCGATCTCGATGTCCTGGTCCTCGCAGAACTGGTAGATGTCATCGAACAGCGGGTCGAACTCGTTCACCGCGGCGATGCTGTAGGACTGGCGCCCGGGCTCGGAGCGCCCCGAGCGCCCCACCGGGGGCTTGAGCGGGTAGTCGGCGTCCTTGTTCTGCTCGACGAGATAGAACTCCAGCTCCGGGGCCACCACCGGATCCCACCCGCGCTGCGCATACAGCTCGAGCACGTTGCGCAGCACGTGCCGCGGCGCCATCGAGACGCGCCGGCCGTCGGCATAGAAACAATCATGGATCACCTGCGCGGTGGGCTCGGCCGCCCACGGCACGCGCCGCACGGTTTTCGGATCCGCCTTGAGCACGATGTCGATCTCCGCGGGGCTCATGGCATCGCCGGTTTCCGGCGGGTAATCGCCCGTCACGGTCTGCAGGAACACGCTCTCGGGCAGGCGCATGCCGCCATCCTCGGCGAACTTCTCCGCGGGCATGATCTTGCCGCGGGCGATGCCGGCCATGTCGGGAATGATGGCCTCCACCTCGGAGATGCCATGATCGCGGAAGAACTGCCGGATCTCACTCACCATGGACGCAGCCTTTCACCGGGTCTGGGCACGCTCGCGGCTCGCCTGCCCGAAGGCGGCGAACAGCGCGCGTGAAAACGGATTCGTCATCACCTGCCACTCCGGGTGCCACTGCACCGCGAGCGCGAAGCGCGGCGCCGTGCGCACGCGAAACGCCTCGACCACGCCATCCGGCGCGCGCGCCTCCACCGCCAGCTCGGCCCCGAGGCGGTCGATGCCCTGGCTGTGGAGCGAGTTCACCCGGATGCGCTCGCCCGCGGCGAGCGCCCGCAGCATCCCGCCAGGCTCGAGAGTCACATCGTGAGCGGGGCCGTACTGCACTTCCAGCGGCTGCGTCTCGTCGTCGCGGTGGTCGAGGTATCCGGGCACTTCGTGCAGCCTCTGGTGCAGCGTGCCGCCGAAGGCGACATTCATCTCCTGGAAGCCGCGGCAGATGCCGAATACCGGCACACCGGCTTGCACGGCCGTGCGGATAAGGGGGAGCGTCGTAGCATCGCGCGCCGGGTCATGCAGCGTCCCCGGCTCGCTCGGCGACCCCTGGTAGCGCTGCGGCTCGACGTTCGAGGGGCTGCCGGTAAAGAGCAACCCGTCGAGGCGCTCGAGCAGCTCCTCGAACCCGAGCTCCTCGGCGAGCGAGGGGATCAACAGCGGGGCCGCACCGGCCGCATCGAGCACGGCCCGCGCGTACTTCTCCCCGACCATATGGAACGGCTGTGCACCGACCATGCGGCGGTCGGCGGGAATACCAATGAGTGGGCGGGCGGGTGCCATGGCGGCTCAGCTGCCCGATGCCGTTTAATATCTTAGACAAACGGCCCGGGCGGGGTCTCCCAAGTACCCGTCTATTAGACCACAGGTCGACGGCGGAAGCCTCAGCTTGCGCGCGCACTGAAACTGCGGTACTGGCTTCAGTACGGCCTTTTGAAGGCCCTTGCGGCCTGCGTGGATTTGCGGCGCGCCCGCGTCCGTGGCTATCCTGCCCCCTCCCCGCGCCAGCCAGGCGTTGCGAATATCCTAAACACCGGGAGTTGCGGAGAGTCATGGGTCGCCTCGATCACGTCGCCTCTTACTATGCCGCCTCGGCGCACGCCGCAGCGGTGCGGCCGGCGCTCGCCGGGAGCGTGGAGTGCGACGTGTGCGTCGTGGGGGCGGGGATCGCCGGTTGCTCGACGGCACTGCAGCTCGCGGAAAAGGGGTTCTCGGTGGCGCTGCTCGAGGAGCACCGGGTCGGCTGGGGCGCCTCGGGACGCAGCGGCGGGCAGGCGATCTTCGGCATCGCCGCCGCCCAGGGAAAGCTCGAGCGGCTGATCGGCGCGGGTGCGGCGCGCGCGGTGTGGGAGGTATCGGTCGAGGCGCTCGCGCTGCTGCGCGAGCTGATCGCGCGCCACCGGATCGACTGCGACTGGGCGAGCGGCTACCTGCTCACCGCCGTCAAGCAGCGCCAAGTGCGCGAGCTGCAGGCGGAAGTCCGCGAGCTGCACGAGCGCTACGGCTACGCGAGCGTGCGCTGCATGCCGCGCGCGGAGCTGCGTGCGGTGCTTGCGACCGAGCGCTACCTCGGCGCCCTGTACGACACCAACAGCGGTCACCTGCACCCGCTGAACTACACCCTCGGCCTCGCCGCCGCGGCCGAGTCTCGCGGGGTGCGCATCTTCGAGGGAACCCGCGCCACGGGCTTTACCGACGCCGGCACCTCGCAGGTGCGGGTGGATTGCGCCGGCGGTGAGGTACGAGCGCGCCATCTCGTGCTGTGCGGCAACGTCTACCTGGGCGCGACCGCCCCCGCGCTCGCGGCCAAGATCATGGGGGTGGCCACCTACATCGTCGCGACCGAGCCGCTCGGGGAAGAGCGCGCGCGACAACTCATCGCCAACAACGCCGCCACCTCCGACATGAACTGGGTGCTCGATTACTTCCGCCGCTCCGCGGATCACCGCCTGCTGTTCGGCGGGCGCGTGAACTACTCGGGGCTGCGCTCCTTCGATGCGCCCACCGCCACACGCGCGCGCATGCTGGCGGTGTTTCCGCAGCTCGCGGATGTGCGCATCGACTACGCCTGGGGAGGCGAGGTCGACATCACCCTCAACCGCGCTCCGCATTTCGGGCGTCTTGCCTCCAACGTGTATTTCCTGCAGGGCTTCTCCGGACACGGCATCGCGCTCACCGGCATCGCCGGCAAGCTGGTCGCAGAGGCCATCACCGGCACCGCCGGACGCTTTGACGTATTCGCCCGCATCCCGCACGGCAATTTCCCGGGCGGGACGGCGCTGCGCCGTCCGGCACTGGTGCTGGCAATGCTCTACTACCGCCTGCGCGATCTGTTGTAGCGGTCGATGCGCCTCCTATTGCTGCTGTGGTTCGCCTGGGGCGTGTTCTGGATGGCCTCGGCCGTGAGCAACAAAGCGACCCGGCGCCGCGAGTCCCCCGCCTCACGCTTGCTGCACATCGTGCCCCTGACTCTCGGGGGAATGCTGCTCGCCTGGTACGACATGCCGGGGGCGTGGCTGGCGCAGCGCCTGTGGGGGCGCTCGTTGACGGCCTGGTGGGTCGGCTTTGCACTGCTCGGCGCCGGGCTCGCCTTCTCGGTGTGGGCGCGCGTGCACCTCGGGCGCAACTGGAGCGGCTCGGTCACCGTCAAGGAGGGCCATGAGCTGATTCGCTCCGGCCCCTACGCTTACGTGCGCCACCCGATCTACACCGGGCTCCTTGCGGCCGTGCTCGGCACCGCCATTGCCTCGGGCAGCGTGCGCGCGGCGCTCGGATTCCTGATCATCGCCGCAGCGCTGCTGCGCAAGGTTCGGGTCGAGGAAGGCTTCATGCGCGAGACCTTCCCCGGGGAGTACGAGCGCTACAGCGCCGCGCTGCCGGCGCTGGTCCCCTTCACAAGATTTCTGCGATCTGCACCGCATTGAGAGCGGCGCCCTTCAGCAGCTGATCGCCGGCAACGAAGAGCGAAATCGAGCGCCCGCTGGGGTCGCTGAGGTCCTGGCGGATGCGGCCCACCAGGATCGCGTCCTGCCCCGAGGCATCCACGGGCATGGGGAAGTAGTTGCGCTCGGCGTCATCCACCAGTTTCACTCCCGGAGCCGCGCGCAGCAGGGCGCGCACTTCCGCCGGTGCAACCGGCCCCGCGCATTCGAAAGTGATCGCCACAGCATGCGCGCGCAGCACCGGCACGCGTACGCAGGTCGCCGAGACGCGGATCTCGGGGTCGCCGAAGATCTTGCGGGTCTCCTGGATGACCTTGATTTCCTCTGCGTTGTAACCGGTCGCCGGATCGATGCGCGTGTTGTGGCTGAACAGATTGAACGCGTACGGGTGCGGCAACACCCTGGGGGTGTAGCTGCGTCCCTCGAGATAGGCGCGCGTGGACTCGCGCAGCTCCTCCATGGCCGCAGCCCCGGCGCCCGAAGCCGCCTGGTAGGTCGCCAGCAGCAGCCGCACGATGCGGTTCGCGCGATGAATCGGCCACAGTGGCGTGATGGAGATAATGGCGCTGCAGTTGGGATTGGCGATGATTCCCGAGTGCGCGCGCAGGGCCTGCGGATTGATCTCCGGCACCACCAGCGGCACGGCCGGATCCATGCGAAAGGCCGAGGAATTGTCGATCACGGTGGCACCGGCGCGCACGGCGACGGGCGCGAAGCGCTTCGAGGTAGGGCTGCCGGCGGAAAACAGCGCGAGGTCGACGCCGCGGAAGCTGTGCTCGTCGAGCTCGCGCACCGCGAGCGCCTGACCGCGAAAGGCGAGCGTCCTGCCGGCCGAGCGCGCCGAGGCGAGCAGCCGCAGCTCCGCGAGCGGGAAAGCCCGCTGCTCGAGACAGCGAATGAGCTCGGCGCCCACCGCACCCGTGGCACCGACGATCGCCACCACGGGCGCGGCACGCGAGACCCGCTCAGACATGGCGTTTGATTCTCCGGTTCACGCCCGAGAGTGTAAAGGCGCGTGGCGGCAACCGCCTTAGCAACCTTCTAGTTGCATATGCGGCGGGCGCGCGCTAATATGCAACCTAGAGGTTGCCCATATGGAAAATCGCATCGAGAAGCGAATCGAGCTCAAGGCGCCGCTGTCGCGCGTATGGCGCGCGCTCACCGATTACCGCGAGTTCGGCGAGTGGTTCGGCGTGAAGATCGAGGGCCCGTTCCTGCCGGGACAGCCCGCGCAGGGGCAGATCACCTACCCGGGGTACGAGCACGTGCGCTGGCAGGTCGTGATACAGAAGATGGAGCCCGAGCGGCTCTTCAGCTTCACCTGGCACCCCTACGCCATCGACCCCAAGGCAGACTACTCCGGGGAAACCCCCACGCTGGTGGAGTTCCGCCTCGAGAAGACCTCGACCGGCACGCTGCTGCTGCTCTCCGAGTCGGGATTCGACAAGATCCCCGCCCAGCGGCGTGCGGAAGCCTTCCGCATGAATGACGGCGGCTGGAGCGCGCAGATGCAGAACATCGAGCGCCATGTCGCGCGCGGGCAGTGATACCGGCGCCGCGAAGCGGCGCCACCATGCCACAGTGTTTGCGGCGCTCGGCGATGAGACACGCCTGTCGCTGGTGGCGGCACTATCCGCCGGCGAGCCGCGCTCGATCGCCCAGCTGAGGGGCGGCGCGAAGATGACCCGCCAGGCGATCACCAAGCACCTGCGGGTACTGCAGAGCGCCGGCCTCGTGCGCAGCGCGCGCACCGGGCGCGAGAGCCGCTTCGAGCTCGATCCGGCGCCGATGAACGAGCTGAAGGAGTACTTGAGCCGTGTCTCGCAGCAATGGGACCAGGCGCTGTCGCGGTTGAAGTCGCTGGTTGAGAGTTAGTGGCGTTTAATCCCGGGGCGAAACGCCGGGAAACGCCGCGCTGCGGTGTTCTGTGACGCGATTCACCCCCCCGCGGGCAGGCGCGAACCTATCCTTGTGCTACGGAGGCACGAGTGCGGCAGCAGCACGCGACGTTCAGGATGTTCCGGCACGGCGCCGTTCTCGGGGCGCTCGCGGCCCTCGTCTGCCCGACCGGTCCGCTGCCCGCGCAACAAGTCTACAAGTCGGTCGACGCCGAGGGTCACGTGGTCTACTCGGACCGCGGCAGCACCAAGGGCGCGCCGAAAACCCCCGTACACGTCGATCAGCCCGACCCGACCGAGGTCGCCCGACTCGCCAAGGAGCAGGAGATGCTCAAGGCCGAGGATCTCCAGCGCGCCAAGCAGCAGGCAAGCGATGACAAGAACAAGGCGATCCAGGAGCACAACAAGCAGGTGGCGTGCCAGAACGCCCGCAACAGCTACTTTCGCATCAAGGACTCGGGCCGTGTTTTTCGGCGCGACGCGGACGGCAATCGCGTCTTCTACTCCGACGAGGAGGCCGACGCGATGCGCGAGCAGGCCCGACGGGCGATGACCGCGGCCTGCGGAAGCTGAACGAGCGACGCTTCAGGAACCGCCTTGCGCAGCAGCCCGCCCGAAGCTCGCGCGCTGATCGCGCCGGCGCTGTTCGCCCTCGCGCTACTCGCCCTCCCGGGTGCGACGCCAGCCCAGAGCGCCTATCGGCATCGCGATGCCGACGGGCGATGGGTGTTCACCGATCGGGCAAGCCCCTCGGCCGCTGCTGCCGACGAGCCGATCGCGCTCGGTCACGAGCCTGAGGCACTGCAGATCTCCGTCACGCGCACTGACAGCGGCAACAGGATGGATCTGATCGCCGCGAGCAACTGCCTGTGCGTGGTCACGCTGCGCGTCACGATCGAGCAATCCGACTTCCCCGAGGTGCCGCAGGGAGGGACCTACCTGGTCAGGCTCGAGCCGCACGCCCGGGGCACGGTGCTCGAAGCACGGCGCACGGCGAGTGGCAATTCCGGATTGCGCTACGCGTGGAAGGCGGCGCTCGGCTCACCCGAGGCGGTACACACCCCGGCGCGTCCGTATCGCGCTCCCTTTGCGCTCGGGGAAACCTTCACCGTCTCGCAAGCGTATCCGCTGCGCATCACCCATGTTACGCCCGACAGTCAGTACGCAGTCGATATCGCGCTGCCCGACGGAACACCGGTCTATGCCGCGCGCGCGGGCCTCGTCATCAACCTCCGGCATGACTCTTTCCGCAGTGCCGCTGCGCCGGCGATGCTCGATCAGGCCAATATGCTCGAGATTCTCCACGACGATGGCACGATTGCCGTGTATGCCCACCTGCAATGGGATTCGATCCGGGTACGGATCGGGCAGCACGTGCAGCTGGGCGAATACATCGCCAACTCCGGCAACACCGGCTTCACCACCGGGCCGCACCTGCACTTTGCCGTGTGGCGAAACGACGGCGCCGCCGACGTGTCCATTCCCATCCAGTTCGCGGGCGCGGGTGGAGTGGCCGTGACGCCGGGGACTGCGATCCCCCTGACGGCGTATTAGTCGCGCACGGGGGGCCCGACCTGCACCTCGTAGCAGCCGTGAATCCGCGGATTGCGCTCGAAGTCCTTCGGCAGCGTCGCCGCCGATATGTCGCGGATGGCATAGCGCTCGCGCAGCCTTTCCTGGATGCGAAAGCGCTGCGCGTTGGTTGAAAAGACGATCAGCCCCCCAGGCGCCAGCAGCCGTGCGCAGGCGTCGATGAGCTGCGGATGGTCGCGCTCGACATCGAGCACGCCTTGCATGCGTTTGGAGTTGGAGAAGGTCGGGGGGTCGAGGAACACCAGGTCGTAGCGGGCAGAGCCGCCCGCGGCGTCCTGCAGCCATTCACGACAGTCCGCCTGCACCAACGCATGCGCGCCGCCGCCGAGGCCGTTGAGCGCAAGATTGCGCTGCGCCCACTCGAGATAAGTGCGGGACATGTCGACGCTGGTGCTCGCGGCTGCGCCACCGGCCAGCGCGTACACCGTCGCCGTGCCGGTGTACGCGAACAGGTTGAGAAAGCGCTTGCCGCGTGCCGCGTCGCGAATGCGCGCGCGCGTGAGGCGATGGTCCAGGAACAGTCCCGTGTCCAGGTAATCCCCGAAGTTCACGCGGAACCTAAGGCCGCCTTCCGCCACGACATGGAAGTGCCCCTGCTCGTCCACTTTCTCGTATTGCTCGCCCTGGCGGGTGCGCCGCCGCGTCCGTACCCGGATACGCTCCGGTGGAACGCCCGTCGTCTCGGGCAGGCTCGCCAGCACCTCGCCGCGGCGCTTGCGCACCGCGTCGAGCTCAATCTCGGCGGGTGCCGCGTACTCCTGCACGTAGAGCCACTGCTCGTCGGGCTCAATGACTTGGTAGCTGTCGATGGCAAAGGCGTACTCGGGCATGTCCGCATCGTAAAGGCGATAGCAAGAGATCGCCTCGCGGCGCGCCCAGCTGCGCAGCCGTTTGAGGTTCTTCGCGAGGCGGTTGGCGAACATCTTCGCACCCGGCGTGTCCTTCAGGTGCGCCGCGCCGCGCCCAAGCGTGCCCGGTGCGCGCGCGTTTTGCGGCTCGACCTTGATGCGCAGCAGGCGACATTCGATGCCGCCGTTCCAGACGGTGTGCGTGCGGTGCGCTCGCAGGCCGAGCTCTCTGCCGAGCTCCGGCGCGCCCGTCAGCACCGCCGCGTTCCAGCCCTGAAAACGCGCGCGCAGCACGGCGCCCAGCTCGCGGTGCACGGCGCGCGCGCCCTCGCGATCTTCCAGACGCTTGCCGTAGGGGGGATTGGTGCACAGCAGGCCTGGACGGTGCTGCTCGCGCTCCGCCAGAGGCGCGGCATCTGCGAGCGCGCCCTCCGCAAAGCGCACCCAACGCCCCACCCCCGCGCGCCGCAGGTTGTCGCATGCACTACGCACGGCCAGCGCATCGTGATCCGTGCCTCGGATGCTCACCGTGCTCACTTCCCCCGCGCGGGCGCGCTGTTCAGCCTCCTCGCGCAACCGCATCCACAGCGCGGCCTCGTGCCCGCGCCAGCCGAGAAAGCCGAAGTACTCGCGCGTGAGTCCCGGCGCGCGCTCGCCCGCCATCAGCGCCGCTTCGATGCAGAAGGTGCCCGAGCCGCACAGCGGATCGAGAAACTCCGCCCCGACCGCCGCCAGCTCCGGCCAGCCGGCGCGAATCAGCACACCGGCGGCGACGTTCTCCTTCAGCGGCGCCTCCCCCGCGGCACCGCGGTAACCGCGCCGGTGCAGGCTGTCGCCGGACAGATCGAGGGACAGCGTGATCGCCGTGCCGTGCGCATGTGCGTGCACGCGCACATCCGGCCGCTGCGGCGCTATGTCGGGACGGGAGCTGGTCGCCGCGCGCAGCGCGTCCACGATGCCGTCCTTGAGCTTCAGCGCCCCGAAGTGCGTATGCGTGATCGCGGGGTGCCGCCCGCTGAACTCGCACGCCAGCGTAGCGCCGGGGCCCAGGTGGGCGGTCCAGTCGATGCGGTACACGCCTGCGTGGAACTCCTCGGCATCAGCGGCCTCGAACTGCGCGAGTTGCAGGAACACGCGATTGGCGATGCGCGACCACAGGCAGGCGCGGTAGGCGCACTCGAGCGCGCCGGCGAAGACGACGCCGTTCGAGCGCTCGCGCACATCCAGCGCCCCACAGGCCGTCAGCTCGCGGGCGAGAAGATCCGCAAAACCGCGCGGCGCGCTGGCGAGGAATCGGTGGGCTGGTGGATTCACGAGCTTCGGATCGAAGCTCGCGAGCCCCGGCAGCTCACGACAGATCGAGCCACGTCGTCTTCAGCTCGGTGTACTTCTCCAGAGCATGCAGCGACTTGTCACGGCCCATGCCGGACTGCTTGAAACCGCCGAACGGCACGGTGATGTCATCGGCGTCATAGCAATTCACATACACCGTGCCGGCACGCAGCGCGCGCGCCACGCGATGGGCGGTCGTCACGTCGCGGGTCCACACCGCCGCGGCGAGGCCGTAGATCACGTCGTTGGCGATCTGGATTGCCTCGTCGACGGTCTTGAACGTGATCGCCGCCAGCACCGGGCCGAAGATCTCCTCGCGCGCAATCGCCATCGCCGGCTTCACGGCGTCGAATGCAGTCGGCTCGATGAAGTAGCCGCCGCTGTCCTCGCGCACGCGGCGGCCGCCGAAACGGACGTTGGCGCCGTCGCTGCGCCCGGACTCGATGTAACCGAGCACGCGCTTCATCTGCGTCTCATCGACGATGGCGCCCAGGCGCGTTTCGGGGTCGAGCGGATCGCCCGGCTGCAGCGTGCGGCTGATCGCCTGCACCTTCTCCAGCACCGCATCCTTGATGCCCTCCTGCAGCAACAGGCGCGAGCCCGCCGAGCACATCTCCCCCTGGTTGAAGAAGATGGCGAACGCGGCTGCGGTGGCCGCCTTATCGAGGTCCGGATAGTCGGCCAGGACGATGTTGGGCGACTTGCCGCCACATTCCAGCGACACGCGTTTGAGGTTCGACTGCCCGGCGTATTGCATGATGGCGCGCCCGGTGGCGGTCGAGCCGGTGAAGGCAACGCAGTCGACGTCCATGTGCAGCGCCAGCGCCTTGCCGGCGGTCTGTCCGAGTCCGGGCACCACGTTCAGCACGCCCGGTGGGATGCCCGCTTCGATGGCGAGCTCCGCCACCTTGAGTGCGGTGAGCGGGGACTTCTCCGAAGGCTTGAGCACCAGCGAATTGCCGGCCGCAAGCACCGGCCCGATCTTCCACGCGGCCATCAGCAGCGGGAAGTTCCACGGCACGATGGCGCCGACCACTCCGAGCGGCTCGCGCGTGATGAGCGCCAGCGCTCCCGGTCCGGTGGGCGCCACCTGGTCGTACACCTTGTCGATGGCTTCCGCGTACCACTGGATGCAGCGCGCAGCACCAGGGATGTCGATCTTCAGGCTGTCGGAGATCGGCTTGCCCGTATCGAGCGTCTCGAGGAGCGCGAGCTCCTCGGTATGCTCGCGGATCGTTTCGGCAAAGCGCTGCATGATCCTCTTGCGCTTCGCGGGCGCCAGGTTCGACCAGCTGCCCTTGCGGAACGCGGCGCGCGCCGAGGTGACGGCGCGATTGACGTCCTCCTCCCCGCCCGCCGCCACGCGCGCGAGGAGTTTCCCGGTTGCCGGGTTGACGGAATCGAACGTGGCCCCGGAGGCAGCATCGAGGTAGCGCCCGTCGATGAAGGCCTGGGTGCGAAACTCGAGCGTGCGGGCGCGATCGTGCCAGGAGATGGACTCAGGTTTTGCGTTCATGGCTGGAAGCTATGCTCTTTAGAAAGTCGGTGGAGTGGAGGCGCTGATGATCTCACACGGCTCGCGCCCGACGTTGCGGAAGCGGTGCGGGAGCTGGCTGGCGAAATAATAAGCCTCGCCGGGCCCGAGGACGCGCGTCGCGCCGCCCACGGTGAGCTCGATGCGCCCCCGGATTACGACCCCCGCCTCCTCCCCGCGATGCGCGAGCATCTCTTCGCCGGTCGCGGCCCCAGCCGCATAGCGCTCGTGCAGCACCGTCAGCTGCCGCCCCGGCCGCTGCGCCGCCACGAGTCGCAGCGAGACTTCCGCATTGCCCAGCTCCACCAGCTCCTCGGCCCCGAAAAACGCCTGCGGCGCCGCGCTCAGATCCAGTGTGAAGAACTCCGCCAGAGCCATCGGCACTCCGTCGAGCACTTTCTTCAGCGAGCTCACCGAGGGACTCACGCGGTTCTGCTCGATCAGCGAGATCAATCCGTTGGTGACTCCCGCACGGCGGGCGAGCTCGCGCTGGGAGAGGCCGAAAGTGGTGCGGACACTGCGCA
>DASZHQ010000144.1:0-2129 GCA_035937715.1 Steroidobacteraceae bacterium | reverse complement strand
CACGGTTGAAGTCCGCCGGCTTCGATGCCGCCTATCCGCAGCGCCGCGCGAGTCATGAATTCATCGTGACGCTCAAGCGCCAGGCGCGCGAACTCAACGTCACCGCGATGGACTTCGCCAAGCGACTGCTCGACTACGGCTTCCACGCGCCGACCACTTACTTTCCGCTGCTGGTGCCGGAGTGCCTGCTCATCGAGCCGACCGAGACCGAGAGCAAGGACGTCCTGGATGCGTTTGTGTCGGCCATGTCACAGATCCAGAAGGAGGCCGAGCAGGAACCCGCGCGCGTGACCAGCGCACCGCATACCATGCCGGTGCGCCGCCTTGATGATGTCCGGGCGGCGCGGCAACTGGATCTCACATGGAAGCCGACAGCGCAGTCGTAGACCGCTACAAGCCGCGTGGACTGACCCGGGTGCTGCGCGCCGTGGGCGCGAGCCTGCGCGGACTGGCCGGCGCGTTCCGCGAGGAGGCGGCGTTTCGCCAGGAACTCGCGTTCGCGGCGCTCGTCATACCCCTGGGCGTGTGGCTCGGACA
Source organism: Steroidobacteraceae bacterium (assembly GCA_035937715.1). Lineage (GTDB taxonomy): Bacteria > Pseudomonadota > Gammaproteobacteria > Steroidobacterales > Steroidobacteraceae > 13-2-20CM-66-19. The sequence continues at coordinate 1,592 of DASZHQ010000144.1, read as the reverse complement.
CAGCGGGATCGAGCGCGCGCTGCTTATCGCGCCCATGCTGCTCATCCTGATCGTGGAGCTTCTCAACAGCGCGATCGAGGCGACGGTGGACCGCATCGGGTTCGAACGGCACGCGCTCGCCGGACTCGCCAAGGACATCGGCTCCGCCGCCGTGCTCATGTCGTTCGTGCTGCTCACCGCCGTGTGGCTGCTGGTGCTGCTCGGCAGATAGGAAACGTCCTGATGCGATTCATGCGACTGTTGTGCCTGTGCCTGTTCCTGTCCTGCGCGACCGTGTGCGCGGCCGGCGGTCCGCTGTCCGCCACCGCCAGCGCGGCCGCGCCGGCGGCAGCGGCGCCCTCCACGCCGGCAGTGCCGCAACCCGCGCCCCCGGGGGAGTCGCCGCCCGTGCAGCCGCCCGCGCAGCTGCTGCCGGGAAATCCGCCCGTAGTGGGTACGCAGCCGACGGCCGTCCTGCAGCAGGCCGCCGCCGTGGAAGGAAATCCGGATTGGGCGGAGACGCTCGAGCGCATCGCCGGCAGTGTGGTGTCGATCGACGTCGATTCGACGCGCGCGTTCGATACCGAATGGAACTCGACCGCGCAGGCGACCGGCTTCGTGGTGGACGCCGAGCGCGGCCTGATCCTCACCAACCGTCACGTCGTAACCCCGGGACCGGTGACTGCGGAGGCCACCTTCCTCAATCGCGAGGAGGTGCAGCTGTATCCGGTGTACCGCGATCCGGTGCATGACTTCGGCATCTACCGCTACGATCCGCAGAAACTGCGCTTCATCAAGCCCAAGGCCCTGCCGCTGTATCCGGAAGGCGCGCAGATCGGGCGCGAGATCCGCGTCGTCGGCAACAACGCCGGCGAGCAACTGTCGATTCTCGCCGGAACCCTGGCGCGACTGGACCGCGACGCGCCCGCGTACGGGGTCGCCAAGTACAACGACTTCAACACCTTCTACCTGCAGGCGGCGTCCGGGACCTCCGGCGGCTCGTCCGGTTCGCCGGTCATCGACATCCGCGGGCGGGTGGTGGCGCTCAATGCCGGCGGCGCGAGCGGCGCGGCGTCGAGCTTCTACCTGCCGCTCGGGCGGGTGCGCCGGGCGCTGGAGCTCATTCAGCAGGGCAAACCGGTGGCGCGCGGCACGCTGTACACGGTCTTCAACTACATGCCCTACGACGAGCTCGAGCGCCTGGGGTTGGACACCCGTACCGAGGCTGCGGCACGCAAGAATTTTCCGCGCAACACCGGCATGCTGGTGGTCACCGAAGTGCTGCCCGGTTCGCCGAGCGAGAACGTGCTGCAACCCGGGGACATCCTGGTGCGGCTGAACGGGCGCTACGTCACGCAGTTCGAGCCACTCGAGGACGTGCTGGACGGGTCGGTAGCCAGGCAGGTGGAGGTGGAGCTCGAGCGCGGTGGCAAGGCCGTGTCCGCCAAGCTCCCGGTTGGCGACCTGCACGCCATCACGCCCAGCGCCTATGCGGAGTTTGGCGATGCGGTCGTGAATGCCATGTCCTATCAGCAGGCGCGGCACTTCAACGTACCCACCCGCGGCGTGTACGTCGCCAACCCCGGCTACGTGTTCGGCGCGGCGGGCATTCC
>DASZHQ010000143.1:0-3372 GCA_035937715.1 Steroidobacteraceae bacterium | reverse complement strand
TCCGAGTTGTGCAGCGCGCCGACCTTTTGCGCCGAGGTCGTCAGCGGCGTCGACGGATCCACCGGGATGAAGCGGATCTGCGAATACGTCCCGGGGAGGAGCTTCAGAGAAGTCACGGCGCTGCCGAGGTTGCCGCCGGTTTCCTGTACCAGGTCGACGGTCGTCGGGGTCGAGAGCGCAAACTTCACCCAGCCACCATCGTCGGGCCCGGCGGCGGCGCTCGTGTTGAACCACACTTCCTGCGTAGTGATCCACACGTGCGAGTACTGCGCGGGCGTGTTGCCGGTCAGCGACACATCCGTGCGCGAGGAGCAGGCCGTCACACCCAGGCACAGGCCGCCGAGCGCTGCAGCGAGGGCTAAGGGGGTAGGGTTTCTCATGCAAGTCCCTGTGAGATCCTCAGGCAGATGATGCCCGCACTTGCATGATGCCGCAACGCGCAGGGTACTGTTGCCGCCGACGCCAGGAGTGTGTCGGATTGTGCCCGTGTGCGCTCAGCTCATCGGACGCCTTCTGTTAATTGGATGGCTGGCCGTCCGCGTTCTGCTGTAGCCTTCGCCGCGATGAAGCTCGCGTATGTCCTCGGCGCGTGGCTGCTGCTCGTCGCAGGAACGAGCTGCGCGCAGGCGCACGCGCGTCTGCAGCAGTCGATACCCGCCGATGGCAGCACCCTCACCTCCGCGCCGGCAGGTCTTGTCCTGCGCTTCTCCGAAAGCGTGCGGCTCGCTTCGCTGTGGATCGCCAGGGAGGAGGGGAGCCGGCAGAAGCTGGTTTCGCCCGTGGAGCCGCAGACGAAGATCGCAGTGGCGCTGCCCCCGCTCGTGCCCGGGCGCTATGTCGTCGGCTGGCGCGCCGTCGGTGCCGACGGCCACGTCGTACCCGGCCAGATCCGCTTCACCCTTGCGCGATGATCGAGGGCATCTGGCTCGTGCTGCGCGCGGCGGGCCTGGTGCTCTCGTTGCAGGCGGCCGGTGCTGCTCTCTTTTCCGCGCTGTTCGGACGGCATGCGCTGGCGCACTCCGCCTGCGCCATTCATCGCGTGGGCAGGCGCGCTGCGCTCGCAGCTGTCGCGCTGCTCGCTGCACAGGCGGCCTTCGAGCCGGTGCACCTCGCCGGAGAGGCGTCCGGCCTGGCCGATGCCACGCTGTGGCGGCTGTTCCTCAGCTCTTCGGCCGCCGCAGCACTGCTGGTGCGCATCGCGGGCCTTGCGTGCGTGGCACTCGCCTGGCGGCTTAGCGCCCCGGGCTCCTGGGCGTTACCGCTCGCCGGGAGCCTCGCGACGGTGAGCTCCTTTCTGCTCACCGGACATACCTCCGTTCATCCTGCGCGGCCGTGGCTTGCGTCGCTGCTGTTCGTCCACCTCGCTATCGTGGCGTTCTGGTTCGGCTCGTTGTGGCCGCTGCGGCAAGTGACCGCTCTCGAGCCACGCGCGCAAGCGGCGCGTGCGATTGCCGCCTTCTCGGCTCTGGCGGTCTGGGTGGTGCCGGTGATTGCGCTGGCAGGGGCCGGCATGGCGGTCGTGCTGCTGCCGGATTTCGCGGCGCTCACGCAGCCGTACGGCCTGTTGCTGCTCGGGAAGATTGCGCTGTTCGCGCTGCTGATGGGGCTGGCGGCGATGAATCGGCTGCGGCTCACGCCCGCGCTGGAGCGCGGTGCAGCGCGGGCGCCGGCGCAACTGCGCCGCTCGATGGCGCTCGAATACGCGCTCCTTGGCGCCACCCTCGTCCTCACCGCCGTAATGAGCGGAAGCTTCTCGCCGACCGAGCGGGGCCAGACAGGCGGCTAAGGGGTGCGCATGATGGCGCGGCGAGCGCCCGCGAGAGGCGCGCGGTCATCGAGCCGTACCGCGGCGCCCTCCGGCTCGACGCCGAGCTGGCGCCACAGCGCCATGAGATCGGGCGCGACCGGGGTGTCTTTCATCTGCGCATACAGATCCTCGAGCGAGCTCGTACCGACGGCTGCATCGCCGGTGCGCAGGAGGCGCTCGATGGGCCAGTCGGCGGAGAGTCCGCCGCTGGCGCGCAGCACCGCGCGCAGGGCATCCTGCAGCCCGAATCGCAGTTGCGTGCGGCGGCGGATGTCGACATCCGCGAGCAGGCAGAACATCGCACCGCCCCAGTAGGTGCGTCCCCAGCTGTGCGTGTGGTCGAGACCGTGATCTCCGGCGAGCGGAAGTCCGCGCGGCATCGAGCGCAACTCCTCCGCCCAGACGTCGGTCTCGCTGCGGTTGCCGGCCTGCACACGTGCCACCCCCTCCACGTAGGTGGCCACTCCCTCGGACAACCAGGCATGCGTCTCGCCGGTGTCCGGCAGCGCGAGGTGAGTCATCTCGTGAACCAGCACCCAATCCGACAGCAGCTGCGGGGTGCTTACTTCGCGCCCGAGCTGCACGCGGATGAAGGCGTCCGGGTTGGCAAAAGTCTTCCCGCCGTGCACGCCCTCACCGGCAACCGCCACCAGGCGTACGGTGACCGCGGCGACGGGAAAGCGGCCGTAGTAACGCGCGACGATCTCGGCGGAGCGGCGCACCCAGGCGAGGACCGCCTCCTCGCTGTGAAGGGCGCTGCGGTCGTAGTCAACGTGCACGGCGGCGCCCGCGACACTCAGGTCGGCGCTGCCACTCGCGGCTCGCGCGCACGCCAGCACTGCAGCGAGCGCGAGGGAGGTCACGGCCGCGGCAGCGGTGAGGGCGGACGAGGGGCGCAGCATCCTCGCCCGAGTCAGCGCGCTCGCTGACCGAAGAGCACCCGCTTGGCCTCTGCGCTCATCTCGGTCATGGGCATCGTGATCTTGTGACCGTTGGGAGTGGTCCAATAATACAGGTCGATCATCCAGGATGACTCCGGGACAGCTGCCGAAGGATGGCACGCGGCAGATCAGGCCGGCGAGACCCTTGCGGATCCCCGCCCGCTCCGTCTTTCGCGGTATTGATATGGTACAGGCCGCCGATGAATCCCGATCGCACGCAACTCATCCCGCACCTTGAGGAGCGCGGCTATGTGCTGCTGACAGCGGCGGGGTGCGCTTCACCAGGGAGCAGCCCTGGACCCTGCTGCTGATGGACGATGCGCGGGTTTTCAGGAACCCGAGGCGCCAGGCTCAGGCTCTTCGTCCGAGGAGCGCCCGTCGATCCAGGTGTCGAGCACGTTCAGCTCATCGTCGGCCAGCACCAGGTTGGCCCGATAGCCCGGGGCGATGCGTCCGCTGTCGTGGGCCAGCCCGAGAAACTCGGCCGGCCATTGGCTAGCCATGCGCACCGCGTCGGCGAGCGGGACCCCCAGCATGGCGACGGCATTGCGTATGCAACTCGCCATGTCGATGTTGGAACCGGCGAGCCGCCCGTCCTCATCGAGGCAGGTGTGGCCGCGGACG
>DASZHQ010000142.1:0-22229 GCA_035937715.1 Steroidobacteraceae bacterium | reverse complement strand
CGCACCCCGCCGGTGCCGTGGTTGTAGGCGGTGAGCGCCAGCGGCCAGCTGCCCAGCAAGCGGTAGTTGTAGGCGAGCAGCTGCGCAGCCGCCTCGGTGGAGCGGAACGGGTCGAGCCGGTCGTCGACCGCAGCGTCGATGCGCATGTAGCGCCGTCCGGTCGAGCGCATGAACTGCCACAGGCCGGCAGCGCCGACCTTGGAATAAGCGCTCGGATTGAACGAGGACTCCACGTGCGGCAGCACCGCGAGCTCTGCGGGCAGCCCGAGGTTCGCGAGCGTCTCGGCAATGTGTGTCTCCCAGGCGCCCGAGCGGATCAGGCCGCTCCTGAAGCGGTCCGACTGTCCGAGCTGAAAGCGGATGTCGTCGACCGCCTCGCGCAGCCGCGCGGGCGTGGCTTCCGTGCCCCACAGGTCGCCGACGCGCTGGTCTTCCGCGGACAGCGGGGCGTCGCCTGCTGCGGCAATGCGCTTCAGTGCCGCGCCGTAGCGGTTGCGGGCCTCATCGACGTGGCGCTCGCGTTCGCCCGGGGGCGTATTGGGCGCGAAGTGCAGCGTGTCGTAGACCACCCCGAGGTTGTACTGGTCATGGAGGAACCCGGCGTTGGTGTCGATCTGCGTGTACACGCGGATCCAGAACTGCACATCACGCTCGAGTTGCGCCGGCCGCGGCATCGCCTCCTCGGCAGCCCGGGCCGGGGTGCCCGGCAGGAGTGCCCCCAGCAACAGCACACCCGGCGCCAGCGCCCTCAGCGCGAGCACCCGCGGCCCGAGCAGCCCCGGTGCGACGAATAGTGCGGCCGCACGCACGAGCGCCGCGAAAGCCCTCAGGATCGCCGTCCGCCGGCGCCCCGGGTCCACTGTCGGGTTCATTTACACCCCTGCAGGCATGTCGCTTCCAATGGCTTCAAGAGCTTGCGTGACGCGCCCACGCGGGCCCCGTCGGCGTGCTGCCGAAACGTCGAGTATTTTGACACTCATGTGTCCAAGCCACCGACACCGGTCCCCGCTGCCACCCATACGGTGTGAGGCACGTCACAGCCGGCCCCCTGCAGCGTGCCTTGCGTCACATTACAAGGTACTTCTGACATGAGATGTCGCCTCCGGCCAGCCACCGGCGAGGTTGGCACGAGTGTTGCTCTTCTCCTAACCATCAACGGCCAAAGCCGTAAAGGAAGCAACGCCACGGGATGACCGCAATAAGGAAGCACGGATCCGGAATGTAGCCCAGCGGCTCGTCGGATACCGTGTACCGACCGGATAACAACGAGAACGACTCTCCTCCACACAAGCAAGCGACCGACAACCCCCGCCCTCCGGGCGGGGTTTTTTTTGCCGGGCGAAAACAACGCAACGCGTCGAACGGCCACGGCTCGGCCTGAAGCAAAAAAAGAGGCAGCGCGCGGCTGCCTCGCAATATCTTCCGATCTGTCAGGTCAGTAAGTTCGCTGCCTCAGCCGCACTTGGAATCGCCGCAGTTCAGGCACGTCATGCAGCCGTCCATCATGACCACTGCCGCGGTGCTGCAGCGGCCGCAGAGCTGGGCGCCTTCCGGAAAGTGCGACTTGGCGAAGGCGTCCGCCTGCCGGGCGCGCGCCTCGAACTCGGCGCGTTTCTCATCCACCATTCTCTGCTGGTGCGCATCCAGCGCGGTCTTGCGTATCAGGCCGATGGTCTGCAGGTGCTTCTCGATGACGTGGCCGAGCTCGGCGATGATCGAGGGCATGAACTTGCCGCCCGGCTGCCAGTAGCCGCCGCGCGGGTCGAACACCGCCTTCAGCTCGTCCACCAGGAAGGTGACGTCGCCGCCCTTGCGGAAGACCGCGGAAATGATGCGCGTAAGCGCCACGATCCACTGGAAGTGATCGAGGTTCTTCGAGTTGATGAAGACCTCGAAGGGCCGGCGCTGCTCGTATTCGGTGCCCTCGTTGAGCACGATGTCGTTGATGGTTACGTACATGGCGTGATCGGAAATCGGCGTCTTGATCTTGTAGGTCGAGCCAACGAGCACTTCCGGACGCTCGAGCCTCTCATGCATGCGGATGACCGTGGCGGTGCGGCCATTCTTGTCGCGCACCAGCTCGGAGTCGCCCGGCTGGGGCGCTCCCCGGCTCTCCGGCGCCCTGGCTACCGGTTTGCTCGCCGGCCTGTCCGCCGGCTTGTCCGCCGGCTTGTCCGCCGGCTTCTCGTCCGGCTTCTGCACCTGGTACTTGACGATTTTGCGGTCGATCTTGATGGTCATGTTCGGTTTCCTGGATTCGCGATGCGCGCTTTTCAAGCCCTCAGAAGCGTCCGTAGTACCCGTCGCGCATGGCATCAAACAGATTTGCTGCCGTGTGGATCTCGCCGTCGTAGTCGATCTCCTCGTCGCCACGCACCTCGATCACCGAGCCGTCCTCGAGGGTGAACTTGTAGATCGTGTTCTTCAGGTCCTGCTCCTTCACCAGTACGCCTTGAAACGCCTCGGGGTTGAAACGGAAGGTGGTACAACCCTTCAGCCCCTGCTCATGTGCGTACAGATAGATGTCTTTGAATCTCTGGTAGGGGAAATCCGTAGGCACGTTCGCCGTCTTAGAAATCGATGAATCGACCCACTTCTGGGCCGCAGCCTGCACTTCGACATGCTCCTTGGGAGTGATGTCATCGGACGCGATGAAGTAGTCCGGCAGTCTTTCAGCATCGGTGGTGGCTCCAGGTTTGGCCTGCGGGTTGACCAGCTCGCGATACGCCAGCAACTCGAAGGAATAGACGTCGATCTTCTCTTTGGACTTCTTGCCCTCCCGGATGACGTTGCGGAAGTAATGATGTGCGAACGACGGCTCGATGCCGTTGGAGGCATTATTGGCGAGTGACAGCGAGATCGTGCCGGTAGGCGCGATCGAGGTGTGATGCGTGAAGCGCGCGCCGGTCTCGGCGAGCTCGTGCACCAGCTGCGGAGCGACCTGCGCAATGCGCTGCATGTAGCGGCTGTATTTCGCGTGCAGGAGACGCCCGGCGATCTTCGCGCCGGGCTTCCAGCCATCGCGCGTCATCTCCGGGCGCTTGCGCAGCATTTCCTTCGTGACCGTAAACTCCTCGTTCATGATCGGCGCCGGGCCCTTCTCGCGCGCCAGCTCGAGCGCCGCCTCCCAGCCGGCGAGCGCCATCTCGCGCGTGACGTCCTCGGTAAACTGCACCGCCGCGGGCGAGCCGTACTTCATGCGCAGCAGCGTGAGTGTGCTGCCGAGCCCGAGAAAACCCATGCCGTGGCGGCGCTTGCGCAGGATCTCCTCGCGCTGCCTCTCGAGTGGCAACCCGTTCACCTCGACCACGTTGTCGAGCATGCGGGTGAAGACCTTCACCACCTCGCGGTACTCGCTCCAGTCGAATTCGACGAAGTCGGTGAAGGGATGCTTCACGAAGCGTGTCAGGTTCACCGAGCCGAGCAGACACGCGCCGTACTCCGGAAGCGTTTGTTCACCGCACGGGTTAGTGGCGCGGATGTTCTCGCACCACCAGTTGTTGTTCATCTCATTCGCGCGGTCGATGAGAATGAACCCGGGCTCGGCGAAATCGTAGGTGGACGTCATGATCACGTCCCACACGCGCCGCGCCGGCAGCGTCTTGTAAATCTTGCACGCGACCAGTCCCTCGTCGTTCACGACGTAGCCCTGGTGCAGCGGCCACTCGCGCCACAGGAACTTCGTGTTGTCGCCGAGGTCGGGCTTGTCGGCCTCGTATTCCTTGCGCGTCAGGGGAAAAGCGAGCTTCCACTCGCGATCCTCGCGCACCGCCTGCATGAATTCGTCCGTGATCAGCAGCGAGAGGTTGAACTGCCGCAGGCGCCCGCTCTCGCGCTTGGCGCGGATGAATTCCATGACGTCCGGATGCCCGACGTCGAACGTGCCCATCTGCGCGCCGCGGCGGCCGCCGGCGGAGGAGACGGTGAAACACATCTTGTCGAAGATATCCATGAAGGACAGCGGTCCGGAGGTATAGGCGCCCGCGCCCGACACGTAGGCGCCGCGCGGCCGCAGCGTCGAGAATTCGTAGCCGATGCCGCAGCCGGCCTTCAGCGTCAACCCCGCCTCGTGGACCTTCTTCAGGATGTCGTCCATCGAGTCATGGATCGTCCCTGAGACGGTGCAGTTGATCGTAGAGGTGGCGGGCTTGTGCTCGAGTGCGCCGGCGTTCGAGGTCACGCGGCCGGCCGGAATGGCGCCGCGGCGCAGCGCCCACAGGAAGCGCTCGTTCCAATGCTCGCGCACCTCCTCGCTCTCGACCGCGGCGAGCGCCTGCGCGACGCGCTGGTAGGTATCGTCCATCGTCCTGTCGATGGGCGTACCGTCCTTCGCGCTGAGGCGATACTTCTTGTCCCAGATATCGAGCGATGCTTCCTGGAACGGAATGGCATCGATATCCTTCGGATCGATCTTCATGACAGTGTTCATGTAATCCGCGGCGCTCCGAATGCTCTTGACGCCTTACCCAACGGATTGCAGGGAAATCCTGGCCGAAGCGCTTCGTGGCTGTTGAGCCCCCGCTAGCCTGACCAGTACCCGCCGTCTTTACAGACAGTCAGGTCCCTGAAACCTCCCCCCGACCGCGTGACCCTTTATCGCTTCGCGCGAACACAAGATCTTGTGTCGGGGTCAAAAGACTAATGAGCGTCCCCGGAGGCGTCAAGATTCCGGAGTGCATTTTACAATGTCAATTTCATGGTGATTTTTCAACTGCTTACACCGTTATTGGCTGTAACTTTCGCGACATTTTTTAAAGAAATGCGGCTCCTCGGCCCGACCTGGCCGACCCAATATATTGTGCCCAGGCCGGGCACAGGTTCTGCACAACCTGCCCACAGTTCACCCACCTTGAGCGCGGTTTTGGCCGTGCTCGGGGCTCCTACCGGACCGCGCGCGGGCGCAAGTTTCGCTCAGGCGAATACGCGCCCCTGACCTTAAAGGCCGGCGCCGCCGTGCCCGCCAAAAGCACGCACCGCGCTGCGCTCCCCTATGTGGCCCGCGAAAAAACGCCGGCGCGAGGGGCGCAGTGGCGCGCAGCTGCGCGTACCACTTCTGTCGCAGCGCGCCGCTCCCGGGTGCGCCCGCGAGGCACTTGAAACCGTTCGTGCCGAACCCACATCGGTGCTACGTGCGCATTGCGCCCCAGTTTTTCAATGGCTGTTTTCAACCGCATTTTCAACAGGAGATTTTTTATGACCATCGTTCGTTACGAGCCCTGGACGCTCGTGAGCCGCTTTCAGCGGCACATCGATCGCGCCCTCGGCGAGACTGCTGACAGCGCCAGCGTCAGCTGGATCCCGCATGTCGATATCCACGAGGAAGCCGAGCGCTTCGTCGTGGCCGCCGACCTGCCGGGCGTGGACGGCAAGGACATCGAAATCACGGCCGACAAGGGCGTGCTGACGATCAAGGGCGAGCGTCGCTCCGAGAAGAAGTCCTCCGCCGACGGCTTCGAGCGCGTCGAGCGCGCCTCGGGCACGTTCCTGCGCCGCTTCACGCTTCCTGAGAGTGCCGACGCCGAGGCGATCAAGGCGACGCACGTCAACGGAGTGCTGGAAGTCGCCATCCCGAAGCGTCCGCAGGAGCAGCCGCGGCGCATCGCCGTCCAGGCCGCCTGAAGCGCTCACACAAGCTGGACCGGTAACGCGCCCGGCGCGTTACCGGCTCTTGCGCTTCGGGCTAGTATGCTCCGCGCATGAGACGCGCTCAGGGTGCCTGGTGGCTGATGGCGGTGCTTGCCAGCGCGTCGCTGCGGGCGGGCATGCCCCCGGCGGTCGGCGAGACGCCGCTACCGACGCTGGCGCCGATGATCAGGAAGGTCTCCCCGGCGGTGGTGAACATCGCCACGCGCGGCACCATCCACGAGCGCGGGCCGCAGAATCCGCTGCTCGATGATCCTTTCTTCCGCCGCTTCTTCGACGTCCCTCCCGAGACCGGCCCGCGCGAGCGGCCGTTCCAGAGCGCCGGCTCGGGCGTCATCTTCGACGCCCGCAGCGGCTACATCGTCACCAACGCCCACGTGGTGGAGAACGCCACCGAAATCACCGTCACGCTGCAGGACGGCCGCGACGTCAAGGCCGAGATCGTCGGGAGCGATGCGCCCTCGGACGTCGCGGTGCTCAAAGTAAAGCCCGAGGGACTGTCGCAGATCCCGCTCGGCGACTCCTCGCGCTCCGAGGTGGGTGATTTCGTGGTGGCCATCGGCAACCCGTTCGGGCTGCAGCACACCGTGACCTCGGGAATCATCAGCGGGCTGTCACGCTCCGGAATCAACCCCGACGGCTACGAGGACTTCATCCAGACCGATGCCTCGATCAACCCCGGCAACTCCGGCGGCGCCCTGGTCAACCTGCGCGGCGAGCTGATCGGCATCAATACCGCCATCCTCTCGCGCAGCGGCGGCAACATCGGTATCGGCTTCGCGATCCCCGTGAACATGGCCCGCAGCGTGATGGAGCAACTGATCAAGTACGGCTCGGTGAAGCGCGGGCAGCTCGGCGTCAGCATGTATACCGTCACGCCCGATATTGCGCACTCGCTCGGCCTCGCCAACGCGGTCGGTGCGCTGGTGTCGCAGGTGGTGGAAGGCTCGCCCGCCGACAAGGCCGGCATCCGCACCGGCGACGTCATCACCTCCGTCAACGGGCAGCCGGTCAAATCCAACAGCGAGCTGCGCAATACCATCGGGCTGCTGCGGGTCGGCGACAAAGTGGATATCGGGCTGGTGCGCGACGGCAAGCCGGTGCGTGTGACGGCGGTGATCGCCGATACCACCAGCGAGCTCACCGGCGGGCCGGCCGCGATCCACAGGGGCTTCGAGGGCGCGACGCTCGCCGAAGCACCCGATGGCGGCGGCGCGCTGCTGCGCGGCGTCGAGCCGGGCAGCGCCGCCGCCCAGGCGGGCCTGCGGGCGGGTGACGTCATTGTCGGGGCAAATCGCGGCCACGTCGGGAACCTGCGCGAGTTGCGCGAGCGCGCCAAGGGCGCAGCGGTGCTGGTGCTGGAGGTGCGCCGCGGCAACACGATTGTGCTGATCCCGCTGCGCTGAGGGCCGTCGCGCGCGGGCGCTCGGCGCTACGCCGCAAGGAACTGATGTGAACGTCTGTGTGCTCGGAGGCAGCGGATTCGTCGGCACGGAGCTGGTGACCCGGCTGGTGCATGCGGGGCACTGGGTGCGGGTTCCGACACGCAATCTCCAGCACGCGCAGCGGCTGCGCGTGCTGGATACGGTGGAGTTGCGGCTCGCGAACGTGCATGAGCCGCGGATCCTGAGTCAGCTGTTCGCCGACTGCGACGCGGTCATCAACCTGGTCGGCATCCTTAACCCGCGCGGGCACGCGAGCTTCGAGGCCGTGCACACCGCGCTTGCCGCCAGGGTCATGGCCGCTGCGCGCACCGCGGGCGTGCGCCACGTGCTGCACATGAGCGCACTGGGCGCCGATGAGCGCGCACCGAGCCGCTACCTGCGTTCCAAGGGCGCCGCCGAGAAGGAGGTACGCGCGCTGCCGAACCCGGACCTCCCCCATCCTGCCTTCACCATTTTCCGTCCCTCGGTGATCTTCGGGCCCTATGACTCGCTCACCAACCGCTTCGCGGGCCTGCTGCGCCTGAGCGGCGGATGGCTGCCGCTGGCGCGCCCGCGCTCGCGCTTCGCCCCCGTGTGCGTCTTCGACGTCGCGCAGGCCTTCGAGCGCGCGCTCGGGAGGTCGGGGAGCGCCGGGGCGACCTACGAGCTCTGCGGCCCCGAGATCATGACACTGGAAGAGATCGTGCGGCTGACGGCGCGCGTGGCGGGTCTCTCCTGCCACATCGTGCCGCTTCCGGACGCCGTGGCGCGCCTGCAGGGCGTGGTGATGGGACTGCTGCCGGGCAAGCCGTTCTCGCTCGACAATTTCCGCTCGCTCACGCTCGACAGCGTGTGCCGCGAAAACGGCTGCGCCGCGCTCGGCATCGTGCCCGCACCGCTGCTGAGCGTGTTGCCCGGCTACCTTGCACCGCCGCCGGCGCGCGTGTTCGCCTGAGCCCTCGCCGCTCGCCACGCGGCGGGCGCACTCGCCCGGACATCGCCAGCCCGCTACGCGACCTGCGCCGCGCGCCGCCTGCGCCGCTCTCAATCGGGGCGCTCCTTCGCGCTGGCACACAGCTGCGCGTGGCGCGCAGCGCGCGGCTGGCGCGCGAGCTCCCGGGCGGCGGCGTAGAAGCGCTGTAGATCGTTGCCCTGCTGCTCGAGGAGCCGCATGAAGCCGGGCACGCAGTCGTAGTAGGTCGCGACAGCCGCCAGGCGCGCGTTGTTCAGCCCCGAAGCGATCCACTTTTCATAGAGCGGCAACCCCACGCCGGCGCGCTGCTCGAGCGCGTGGATGTCGGCCACGAGCTCGTTGAAGATCTGCGCCTTGCTGCTGCGCATCTCCTGGCGCGGCACACCCGAGGCGTAAAGGCGCGCGAGGTGCGCGCGGGTGCGTGCCAGCAGACTTACGAATTTCTCATCGAGTGCCTGCTCATCGCGAAATGCCTCCATGCGCAGCGCCTCTCCCTGGTGCTCGAGCCAGCGCTCGAGCCCGACATCCTCGACTGCGGTGGCGAACGCCTCATTGAACTCGGAGTCGTCGCGCACGTACAGCAGCTGGTGCGCGAGCTCGTGGAAGAGGGTGGCGGCCAGGTCGTCGTCACCGTAGCGCAGCATGCTCGAGAGCACCGGGTCGGCGAATTTGCCGAGCGTCGAGTAGGCCGGGACCCCGTCGACCGCGACGTCGAAGCCGCGCACGGCGAGAGATGCCGCAAAGTCGCGTGCGCGCTGCTCGCGGAAGTAGCCGCGGTATGCGACACAGCCGGCGATCGGAAAGCACCAGCGCTTCGGCTGCACCGAGAACTCCGGCGCCGCGACCACGTTCCACACCACGTACGGGCGGCCGATGTCGGCGTAACTGCGGTAGCTCTGGTTGTCGGGCAGAGCGAGCTCGCGCGAGGCGAATTCGCGTGCTGCCTGCACATTCTTGAGGCGCGCGCGCAGCTCGGCCGGCGTGCGCGGGTCGGCGAGCAGCCGCTCGATCGGCACGCGCTCGCGCAGCACCCGCCACTCACCGCCCGCCGCCTGCAGCAGATACGGCGTGCCGCAGCCCGAGAGCAGCGCGCAGGCCGCGGCGAGGAGCAGCACGCGTGCGGCGCCGCTCGGGCGCGCGGCAACACCCAACCGCGCCGCCCTGCCCGCGCGCCTCTCGGTTAACATGCACATCATGCAAGTCTACTTGGTCGGCGGCGCGGTACGGGACCGGCTGCTGGGGCTCCCGGTGCGCGAGCGTGACTGGGTGGTAGTCGGCGCACAGCCGCAGGAGCTGGAGCGCGCCGGCTACCGGGCGGTGGGACGCGAGTTTCCCGTGTTCCTGCACCCGCAGAGTCACGAGGAGTACGCGCTTGCGCGTCGCGAGCGCAAGGTGGCTCCCGGCTACCGCGGTTTCACCACGCAGTTCTCCGCCGACGTGACGCTCGAAGAGGACCTGAAGCGTCGCGACCTCACCATCAATGCCATGGCCGAGAGCGAGGGCGGTGAAGTCATCGATCCCTACGGCGGGCAGGCGGACCTCGCCGCGCGCCTGCTCCGGCACGTGTCGGAGGCCTTCGCCGAGGACCCGGTGCGGGTTCTGCGCGTCGCGCGCTTCGCGGCGCGCTTTGCGGCGCTCGGCTTTCGCGTCGCTCCCGAAACGCTCGAGCTGATGCGCCGCATGACCGCGGCCGGCGAGGTGCAGGCGCTGGTGCCCGAACGCGTGTGGCAGGAGACCGAGCGCGCGCTCGGCGAGGCGCATCCTGAGGTGTTCTTCGAGACGCTGCGCGCGTGCGGTGCGCTGGCGGTGATTTTCCCGGAGATCGATGCGCTCTACGGCGTGCCGCAACCGCCGCGCTGGCATCCGGAGATCGATACCGGCGTGCACGTGATGCTGGCGCTGGCTTGTGCAGCGGCGCTCGGCGCCTCCGGCACGGTGCGCTTCGCCGTGCTCACCCATGATCTCGGCAAGGCAAGCACACCGCCTGAGCGCTGGCCGAGTCATCACGGTCACGAGCAGGCGGGCGTGCCTCTGATCGAAGCCTTGTGCGATCGGCTCAAGGTGCCGAACGCTCAGCGTGAGCTCGCGATCCTCGCCGCGCGGCATCACACCCTGGTACACCGCGCCGCCGAGCTGAAGCCGGCGACGATCCTGACACTGCTCGAAGATTGCGACGCCTTCCGCCGCCCGGAGCGTTTCGCGGAGCTGCTGCTCGCCTGCGAAGCGGACGCGCGCGGGCGCACCGGCAAGGAGCAGGACCCCTATCCGCAGGCCGCGTACCTCAGGCGCGCGCTGAGCGCGGCGGCGGCGGCGGTGCTGAGCGAGGAGGAGCGACGCGGCCTCGCGGGGGCTGCGATCGGCGCACAGGTGCGGCGGCGCCGGCTCGCCGCCATCACCGCGCTGAAGGCACAGGCGGGCAGCTCAGCCTAGTGCGGCCGCGCGTTGCCGCGCCCTGTAGCCGCCCCGCTCAGCGCATGACCCCGAGCGCTACGAGTGCCAGCAGCGCGCTGCCGAGCGCGATGCGATACCAGGCGAAGATCGTGAAGCGGTGCGACTGCACGTAGCGCAGCAGCCACTGGACCGCGATGAAAGCCACCACGCCCGAGACGAGGAAGCCGAGCGCGAGTGCCTGCCAGTCCTGTGCGCTGCCGCCCTGGGCGCGCACCTTGAGCAGCTCGTAGCCGGTGGCGGCGAACATCGTGGGGATACCGACGAGGAATGCAAACTCGGTCGCCGCCGGACGCAGCGTCAGCCCAGCCAGCATCGCCGCGAAGATCGTGGACGCCGAGCGCGAGGTCCCGGGGAACACCGCTGCGAGAATCTGACAGGCGCCGACCCAGAAAGCCACGTTCCAGGTGACCGCCGAGGAGGCCGGCCGGCGTGCGACGTAATACTCGATGACGAGGATGGCGATGCCGCCGATGAGCGTAGCGAGTGCGATAGGGAGCACGGTCTCCGGCAGCTTCCATCCCAGGCGCGTGGCGATAAAAGCGCCCGTCGCGGTGATCAGAAAAGCCACCACGAGCTTCGCCAGATAGTCGCGGTTTTCGCGCCGGTCGAAACGCGTCAGCAGGTCGAGGAGGCGCCGCCAGTAGACCAGCACGAGCGCGATGATGGCGGCCGCCTGGATCACGACGTTGAAGAGCTCGGAGCGCTGCCCCAGCCATTGCTCGGCGATGAGCAGATGCCCGGTGCTCGAGATGGGAAGGAACTCGGTGATGCCCTCAATGATCCCGAGGAGCACGGTACTGAAGGTGTCGGACACGGGTTTCGGCTCGCTTCCGCTAGACGTGGGCGCCATCTTAACCGGGCAGTGACGCTTTGCAGGGAGCGATAAGCCCGCTCAGAATGGCCTCAGAGCAGGTGCCGCAGGTCCTGCAGCGCAAAGCCATCGAGCGGCACATCGAGATCGCGGCTCAGCGCCATCGCCTTGAAGCTCTCGCCCATCTCTTCGGGCATCAGCAGGCGCCGTGCCTCGCCCGCCAGGCGCGCTAACTCAACCTCATCCGCCGCCGCGCCCACCAGGCCCTCGATCCCGAGCGCCAGCAGGAATGCCGCCTGGCTCGCAAAGCCGCTCACCGCGAGCCCCGCCGCGGATGCGCTCTGCGCGACGCGCGTGAAATCCACCCACGCCGTGATGTCCTGCACGCCAACGTTGATGAGCGGATCCTCGTGCGCGCGCTGTTTGAAATGACAGCGCAGCGTGCCGTGTGTGCGCTGCGGGTGGTAATAGTGTCGGCGCGGCAGGCCATAGTCGCATACCAGCAGTACGCCGCGTTCCAGGCACTCGGCGAGGGAGGCGATCCAGGGCGCGACCCGCAGGCACACCTCCGAGATGTAGCCCGCCGCAAGCGGGGCGGGGAGCGCAGCGAGGATCTGCGCGCAGGCGTGCGTGAGGGCGGCGTCGGGGAGCGCGCGCTGCTCGCGAAAGTCCGCCGGCGCGCCGCCCTTGCCGCCCCTTTCGCCGGATGTGACCCCGATCTCTCTCAGGCCCTCCTCGGCCCAGATGAAGCGGCGGCACGGCAGGGCGTCCACCACCTCGTTGGCGAGCATGACGCCACGCAGCGGCTTGGCGGGCAGCCGCTCGAGCCACACGATGCGCTCACGCAGCGCTGGCGGGAGCCCGGCGAGGTGCGTGCGCTGCCGGTCGGCGAGATCGGCGCTCACCTCGAGAATCGAGTAGCGCTCGGGCAGCACGCCCTCCTCGGCAAGCTCACCGAGGAGCGAGGCCGCCATGCGTCCGGTGCCGGCCCCGAGCTCGAGAATCTCCCCGCCACCCGTGGCGCGCAGCACCTGGGCGCATTGGCGCGCAACGCAGCGGCTGAAGAGCGCGGAGACCTCCGGGGCGGTGGTGAAATCGCCCCCCGGGCCGATCTTGATAGCCCCCGCGCTGTAGTAGCCCAGCCCCGGCGCATAGAGCGCGAGCTCCATGAATCGCTCGAAGGACAGCCACCCGCCCGAGGCGGTGAGCTCCCCGTGAATGAAGCTTGCGACCGCCTGGCTGTGGCGCTGCTCCGCGGGGGACAGGGCGGGCAGGATTGAGCGCACGGCCGATGCGCTCATAATCGGCCCCCATGGCGCACGAATCCTCCGCATCCGCCCCGCAGCCTGCTGCGCCGGGCACACTCACGGGCCGTACGGCCCTCGTCACCGGCGCGGCGCGGCGCGTGGGTGCCAGCATCGCGCGTGCCCTGCACGGTGCAGGGGCCAACGTGGTGCTGCATTACCGCAGCTCCGGTGACGACGCCGCGCGGCTGGCGGCGGAGCTGAACCAGTTGCGTCCGGGCTCGGCGGCCACGGCCGAGTGCGATCTGTTGCAGGTGCCCGCCCTCCCCGCTCTGGTGTCCGAGGTGGCGCACGTGTTCGGCGGGCTCGATATCCTGGTCAACAACGCCTCGACCTTCTATCCGACCCCGCTCGGCGATATCACCGAGATCGACTGGGACGACCTGGTCGGCACCAACCTCAGGGCCCCGCTGTTTCTGTCCCAGGCTGCCGCGCCGCTGCTGCATGCGCGCGAGGGACTCATCATCAATCTCGCCGACATCCACGGGACGCGGCCGCTGCGGCGTTACCCCGTTTACAGCCTCGCCAAGGGGGGACTGATCATGCTGACGAAGTGCCTGGCACGCGAGCTCGGACCGCACGTACGCGTGAACGCCGTGGCACCCGGCCCGGTCATGTGGCCCGAGGACGGGCTCGACGAGGCGCTGCAGGCGCGCATCATCGCCGGCACAGCGCTCAAGCGCGTCGGGAGCGCTGCGGACGTAGCGCGCGCCTGCCTGTTCTTCGCCACCGAGGCGCCGTACGTCACGGGTCAGATCCTCGCCGTGGATGGCGGTCGCAGTATCGGGTGGTAACACTGGCACGCTTCGCCCTCAGAGGGAGATCCGCTCGAGCGGATGCGCGGACCGGTCGAAGCGCTGCCACAGCTCAGCGATAGTCAGGTGCGCGGTGGGATGCACCGTCTGTGGCGCGAGCGCGGCGAGCGGCCCGAGCATGTAAGCGCGCGTCAGCAGCTCCGGGCGCGGCAGCGTGAGCTGCGGCTCCTCGCACACGAGATCTCCGTACAGCAGCAGATCCAGATCGAGCGCCGGCGGCTGCGGTGGCTGCGCGGTGCGTGAGCGGCCGCAGCGGCCCTCGATCGCCCGCAGACGCGCGTGCACCTCGCGCACCGGATGCGCGGTCGAAAACCCGGCGACCATGTTGATAAAGTCCGCACTGGCCGCCTCGGCCGCACCGGGCGCACCGGCCGCACCGGCCGGGCGGCTGCGGTACCAGGGCGAGAAGCGTGTGCCCGGGAACTCGCGCGCGAGCTCTGCGACTGCGCAGGCGAGATGGCGCTCGGGCGCGACGTTGCTGCCCGCGGCGACGTAGACCTCGGGCATGCTCAGCTCCGCGGCGCGAGCTCGGCGCGCGAGCGCTCCACCGTGACACCGACCTCGCGCGAACGGCGGAACGCGCCGGGCTTGCTGAGGGAGATGCGCACCCATTCGAGGCCGAACTCTTCGAGGAGAACGCGCGCCAGCCGCTCGGCGAGCGTCTCGATGAGCTTGCATTCGGAAGCCTCGAGGTAGCCCAGCACGCGCTTGACGACCTTGCGGTAATCGAGCGTGTCGCTCACCTCGTCGGTGAGCGCGGTGCGGCGGCAGTCGGCCGAGAGCTCCAGGTCGACCACCACTTTCTGTTTGACACGGCGTTCCCAGTCGATGAAGCCGATGACGCACTCGGCGGTGAGGCCGTGCACGAAGATCCGGTCCCCCGAGTAGCGGGCGTTGCTCATGGGAGGCTCGGCAGTGACTCGAGCGGCCACTGCGAGCGCGCCTCGATGGCAAGCCCGTCGTGCTGGCCTGCCGCCAGACGGGCGAGTCCGGCCACGGCGATCATCGCGGCATTGTCGGTGCAGAACTCGACGCGCGGATAGTACACACGGCCCCCCTGGCGGCCGACGGCGGCCTGGAGACGCGCGCGCAGCGCGCGGTTGGCGCCAACGCCCCCCGACACCACCAGCACGCTCAAGCCCGTGTACTCGAGCGCCCGCAGTGCCTTGGCGGTGAGTGTCTCGACGATCGCCTCCTGCACCGCGAGCGCGAGGTCGGCGCGCTGCTGCGGCCCGGACGCGCCGCCGCGCACCGCGTGCAGCACCGCGGTCTTCAGTCCCGAGAAGCTGAACTCGAGTCCGGCGCGATCGAGCATCGGGCGCGGGAAAGAAAAAGCCCCGGCCACGCCGAGCTCGGCGAGCTCGGCGAGCTGCGGGCCGCCCGGGTAGGGTAGACCCAGGAGCTTGGCGCTCTTGTCGAAGGCTTCTCCGGCGGCATCGTCGCGCGTCTGTCCGAGGATGCGATAAGCGCCCACCGCGGAAACCTCGATCAACATGGTATGCCCGCCCGAGACCAGCAGCGCCACGTGCGGGAAGGGCGGCGCATCCGGCTCGAGGAGCGGTGCCAACAGATGCCCCTCCAGGTGGTGCACTCCGAGTGCCGGCACGCCCCAGGCGAATGCGAGGCTGCGTGCGAGCGCGGCCCCGGTGAGAAGCGCCCCGATCAGTCCCGGGCCTGCGGTGTAGGCGACTCCGGCCAGCTGTTGGGGCGAGGTTGTCGCGCGCTCCAGCGCGCGGCGCACCAGCGGCAGAAGCCGCCGCACATGATCGCGCGACGCCAGCTCCGGCACGACGCCGCCGTAGGGGCGGTGCAGCTCGATTTGACTGAAGAGCTCGTGGGCGAGGAGCCCCGCGCGCTCATCGAGGACCGCGGCCGCACTCTCGTCGCAGGAAGATTCCAGCGCCAGCACTCGCATGGTGGGAAATTCTAGTGCATGCACGGCCGCCCCCGCCGGTTGGGAGGCGACCTGCAGCGGTCCGTTTTTGCCTTTGCCCGGCCCCTCCTTTAGAATCCCCCGCCCCCAAGCGGCCGCTTCGGTTCGTGCGGCCGCGTCGGGCCGCGCGGGATTTCCATTGCGATCAATGATTTGAGGTTTCGATGCCGAGCGTTCGAGTGCGTGAGAACGAGTACTTCGATGCCGCCCTGCGACGTTTCAAACGTGCCTGCGAGAAGGCCGGCATTCTCACCGAGCTGCGCCGGCGTGAGTTCTATGAGAAGCCCACGCAGGAGCGCAAGCGCAAGAAAGCCGCCGCCATCAAGCGCCACATGAAGCGCCTTTCCCGCGACGGCATGCGCAGCTCTCGCTAGGGGCAGCGCGCGCCATGGCGCTCAGGGATCGCATCACCGAAGACATGAAGAGTGCGATGCGGGCCGGCGAGAAGGAGCGGCTCGCAACGATCCGCATGGCGCTCGCGGCGATAAAGCAGCGCGAAGTCGATGAGCGCATCACGCTCGATGACACGCAGGTGCTCGCGGTGCTGGAGAAGATGATCAAGCAGCGCCGCGAAGCCATCACCCAGTTCAAGAGCGGCGGCCGCGCGGATCTCGTGGCCAAGGAAACCGCGGAGATCGGCGTACTGCAGCACTACCTGCCCGCGCAGCTCTCGGACGCGGAGCTCGAGGCGCTGATCGCAAAAGCCGTGGTCGCGAGCGGTGCGGCCTCGCTCAAGGACATGGGCAAGGTCATGGCGCTCGTCAAGCCGCAGGCGCAGGGGCGCGCCGACATGGGCGCGGTCAGCGCGCGCATCAAGCAGAAACTCAGCGGCTGAATCTCTTCCAGGGGCGCGGCACCTTGGGACGCATCCCGCAGAGCTTCATCGACGAGCTCATCGCTCGCGCCGATATCGTGGAGATCATCGGCACGCGCGTGCAGCTGAAGAAGGCGGGCCGCGAGTACAAGGCCTGCTGCCCGTTCCACGCCGAGAAGACCCCCTCCTTCTGGGTGAGCCCCGACAAGCAGTTCTATCACTGCTTCGGCTGCGGCAAGCACGGCACCGTGCTCGGCTTTCTCATGGATCACGATCACCTGGCGTTTCCGGAAGCGGTGGAGGAGCTCGCCACACGCGTTGGGCTGGAAGTGCCGCGCGAGGGCGGCGCCGCAGCCGCCGATGCGCGCCGCGCCGACGGGCCGCTCTACGAGCTGATGGCACGCGTGGCGGGCTTTTATGCCGCCAGCCTCGCGCACGAGCCGCGCGCCCGCGATTACCTCGCGCAGCGCGGCCTGACCGCACAGACCCTGGAGCGCTTCGCGCTCGGCTACGCCCCCGATTCCTGGAACGAGGTGCTGCGGCGTTTCGGCGCGAGCGACACCGAGCGCAAACGCCTCGCTGATGCCGGTCTCATCGTCGAGCGCGAGCGCGGCGCGGTGCAGGGGAGCGAGCGCCACTACGACCGCTTCCGCGACCGCATCATGTTTCCCATCCGCGATGCGCGCGGGCGCGTGATCGCCTTCGGCGGGCGCATCATCGATGCGGGCGAGCCGAAGTACCTGAACTCGCCTGAGACGGTGCTGTTTCACAAGGGGCGGGAGCTGTACGGGTTGTACGAGGCGCGGCGCGCGCGTGCCAACCTTGCGCGGCTCATCGTCGTCGAAGGCTACATGGACACCGTGCGCCTGCATCAGTCGGGTATCGACTACGCGGTGGCGACGCTCGGCACCGCGACCACCGCCGAGCACCTGCGGCGTCTTTTTCGGCTGAGCTCCGCGGTGGTGTTTGCCTTCGACGGCGACCGCGCCGGGCGCGCGGCCGCCTGGCGGGCGCTGCAGCAGGCGCTGCCGGAGGTGCGCGAGGGACGCGAGATCCGCTTCCTGTTTCTGCCGCAGGGGCACGATCCGGACACACTGGTGGGGGCCGAGGGGCGCGCGGCGTTCGAGGAGCGCTTAGGCGGTGCCGTGCCGCTGTCCGAGTACCTGGTGCGCGAGCTCTCCGAGCAGAGCGAGCTGGCGCACGCTGACGGGCGCGCGCGCTTTGCGGAAGCTGCGCGACCGCTGTTCGCGAAAGTGTCCGAGGGCGTGTACCGCGAGCTGCTGCTCGAGCGTCTGGCGCAGGTCGTGGGCCTGAGCTCACACCGGCTCGAGGAGCTCTGGAGAGGGGGGCGAAGCGCCGCCCAGCCCGCGGCGACACCCAATCCTGCGCGTCCGGCACGCGCGCGCCGCGCCGCGCACAGCGGCGGGCGAGGAAGCCTGGTGCGCCAGGCGATCGCGCGGCTGCTGCACTACCCCGCCATCGCGAACGAAGTCAGCGCGGCCGAGCGCGCCGGGCTCGAGGCGTGCGAGGAGCCGGGCGTGGCACTGCTGCGTGAGCTGCTCGACAACCTGCGCGAGCAACCCGCGCAGATCCCCGCGCAGGTGATTCAGCGCTGGGCCGGGCGTGAAGGCGGCGATGCGCTGCAGAAACTCCTCGAGCGCGAGGAAGTCATTACAGAGGCCCCAGCCGCCGCGGGCGAGCTGCGCGCCGCTCTCGTGAAGCTCGCGGACCAGGCCGCCGGGCGGCGGCTTGAGGCCCTCGAGGCGAAAAGCAGGGCCGGCAGCTTGGCGGGCAGTGAACTGGAGGAATTTCAAAGACTTATACTTAGGCTTAGCCGACGTGAGGCTCGGGGGGGCTAAAAGCATTTGGTGATTGATCGATTGTCAAATAAAATTGCCCGCTTTGTCTCCCGAGCCCCTTGAGCGGCCCCCGTCCGCCTGCACATAGGGGATACCCAGCTCGCAGCGCGCCCCGACACATGACACGCAAGCACAAGTCCCAGACTGCACACAAAAAGCGCCCCGCAGCCCAGTCCAGCAAACCGGTGAGATCGGCCGCCGCCGAGAAAGCGGCCGCCGCGGTGGCCGGCCTGCGCGAGAAGGAGCGCGGCAAGCACGCCGCGGGCAAGAAGTCCGCGGGCGCGGCCCGCGCGGCTGCGCCGCATGCAAAGGTGAACGATAGCGCGCGGCCGGCGGATGTCAGGGTCGCCGGCGCCAAACCCGGTGCCGACCGCCGACCGCTCGGGATCGAGCGGCGCGTGCCGGTCATGCCGGAAGACCGCCAGTCGCAGCTGAAGCTGCTGATCGCGCGCGGCAAGGAGCAGGGCTATCTCACCTATGCCCAGGTGAACGATCACCTGCCCTCCGAGATCGTTGATCCGGAGCAGATCGAAGACATCGTCAACACCATCAACGACATGGGCATCCCGGTGTACGAGAAGGCACCGGATACCGAGTCGCTGCTCGCCACCGAGCCCTCGGCGCCGGCGGACGAGGAGGCGATCGAGGAGGCGGCCGCGGCGCTCGCGGCGCTGGATGCCGAGCTCGGCCGCACCACCGACCCGGTGCGTATGTACATGCGCGAGATGGGCACGGTGGAGCTGCTCACCCGCGAGGGCGAGATCCGCATCGCCAAGCGCATCGAGGAGGGGCTGGACGCGGTGCGCAGCGCGCTCGCTCTCTACCCGCCCACCTACGACTTTCTGCTGAAAGCCTACGAGCCGGTCAAGGCCGGCCAGGCGCGACTGGTGGACGTGATCGTCGGCTTCATCGACCCGAACGCACCGGATGTCATCGCGCAGCCGCAGAACCCCACCAAAGTCGAGGTGGTCGCGGCCGAAGAGAAGGCGGACGAGGAGGAGGAGAGCGAGGAGGACGGCGAGAGCGACGAGGAAGCCGTCGATACCGGGCCCGATCCCATCGAGGCGGCGGAGCGTTTCGCCTCGATCGCCAAGATCTACGGCCAGGTGCTCGGGTCGATCGCCAAGCTCGGCGCCCGCGATCCGAAGACGCTGCGCCAGCGCAAGAGGCTGGCCGACGAGTTCATGGAGCTGCGCCTGTCGCCGCGCATGTTCGATGCGCTGATCCTGAACCTGCGCACGCACGTCGCCGAAGTCCGCCAGCTCGAGAAGGAAATCATGATCATCGCGGTGCGCGACGCCGGCATGCCGCGCAAGGACTTCATCGCCTCGTTCCCGAAGAACGAGACCAACCCGCGCTGGCTCGGCAAGCATGTCAAGGGCGGCAAGAAGTACTCCGCGCCGCTGGCCCGGTTCAAGGACGAGATCGAGCGGCGCCAGAAGAAGCTCGAGCAGCTCGAGGGCATGTATCACCTCAGCATCAACGACATCAAGGAAGTCAACCGCGAGGTGTCGATCGGCGAGGCCAAGGCACGCCGCGCGAAGAAGGAGATGGTGGAGGCGAACCTGCGTCTGGTGATCTCCATCGCCAAGAAATACACCAACCGCGGGCTGCAGTTCCTCGACCTCATCCAGGAAGGCAACATCGGCTTGATGAAGGCGGTCGACAAGTTCGAATACCGCCGCGGCTACAAGTTCAGCACCTACGCGACCTGGTGGATCCGCCAGGCCATCACGCGCTCGATCGCCGACCAGGCGCGCACCATCCGCATCCCGGTGCACATGATCGAGACCATCAACAAGCTCAACCGCATCTCGCGCCAGATGCTGCAGGAGATGGGCCGCGAGCCCACTCCGGAGGAGCTGGCGGTGCGCATGGAGATGCCCGAGGACAAGGTGCGCAAGGTGCTGAAGATCGCCAAGGAGCCGATCTCCATGGAGACGCCCATCGGCGATGACGAGGATTCGCACCTCGGGGACTTCATCGAGGACACCTCGGTGGCCTCGCCCATCGACCAGGCCACCATGGAGTCGCTGCGCGAGACGACGCACTCGGTGCTGGCGCAGTTGACGCCGCGCGAGGCCAAGGTGCTGCGCATGCGCTTCGGCATCGACATGAACACCGACCACACGCTGGAAGAGGTCGGCAAGCAGTTCGACGTCACGCGCGAGCGCATCCGCCAGATCGAGGCGAAGGCGCTGCGCAAACTGCGCCATCCCAGCCGCAGCGAGCAGCTGCGCAGTTTCCTGATGGACGACTGAAGCGCACGCGGCGCACTGCGACCAGCGCGGGCCCGGCGTTGACCACAGCGCCGGGCCTTTTCACATGCGGGATGCCTTCCTAGATTCCGGCCTTGCCGAGCGCGTCGATGAGCTGGCGCAGGGCCTCCGCGAGCGCCGGATGCCCGGCCTCGAACTTGACCGCCAGGGACTCGAGCCGCGGGGCGTGCGCTGCGGCGGTGCCGGTGGCGGCCGCATCCGGGGCGGCCCGGCCGCCGAGCGCGCGCTCGATGTCGCGCACCAGTGTGCCGAGCAGATGCCGGGATTCCTGGTCGAGCGAGCCGCTCGCCGCGAGCCGCTCATGCACCCGGGCAAGCAGCTGCGGCAGGCTCTCCTGTGTCATCGCCTCCCCACGGGATCGCTAACTCGCAGCGCCGAACGTCGAGCTGGGCGCGGCGGAGGCACCCGCGTCCGTGCCCAGCAGATCCTTCCAGGTGTGCTCGCGCCCGAGGCGCTTGCCCTTCTCGGTGAGCTTCAGGCCCGCGGGCGAGAGCGTGACCATGTAGGGCTTGCCATCCACGTCGATCTCGCGCTTTAGCAGCTTGTTGAGCTTGGTAGCCATTGCATCCTCTCATGTGCAAACCCACGTGGTGCCGATGGTAACAGTCAAATGGCCGGCGTCCACCCGCGGCTCGCGCTGCCCGATGCTGCGGTGCTACTTCAGCCCTTCCGACTTACGCGCCTCGAGCACGTGCGGACGCTCACCGATACGCTCCACATAGAGCTTCAGCTGGGGCCATTTGCCGATGTCGAGGTCGAGATAAGCGCCCCAGCTGAGCACCGTGAACAGGTAAGCATCGGCCACGGTGAACTGCTCGCCCATCAGGAAGGTCTTCGATCCCATGGCGCGCTCCAGGTAGTCGAGGCGCGTGCCGAGGTTGGTGCGGGCGTACTGTTTGGCCCCCTCGGGCGAATCCTTGTGGAACAGCGGCCCGAAGCTCTTGTGTACTTCCGAGTTGATGAAGCTGAGCCATTCCATCAGCCGATAGCGCTCCATGGTGCCCGCAGGCGGCGCGAGCTTCGCCGCCGGGTTGCGATCGGCGATGTACTGCAAGACGGTGACGTTCTCGGTCAGCACCTGGCCGTCGTCGAGCCTGAGCGCCGGCACGTACCCTTTCGGATTCACCTCGTTGAAATCCAAGCCGTCGGAAGTCTGCTTGGTGCGCCGGTCCACCTTGACGAGCTCGAATTTCAGGCCGGCCTCGCGCAGCGCGATGTTGGAGGCGAGCGAACACGCACCGGGCAAATAATAGAGCTTCATGTCAGATCTCCTTGTCTTGGCGGGTCCGAAAGCGGCGGCGCTCGACATATCCGCGGCGGGAGAGCCATGCTAACGTTGCGTACAGCGATGGCAAGAGGGTGCTGCCATGCGAGCCCTTCTGATCACGGCGGCGGCCGTCGGCGCGGCGATCATGCTGGCCGGCTGCCCTCACAAGCGATCCCAGCCCGTTCCCGGTCCGCAGTCCGCGCCGACACGCACCGCGACAGGCGCCGTGGGAACGCTGGACGAGGCATTCTCGCCGCACCCCTGCCGCCAGCGGCGGCTGCTGTTCCACTACTGAGGCACGCAACACCGAACGCACGGGCGGCTGCTACAATCGCAGCCCGTTGGGCCTGTAGCACAGCGGTTAGTGCAGGGGACTCATCGATACGGTGCCTTCGCGCGGAAACGTGCGAAGTGGACGGGATGAATTCAGGGAAACCTTCGGGCGTCGCGTCCATGGCAACCCTGAGCCGAGCCGCCGGTACACCGGCGGAAGGTGCAGAGACTACCTGAGGGCTCGAGCGCCCTTGATAACAGGCTGGAGCATCCCGCACCCACCCGCACGTTTCGCGTGCGCGGGTGAAGAGATAGTCCACTCCCGGCGGAAACTCCGGGGCAAGTGAATCCCTTGGTCGTAGGTTCGAATCCTACCGGGCCCA
>DASZHQ010000141.1:0-18196 GCA_035937715.1 Steroidobacteraceae bacterium | reverse complement strand
GACAACAAGGCCGGGCCAAACCTGCGTCATCAAAGACTCGTTGCTGAGCACATTCGGCGCAGCGCGAACTAATGCCACGAGAAGTTGGAACGACAGATTGGGCAAGGCGATGTCGCTTCCCGCGCGAGTGACGCGTTGCTGGCCGACATCAAGGTACAGGTCGCCAACAATGAATGTGCCAGATCTGGTTTCGGGCAAGTCGCCTGGCATATGGTTCATCGGTCTGAGCAGGCGCCCTTCACAAGACGGTTTGGCCGGATTCGGGCTTGACGGTAAAAAGAACCGTTCGGTATTTGTGTTTGTTTTCGCGCTGAAAACCGTGAGAGGGCAGGCCGGTTTCGCCTTTTTGCCCTGCCCCATCTCATCTTTTCCATGCCGATCAGTGAGACGGCAGGATTGGGATTCTTACACAATGGCGCTCGGGGAGACACGACATTCTTGTCTCCTTTACGTCTCCCCGACAACCGCTAAACTCCCCCTGATGCCCCAAAATCCCGCAGAAACGCCGCACATCGAAACGCCTGAGAAAATAGGCATTTCGCACCATAAAACCGCGGAAAAAGTCGACCGCCGGATCTCCGTCGCTCCCATGATGGACTGGACCGATCGTCATTGCCGCTACTTCCTGCGCGGCTTCTCCCCGGACACGCTGCTGTACACCGAGATGATCACAGCGGCGGCGATCGCGCGCGGCGACCGGGCGCGGCTGTTGGCCTTCGACCCGCAGGAGCACCCGCTGGCCCTGCAGCTCGGCGGCAGTGAGCCGCGCGAGCTGGCCGCGGCGGCGCGCGCCGGGGAAGAGGCAGGCTACGACGAGATCAACCTCAACTGCGGTTGCCCCAGTGAGCGGGTGGCGAGCGGCGCCTTCGGCGCCTGCCTCATGCAGGAGCCGGCACGAGTGGCCGAATGCGTCGCGGCGATGTGTGCCGCCGTGCGCGTGCCGGTGACGGTGAAGATGCGCATCGGCGTGGTGAACGCAGCCGCGCGCGATGTGCCGCGCGCCGTGGTGCACTTCACCGAGAGCGACTTCGAGGCTTTGTGTCATTTTACTGGCAGCGTGTGCGCCGCCGGCTGCCAGGTGGCGATCGTGCACGCGCGCCAGGCAGTGCTCGGCGGACTGTCACCGAAAGCCAACCGCGAGATTCCGCCGCTGCGTTACGAGATCGTGCGGCGGCTGAAGGGCGTCTTTCCGTTGTTGCCGATCGTCGTCAACGGCGGGCTGCGGGAGCCGCAGGCGGTGCTCGCGGCGCTCCGCTGGTGCGATGGGGTGATGCTCGGGCGCGAGGCGTACCACAGGCCGTTCGTGCTCGCGCAACTGCAACAGGCGTTGCGCCCTGCCGGGGGAGCGCTGCCGTCGCGCGAGGCGCTGCTCGAGCGCATGCGGGCTTATGCGGCGCGCGAGCTGGCCGCCGGCGGGCGGCTGGCGCCGATCGTGCGGCACATGCTGGGCCTGTACGCCGGCGAGCCGGGTGCACGCGAGTACCGCCGCAAGCTTAGCGAGGGTGCGCGCGCCGCGGGCGCGGGCGCTGAGCTTTTCCAACGGGTGATTCCCGGGGAAGCGCGGACGACGGCTTAGTTAGTGGCGCGCGAAAGCGTGCGCGTATAATCTGGCCCACGCCATGGGCAAGGACATCGAACTCGCGATCCTGTTCGCCGATGTGGTCGGTTCGACGCGTCTGTACGATCTGATGGGCGATGTGCGGGCGCGTGAGATGGTGGCGATCTGCATCGAAGTGATGCGCAGCGCCACCGAGCAACGCCAGGGCACGGTGATCAAGACCATGGGCGATGAGGTGATGGCGACCTTCCCCAGCGCGGATGCCGCGCTCAACGCCGCCGCCCAGATGCAGCAGCAGATCTCCACGCATGCTCAGCTGAAGGTCGACGGCCAGCCGGTGGCGATCCGCATCGGCTGTCACTTCGGCCCGGTGATGCTCGAGAACCGCGACGTGTTCGGCGCCGCGGTGCACACCGCCAACCGCATGACCAGCCAGGCCAAGGCCGGCCAGATCGTCACCACGGCGGCGACGGTGGAGAAGCTCTCGCCCGAGTGGCGTGCCGCGTGCCGCCAGATCGACATCGCCACGCTCAAGGGCCAGGGCAACGAGGTCACGCTCTACGAGGCGCTGTGGCAGACCGAGGACGTCACCAGCATGGTGCCGGGCCTCGCTCTCGACTCGTACCCGGCGCGTCCCATGCGGCTGCGGCTGCGCTGCGATGATCGTGAGCTGCTGGTCGATGAGCGGCATTCGAGCATCACCATCGGCCGCTCCGATGACAATGACGTGGTGATCAAAGGCAACCTGATCTCACGGCTGCATGCACGCATCGAGATCAACCGCAACAAGTTCGTTTTGATCGACCAGAGTACCAACGGCACCTTCGTGCAGAGCTCGGACGGCGAGGAGTCCTTCGTACGCCGCGACAGCCTGCAGATCAGGGGCCAGGGGATGATCGGGCTGGGCCGCCTTCCCGAGCAGGGCTCGCCGCAGACCATCCGCTACACCTGCGAAGAAGGCTGAAGGAGCGAACGAGGCTGCAGGGGCGAACGAGGCTGCAGCCGGCGGGTCAACGCCCCTGCGGCTCAGCCGAGGCGCTGTTCCGTGCCCTGCAGTTCCGCCAGCATCGACTGCGGCAGCCGGCCGCCGAACTTCGCCAGGTACTCGCGCATATCGGCGAGTTCCTTGCGCCACAGCGATGCATCCACGGTGAGCAGCGCTGTCAGCGCCTGCGGCGCGAGGTCGAGCCCGCGCAGGTCGAGATCCTCGGGCCGCGGCAGCCAGCCGATAGGTGAGTCCGCTGCGTCGGCCTTGCCGGCGCAGCGGTCGAGCATCCAGGCAAGGACCCGCAGGTTTTCTCCAAATCCAGGCCAGAGGAACTTGCCGTGCGCGTCGCGCCGGAACCAGTTGACGTGATAGATGCGCGGGGGTCGTGCGAGCTTCGCCCCGACCTCCAGCCAGTGCTGCCAGTAATCACCGAAGTTATAGCCGCAGAACGGCTGCATTGCCATCGGATCGCGCCGCGTGACGCCGACCTGGCCGACGGCGGCGGCGGTGGTTTCCGAGGCGACCGACGCGCCCACCAGCACGCCATGTTTCCAGTCGCGCGCTTCGTAGACGAGCGGTGCGAGCTCGCGCCGCCGACCGCCGAACACCAGCGCCGCGATCGGCACACCGCATGCATCTGCGGCATGCGGCGAGTAACTCGGATTGCGGCGCGCGGAGACCGTGAAACGCGAATTCGGATGGGCCGCCGGGCCGCGCGCGGGATCGTAGGGCCGGCCCTGCCAGTCGAGCACCGGCTTGCCGCTGGTAAGGCCCTCCCACCAGGGCTGGTTGTCGGCGGTGAGCCCGACGTTGGTAAATAAAGTGTCGCGGCGGATCATTTCGTAGGCGTTGCGATTGGTCTGCGCGTTGGTGCCGGGAACGACCCCGAAATAACCGGCCTCCGGGTTGATCGCCCACAGCCGGCCGTCTTCGCGCGGATGCAGCCAGGCGATGTCGTCACCCACGGTGTACACGCGCCAGCCGGGGAGCGAGGCGGGGGGAATCAGCATCGCGAGATTGGTCTTGCCGCAGGCGGAAGGGAACGCGCACGCCAGGTAGTGGGTCTCGCCGCGCGGGTTCTGCACGCCGACGATCAGCATGTGCTCGGCCAGCCAGCCCTCGGTGCGCGCCTGCCAGCTCGCGATGCGCAGCGCATGGCACTTCTTGCCGAGCAGCGCGTTGCCGCCGTAACCGGAGCCGAAACTTTCGATGGCGAGCTCCTCGGGGAAGTGCATGATGAAGCGCCGCTCGGGATCGAGCTCGCCGATGGAGTGCAGGCCGCGCACGAAACCGTCCTCGCGCGCGATGCGCTCGAGGGCCGCACGCCCGGCGCGCGTCATGATCAGCATGTTGAGCACGACGTAGGCGCTGTCGGTGATCTCCACCCCGCAGCGTGACAGCGGCGAGTCGAGCGGCCCCATGCAGTACGGGATCACGTACAGCGTACGCTCGCGCATACAGCCGCGAAACAGCTCGCGCATCTTGGTGTGCGCCTGCAGCGGGTCCATCCAGTGATTGTTGGGGCCGGCATCCTGCTGTGAGCGCGTGCAGATGTAGGTGAGGTGCTCCACGCGCGCCACATCGTTCGGGGCGGAGCGGTACAGCTGGCAGCCGGGGAAGTGCTCGGCGTTGAGCGCCTTGAGCTCGCCGCTACGCAGCAGCTGTGCAGTCAGCTCCCGCGCTTCTGCTTCGGTTCCCTCGCACCAGTGGACGGCGCGTGGCTGTGTCAGCTCGCGCACCGAGCTCACCCACTCCGCCACCGCGCGGCTCAGCTGGTGCAGTGGGCTCAGTGTGTGTGCCGCAGTAGCCATCGGGCCACGTCCTCTTGCTCAATGAGGCTTCGGAGGCCGCCAAGTATATCCCGGGCAGCTCCCTCGCCCTGATAAAGTAGTGCTGCGGCAGACATTGTCTTCCATTACCGCGCCGCGCACCAGTTTGCAGGAATTTCAGGAAGATATGCCCCTCGACATGCCCCGCGCACGCGCGCCAGGATCACGCCTCCGCGCAGCTGCAGGCGCTCCCCGGCATGTTGGATCTTGAAGACATCTTCGCGCACGGCGGACCGCTGGCGGCGGCGTTGCCGGATTTCAAGGTGCGCCGCGAACAGCTACGCATGGCGCAACGCGTGGCAGAGGCGCTCGCGGCGCGCGAATCGCTGGTCGTGGAGGCGGGCACCGGCACCGGCAAGACCTTCGCCTACCTGGTGCCGGCGCTGCTCTCGGGAGTGCGTGTGCTGATCTCCACGGGCACGCGCACGCTGCAGGATCAGCTGTTCTCGAAAGACCTGCCGCTGGTGAGCGCAGCGCTCGGGCGAGCGGCGCGCGTCGCGCTGCTCAAGGGCCGCGCCAACTACCTGTGCCGTTATCGTCTGGCGCGCGCGGGCTCTGCAGGCGAGCAGCTCGCG
Source organism: Steroidobacteraceae bacterium (assembly GCA_035937715.1). Lineage (GTDB taxonomy): Bacteria > Pseudomonadota > Gammaproteobacteria > Steroidobacterales > Steroidobacteraceae > 13-2-20CM-66-19. The sequence goes on along the minus strand of DASZHQ010000141.1, from coordinate 13,246 downwards.
CTGGCGGAGCCCGCCGACCCGCGCCCGCGCGGCTCGCATTCCATGCTCGCGCGCATCGAGCGCTGGGCGCGCACTACGCGGCGCGGCGATCTCGCCGAAGTGCGCGGCCTGTCGGATGCACATGCGGTGTGGGGGCAGGTGACTTCCACGCGTGAGAACTGCCTGGGTGTGCGTTGCCCGGAGATCTCCCGCTGTCACGTGGTGCTCGCCCGGCGCGAGGCGCTGGAGGCGGATATCGTCATCGTCAATCACCACCTGCTGCTGGCGGATCTGGCGCTGAAGGAAGATGGCTTTGGCGACCTGCTCGGCTGCGCCGACGCCGTGATTCTTGATGAGGCTCATCAGATCCCGGATCTCGCCACGCAGTTCTTCGGCGCCAACGTCAGCAGCCGCCAGATGGAGACTCTGCTGAGGGACCTGCGGGTGGAGCTCGGCGCGCAAGTTGCGCGCGCCGGCGGGCAGGTACTGCCGCAGGCGCCGGCGGCGGCAGTGCGCGCCGCGGAGCAAGCGCTGCGGGAGCTGCGCGCTGCGGTTCCCCGCGCTCCCGGCCGCGTGGCATGGATGCCCGAGCGCGGCGCGCTCGGGGAGACGGTGCACGCGCTGATCCGGGCGTTGCAGGAGCTGGCCGCCGTGATTTCCGTAGGCGACCCGGAGAGTGCGCTCGCGCCACTCGCCGAGCGCGCCGCTGAGCTCGCCGCCAGCCTGGCGCGGATCGCCGCGCTCGATGAGCTCGAGGGTGCGCGAACGCTGGAGAGCAGCGCGCGCGGCCTCACCCTGAGTCTCATGCCGTTCGACATCTCGCAGCGGTTCCGCTCGCTGCTGCAGGCGCGCCGCGGCGCGTGGATTTTCACCTCCGCGACGCTCTCGCTCGGCGAGGAGTTCGGGCACTTCACCGGCCGACTGGGGCTGCTGGAAGCGCCGACGCTGCGCATCGACAGCCCCTTCGATCATGAGCGGCAGAGTCTGCTGTATCTGCCGGCGGGGCTGCCGGAGCCCGCCTCCCCGGCCTACGTCACGGCAGTGATCGACACCGCGGTGCCGCTCATCGATGCGGCCGGCGGCGGCGCCTTCGTGCTGTTCACCAGTCACCGCGCGCTCTCCCAGGGGGCGGCGCTGCTGCGTGCGCGCTGGGCGGACGTCGCGCAGTATCGCCTGTACGTGCAGGGCGAGGCGCCGCGCGAGCGCCTGCTGCAGGAGTTCCGCGCCGACGGCAACGGCGTGCTGCTCGGGACGGCGAGCTTCTGGGAAGGCGTCGATGTGAAGGGCGAAGCGCTGCGCCTCGTGGTCATCGAGAAGCTCCCGTTCGCCTCACCCGATGATCCGCTGGTGCGCGCGCGCATCGAGCACCTCACGATGAACGGCGGCAATGCGTTTCGCGACTACCAGCTTCCGGAAGCCGCGCTTGCGCTCAAACAGGGCGCTGGCCGGCTGATCCGCAGCGAGGACGACTACGGCGTGGTGGTGATCTGCGATCCGCGCATGATCGCCCGCGCCTACGGGCGGGTGTTTCTCGCCGCTCTTCCTGCCATGACGGTCACCCAGGACCTCGAGGAGGCCGTGCGCTTTCTCACCCGCCACGCGCCGCGCACTTCGAGCGGCGCCCGGGCCGCGGCCGCGTCGTGAGGATCCTCGCGCTCGACACTGCGACGGAGAGCTGCTCGGTCGCGCTGCTGATCGACGGGCGGCTGATCGTGCGCGAGCGGCGGCTCGATCGCGGCCACGCCGAGCACATCCTGCCGATGGCGGGCGAAGTGCTCGCGGAAGGCCGCGTGCCGCTCGCCGCGCTCAGCGCCATCGCTTTCGGACGCGGCCCGGGTGCATTCACCGGGGTGCGCCTCGCGGCCAGTGTGACGCAAGGGCTCGCCTTCGGCGCCGGACTGCCGGTGGTGCCGATCTCCGATCTGCGCGCTCTCGCGCAGCGCGCCCTCGAGGCGGACCCCACGCTCGGCCGGGTACTGGCGTGCACCGATGCACGCATGCGCGAGGTGTACTGGGGCTGCTTTGAGCGCGCAGACGGCCTCGCCCAGGCGGTGGGCGATGAGCACGTGAGCGACCCCGCTGCCGTGGCGCTGCCGCTGGCCTGGTCCCGCGACGCTGGCGCCCATGTCAATCCCGCAGCGCCCGCCGCCCCGGGCCTTGCAGGGGGGGTATGCGGGGCGGGCTCGGGGTTCAGCGCCTACCCGCAGCTGCGTTTGGCCCTCGGCGCGGACCTCGACACCATCCGGGCGGAGCTCCTGCCACGCGCCGCGGAGATCGCCCTCCTGGCGGTGCCGGAGGTGGCCGCCGGCCGGGTTTTCCCGCCGGAACAGGCACTTCCGGTCTATTTGCGCGAAGATGTCGCCCGCGCCCAGCGCACTCGGTCATTAAACTGACACCGTTCGCAGCGTTGTCATGAATCTGCAACACAGTGCCTCTGTAATGGCCGCGCTCCTGCAGACGGTAATTACGATGCCCGCAAAACAAGTCCTGATCGTCGAGGATGAGCGGCCGATCCGCGAGATGATCGCCTTCGGGCTGAAGCGCGCGGGCTTCGAGGTCCGGGAGGCCGAGGATTGCCGCACTGCGCGAGCGGCGCTCGCCGATGCGCGCCCCGACCTGGTGCTGATCGACTGGATGCTTCCGGACATGAGCGGGCTCGAGCTCACCCGCGCGCTCAAGCGCGACCGCGAGACGCGCGAGCTGCCGATCATCATGCTTACCGCGCGCGCTGAGGAGGGCGACAAGGTCGCAGGCCTCGAGGGCGGCGCCGATGACTACGTCACTAAACCCTTCTCGCCCCGCGAGCTGCTGGCGCGCATCAACGCGGTGCTGCGGCGCAGTGGCCCGAACGGTGTGGACGAGCTCATCGAATTCGAAGGACTGCTCCTGGACCAGGGGAGCCACCGCGTGCTGGTCGGCGGGCGCACCGTCGCGCTCGGCCCGACCGAGTACCGCATGCTCGAGTTTTTCATGACGCACCCGGAGCGGGTCTACACGCGCGACCAGCTGCTCGATCGCATCTGGGGCGGCAATGTATACGTCGAAGAGCGCACCATCGACGTGCACATCCGCCGCCTGCGCAAGGCGCTCGAGGACTTCGGCTACGACCGCTACGTGCAGACGGTGCGCGGTTCGGGTTATCGTTTCTCGGCACGGACGATATAGATAGAGGCGCGCCCTGACCGATGGAAGCCGCGACACAAGCCTGGTGGTTCGTGGCGGGCCGACTGCTCGTTACCGTAGGCATCGGCTGCGGCGTCGGCTGGCTATTGGGGAATCTGTGGGGTGGGCTCGCCTGCGCGGTGCTGCTGCACCTCACCTGGGTGCTGGTCAACCTGTGCCGCGTGGAATGGTGGCTGCGCCATCGCGGCTACGCCGACCCGCCCGACATCGGCGGCGTGTGGGGCGAGATCATCGCCCAGATCGTGCGGCTGCATCGCCGCAAGCGCTTCCACAAGCAGCGTTTCGTGCAGCTGATGCGCCAGCTGCAACGCTCCACCGAGGCGCTGCCCAACGGCGTGGTCATTCTCAACGCGCAACGCGAGATCGTGTGGTTCAACCGCATGGCGGCGCGGCTGTTGAACCTGCGCCGCACCGCCGATCTCGGCCTGCGCATCGAGAACCTGCTGCGCGCGCCAGAGTTCGTGCGCTATCTCGCCGGGAAGGACTATTCGAACCCGGTCGTCATTCGCCCCGCCACCGGGCAGGACTGTTACCTCTCGATGCAGGTCGCTCCCTATGGCGATGGGCAGCTGCTGCTGCTGGTGAGCGACGTCTCACGGCAGATGCGTCTCGAGGCCGTGCGTCGCGACTTCGTCGCCAACGCCTCGCACGAGCTGCGCTCGCCACTGACGGTGATTTCCGGCTACCTCGAGACTCTCGCTCAGGACCCGGTGCTCGATGCCGATCTGCAGGGACCGCTCGCGGAGATGCGGCGCCAGGCCGAGCGCATGACGGCCATCATCCGTGACCTGCTCGCGCTGTCGCGGCTGGAGGAGACCGATGAGGTCGAGGGCGGGGAACCCATCGACATCGTCGCGCTGCTCTCGCTGCTGCGCAAGGATGTACTGGCGCGGCCGGTGCATCCGCACGAGGTGCGCGTGCGCGTCGACTCCGCGGCGCAGCTGCGGGGCGATGAGCCCGAGATCCATTCGGCGTTCTCCAACCTCGTCGACAACGCCGCCAAGTACACCCCCGCTGAAGGGTCGGTGGAGATGCGCTGGTGGGTCGACGAGGAGGGCGGGCACTTCGCCGTCAGCGACACGGGCATGGGCATCCCGGGCGAGCACATTCCACGCCTCACCGAGCGCTTCTATCGCGTCGATCCGGGACGCTCGCGCGCTACCGGCGGCTCGGGTCTCGGACTTGCGATCGTCAAGCACGTGCTGCAGCGCCATGGTGGCACGCTCGACGTACAGAGCTCCCTCGGCGCCGGCAGCACCTTCACCTGCCATTTCCCGGCCGAGCGCGTGGTCGCGCCCGCGCACGACACGAGCGCTGTAATGGCTCAGGTTTGATGCACAACTTACTAATTCGTAAGAAATATTTATCCACACTGTCACAGTACAGACACACGGCCCGGCCACGCTAGGGGGATCTGTGGGAAAGCCTCGAGGACAGACGGCCATGGCAAGCGGCCCGCCTACGCGCGGCACGATCAGAGCGCGCACGCTGTTCCTCTCCGATATCCACCTCGGGTTCAGGCATGCGCGCGTGCGCGAGCTGAACGAGTTTCTGCACGCCGTCGAGGCCGAGCGCATCGTGCTGGTCGGCGACATCGTCGATGCACTGAGTCTCGCGCGGCGCGCTTTCTGGTCGCCCGAGCACACCCAGGTGGTGCGCACGCTGCTGGCCAGGCAGCGCGCCGGCGTGCGCCTCATCTATATTCCCGGCAACCACGACGCCAGTCTTGCGATGCTGGCGCAAATGCTGCGCGGCCAGTTCGAAGTGCACCGCGAATGGGTGCATCGCACCGCGCGCGGTGAGCGGCTGCTGGTGCTGCACGGCGACCAGTTCGACGGGGTGCTGCCCGGCGCGCGCTGGCTCACACGCCTGGGCGATGTGCTGCATGGCGCGGTGGTGAGCGTCAGTCACACGGTCAACAATCTGCGCCGCGCCATCGGCCGGCCGTACTGGCCGCTCACCGAGCGGCTCAAGCTCAGCATCGGCGCGAGCCTGCGTTATATCGAGCAGTTCGAGCGCCACGCTGCCGGGCATGCGCACTCGCAGGGGTATGACGGGGTGGTGTGCGGCCATATCCATCGCGCCAACCTGCGGCGCATCGCGGGCACGCTCTACGCCAACACCGGAGACTGGGTCGAGTCCTGCACCGCTCTCCTCGAGAGCGAGCGCGGTGAGCTCGAGCTGCTGCGCTGGCCGCACCCGCGGCCTGCGGCGCTGCGCTCCGCCGCCGCTCTTGCCGCCGACGCCGCGTGAGGATTGCGCTCGCAAGCGATGCCTGGACGCCGCAGACCAACGGCGTAGTCACAACGCTCAAAGCTACCACTGAGACGCTGACCAGCCTCGGCCACGAGGTGCGCGTGCTCTCACCGCAGGGGCTCCACAGCATTCCGTGCCCCAGCTATCCGGAGATCCGCCTGGCGCTGTCGCCGGGGGCGCAGGTGGAGCGGGAACTGAAGGCTTTCCGGCCGCACGCGATCCACATTGCCACCGAGGGACCGCTGGGGCTTGCCGTGCGCCGCTACTGCCGCGCGCGCGGGGTGCCGTTCACGACCTCCTACCACACCCGCTATCCGGAGTACCTGCGCGCGCGCTGGCCCATTCCGCTCAGCCTGACCTACGCGTGGCTGCGCCGCTTTCACGGCGCCGCCGCACGCACCTTCGTGAGCAGCGCAACTCTCGAGCGACAGCTGCGCGCGCGCGGTTTCGCGCGAATGCACCTGTGGCGCCGTGGCGTCGACCTGCGCAGGTTCCGCCCGCTCGACCCTCACGCGCAGCTCGCGGGCCTGCCGCAGCCCATAATGGCGTGCGTCGGCCGGCTCGCCATCGAGAAGAATCTCGATGCCTTCCTTGCTCTCGACATCCCCGGCAGCAAGGTCATGGTCGGCGATGGCCCGCAGCGCGCCGCGCTGAGCGAGCGCTACCCCGGGGTGCTGTTCACCGGATACCGCTTCGGGGCGGAGCTTGCGGCGCTCCTCTCGGGAGCCGACGTGCTGGTGTTCCCGAGCCTCACCGACACCTTCGGTCTGGCAATGATCGAAGCACTCGCCTGTGGGGTGCCGGTCGCTGCCTTCCCGGTCCCGGGCCCGCTCGATGTCATCGAGCAGGGTGTGACAGGCGTCCTGCATGCGGACCTGGCGTCCGCGATAGGCTCGGCCTTGCAGCTCGATCGGCGCAGGTGCGCGCTGCGTGCCGCGCGATTCAGCTGGGACGCCGCCACCGCGCAGTTTCTCGCCGGCCTGGCGCCGATCCCGGTGGCGCTGCGCGCGAGGCTGGCCGTGAGCCGCAGTTCCGCTATGATCGCGCGTATGGCGCGCAGGCCAACCAGCGAAGCCGGAGACGCCAACTGATGGAAACCGCGGATCTCAGTCACCACATTTCGCGACGCTTCAACGAGGACCTCGAGCGCGTCCGCAGCAAAGTGCTGGGCATGGGCGGCTTCGTCGAGCAACAGCTGCAGAAGGCGATCACTGCGCTGGTGGAGGGCGACAGCTCCCTGGGTGAGTCGGTGGCGATGGATGACCACCAGGTCAATAACATGGAGATCGCCATCGATGAGGAGTGCAGCCGCATTCTCGCCACGCGTGCACCGGCAGCGGGCGATCTGCGTGTGATCGTCGCCATCATCAAGACCATCACCGACCTCGAGCGCATCGGCGATGAGGGCGAGAAGATCGGCTACATCGCCTCGCGCCTCGCCACCATGGAGCGTCCGGCGGACAAGTACCGGGAGATCAAGCATCTCGGGCGGGTCGTGTCGGAGATGGTGCACGACGCGCTCGATGCCTTTGCGCGCATGGATGTGGAGTCGGCGCTGCGCGTGGCGCGCCAGGACCGCCTGGTGGACGAGGAGTACGAGGCGATCCAGCGCCAGAGCATCACCTTCATGATGGAGGACCCGCGCACCATCCGCCGCGCGCTGGATGTCATGTGGGTGGTGCGGGCGCTCGAGCGCATCGGCGATCACGCCAAGAACATCAGCGAGTACGTCATCTACATGGTGCACGGCAAGGACATCCGGCACACCTCCCTCGATGACGTCGAGCGCGAGCTGCGGGGCGGCACCGGCGTGCTGGCCGGCCCGCCGCCGGCCTGAAGCCCGCAGCACCGACTCCGTTCCCGCGCGCGTGCCCCACCGCCGCCTGATCAACTTCGCGGGCTTCGCGCTGTGTGCGGCGCTGCTCGCCTATGCACTGTACGCGCAGTTTCACCAGGGTCTGGATCCCTGTCCGCTGTGCGTCTTCCAGCGCATCGGCGTGGCGCTGCTGGCACTCGTGTTTCTCGCCGCGGCGCTGCATCACCCGCGCGGCCCGGGCCGATTTGGCTACGTGCTCGCCATCGCCCTTGCGGCGCTCGCGACCGCCGCCGTGGCCGCACGCCACCTGTACGTGCAGAGCCTGCCTCCCGGGACACTGCCCTCGTGCGGCGCTCCGCTGGCGGTGCTGATGAAGTTCATGCCCTTGTGGCAGCTCATCCGCAAGGTGCTCACCGGGAGCGGGGAGTGCGGGGAGGTCACCTGGCGCTTTTTCGGCCTGGCCATGCCGGCGTGGGTGCTGATCTGGGCGCTGCTGCTCGGCGCGGCGGGCATCGCCGCGAACCTCAGGCGAGAAGGTTCCGCAACACGTTGAAGTACATGCGGTGCAGCGCGTCGATGTCGGTGACGCGCACACACTCGTTGACCTTGTGGATCGTGGCGCTGACTACCCCGAGCTCGACCACCTGCGCACCGAGCGGCGCGAGGAAGCGGCCGTCGGAGGTACCCCCGCCGGTCGACAGCTTCGGCTGCGCGCCGGCGACCTCGGCGACGGCATCCCCCACCGCACGCGAGAGCCGCCCCGGCGGGGTGTAGAAGGGTTCGCCCGACACGTACCACTCCAGTGTGTAGCGGACCCCGTGACGGCGCAGGATCTCCTCCACGGAGGCCTTGAGCGTCTCGAGCGTCTGCACCGGCGAATAGCGCAGGTTGAAGCGCGCCTTGAGTTCGCCGGGGATGACATTCGGCGCTCCCGTGCCGGCGCTGAGATTGGAGACCTGGAAGGTGGTCGGCTGGAAGTGCTCGGTGCCTTGGTCCCATTCGCGTCCGATGAGCTCAGTGAGTGCCGGGGCGAGTGTGTGCACCGGGTTCTCGGCCAGCTGGGGATAGGCGACGTGTCCCTGCACGCCGTGCACCGTGAGCCGGCCACTCAGGGAGCCTCGGCGGCCCACCTTGATGGTGTCCCCGATCGACACCTCGCTCGAGGGCTCACCGACCAGGCACCAGTCGATGCGCTCGTGGCGCTCGCGCAGCATCTGCGCCACGCGCCTGGTGCCATCGACCGAGGGTCCTTCCTCGTCACTCGTGATGAGAAAGGCGATCGAGCCCTTGTGATCAGGGTGCGCACTGACGAACTCCTCCGTGGCCGTGACCATGGCCGCGAGTCCGCTTTTCATATCCGCCGCTCCGCGGCCGTACAGCAACCCCGCGCGAATTGCCGGCACGAACGGGTCGCTGCGCCACTCCTCCAGGGGCCCGGTCGGTACGACATCAGTGTGCCCGGCGAAGCAGAAGAGCGGCTCGCGGCGGCCGCGGCGCGCCCAGAAGTTCTCCACGTTGCCGAATCGCAGCGGCTCGATCGCAAAGCCCGCGGCCTCCAGGCGCGCGGTCATGACCTGCTGACAACCCTCGTCCGCGGGGGTGACCGAGCGGCGCGCGAGCAGATCTTTTGTCAGTTCAAGAGCTTCAGACATCGTCAGCGTGCTGCACAGGAGGGCAACGGGGACGCGGGCAGGCACTGCGCCGCGAGGCGCTGCGCGTTATACGGCTCACCTTCCGATTCGGCAAGCGCTCGAGCGCGTCACGCGCCTGTAAAGTGCAGCGGCAACACTGTGCGCGCCGGGCGATACGGGCGCGGCCGGCCGAATGGGCGAGCGTTATCGGATTTGTCATGAGAACGTCACATTATTGTCATTTAATTCGCGCCAGCGGTGGCTGGGGGGCGGTCCGGACCCACGCGAGGCCATGACTGTTCCCTGCAGCTCAAGGAGTCGAATCATGAATAAATTCAATATGAAGCGCGCACTGGTGGCGATCGCCAGCCTTGCCGCGCTGGTCGCCGCGGCGCAAGTGACCGAGATCTCCGGCGCCGGCGCGACTTTCCCCTACCCCATCTATGCGAAATGGGCCGATGCTTACAAGCAGCAGACTGGAATCGGGCTGAACTACCAGTCGATCGGCTCGGGCGGTGGCATCAAGCAGATCAAGGCGAAGACGGTGACGTTCGGCGCCACCGACATGCCGCTGGAGGCGAAGGACTTGGAGGAGGCGGGCCTGGTGCAATTCCCTATGATCATCGGCGGTGTGGTGCCGGTGGTGAACATCAAGGGAGTGCAGGGCGGACAGATGGTGCTCGATGGCGGCACCGTGGCCTCCATCTACCTGGGCGAGATCACCCAGTGGAATGATGCGCGCATCAAGAAGCTCAATCCGGCGCTCGCGCTGCCCGCGACTGCAATCGCGCCGATCTATCGCTCCGATGGCTCCGGCACCAATTTCCTGTTCTCGAACTACCTCTCGAGTACGTCCGCGAAGTTCAAGGAGACGGTCGGCGCGAACACCTCAGTGCAATGGCCGGTGGGCATCGGCGCCAAGGGCAACGAAGGCGTCGCCAACATGACGACGCAGACCGACGGCGCGATCGGCTACGTCGAGTATGCGTACGCCAAGCAGAACAAGATGGCCTACACGGATCTGATCAATGCGGCCGGCAAGAAAGTCGCCCCCGAGGCCGAGACGTTCCAGGCGGCGGCGGCGAGCGCCGACTGGGAGCATGCCCCCGGGTACCACCTCGTTCTTACCCATCAGCCGGGCGCAAAGAGCTGGCCGATCACGGGCGCGAGCTTCATTCTGCTGCACAAGGATCCGCCGAATCCGGCTGCAACGGCGGCTGCACTGAAATTCTTCGACTGGGCGTTCCGCAACGGCGGCAAGATGGCGGCGGAGCTCGACTACGTCCCGCTGCCGGAGAGCCTGATCAAGCAGATCCGGGCGACCTGGAAGGCACAGATCAAGGGTGTGCCGGCGATATGACCTGAGCTCACCCGTGCGTCCGGCGAAATCCTCGCCGGACGCGCGCGCGGCTGCGTACCCTCAATTGGAACAGGCGGCCTGGGAAACTGCGCGGCGCGCGCCATGAACAGCGTGGCTGTCATCGATCCACGCCACGCCGCGGCACAGAGGCTGCGTGAGCGCGCGTTTCGCGCGGCCACTTTCGCGGCGGCACTCCTGGTGCTGCTGCTGCTCGGCGGGGTCGCGCTCTCGCTGCTGATCGGATCCTGGCCGGCCTTCACGCACTTCAAGCTGGGTTTCCTCACGCGCGAGATCTGGAACCCGGTGACCGAGCAGTTCGGCGCGCTCGCACCGGTGTACGGCACGCTGGTCACCTCACTTCTGGCGCTGCTGCTGGCGATTCCGGTCAGCTTCGGGATCGCCATCTTCCTCACCGAGCTCGCCCCCGCCTGGCTCAAGCGCCCGGTGGGCGTGGCCATCGAGTTGCTTGCGGCCGTGCCGAGCATCATTTACGGCATCTGGGGCCTGTTCGTGCTGGCGCCGATCCTGCAGCGGTACGTGCAGCCCTGGTTGATCGAATGGCTTGGCCCGCTGCCGCTCCTCGGCAAGCTGTTTCAGGGGCCGCCGTTTGGCATCGGCGTGCTGAGCGCGAGCTTCGTGCTCGCGATCATGGTCATCCCGTTCATTTCCGCGGTGATGCGCGATGTCTTCGAGACAGTGCCGGATGTGCTCAAGGAGTCCGGTTACGCGCTCGGCGCCACCACCTGGGAAGTGATCTGGCAGGTGGTCGTACCCTACGCGCGCACCGGCATGATCGGCGGCATCATGCTGGGCCTCGGTCGGGCGCTGGGTGAAACCATGGCTGTCACCTTCGTCATCGGCAACGCGCACCGCATCGGCTCCTCGCTGCTCGCGCCCGGCACCACCATCTCCGCCTCCATCGCCAATGAGTTCACCGAAGCGGTCGGCGACCTGTACACCTCCTCGCTGGTGGCGCTCGGCGTGCTGCTCTTTCTCATCACCTTCACGGTGATCGCCGCGGCGCGTCTCATGCTGCTGCGGCTCGAGCGCAAGGCCCTGTCATCCGTATGAGCCGCCGCACGATCCGCAAGCTCACCAACGTGCTGGCGCTGGCGCTGTCGGGCCTTGCGACCGCGATCGGGTTGTTCTTCCTCGGAGCGATCCTGTGGACACTCATCCGCAATGGCGTGGCCGGGATGTCCGCAAGCGTGTTCACGGCGATGACCCCGCCGCCGGGGGGGAGCGGGGGGTTACTGAATGCGATCTACGGCAGCGTGGCGATGACCGTGATCGGGATTCTCATCGGCGGCCCGATCGGCATGCTCGCCGGCACTTACCTCGCGGAGTACGGGCGCACTGCGCGCATCAGTACGGTGATCCGCTTCGTCAACGATGTGCTGCTGTCCGCGCCCTCGATCATCATCGGCCTGTTCGTTTACGAGCTGCTGGTGGTCCGCATGGGGCATTTCTCGGCGATCGCCGGGGCGGTGGCGCTCGCCATCATCTCCATACCGGTCATGGTGCGTACCACCGAGGACATGCTGAATCTCGTGCCGCAGGGTATGAAGGACGCCTCGACCGCAATGGGGGCGTATCACTGGCGCACCATCACCGGCGTGATCTACCCGGCCGCGCGCAGCGGCGTGGTGACGGGGCTCCTGCTCGCGGTGGCGCGCATCAGCGGCGAGACCGCGCCGCTGCTCTTCACCGCGCTCAACAACCAGTTCTGGAGCAGCGATCTCAACGCCCCGATGGCCAACCTGCCGGTGGTGATCTTTCAGTTCGCCCTGAGTCCATATCCGAACTGGCAGCAGCTGGCGTGGTCGGGCGCGCTCATGATCACCCTGAGCATTCTCGTGCTCAGCATCAGCGCTCGTGTCGTGGTCTCCTCGCTCAACCCTGGCGGGCAGCGCTGATGGGCGCACCCGAGGCCCGCCTCAGTGCGCCGTCGCTGGCGGCCGCCGCGGCCGACGCGGCCGACGCGGTCAAATTCGAGGTGCGTCACCTCGATTTCTACTACGGCAAGGTGCACGCGCTCAAAGACATCAATCTGACGCTCCCCGACAGGAGGATCACGGCCTTCATCGGCCCTTCCGGCTGCGGCAAGTCGACGCTGCTGCGCGTCTTCAATCGCATGTACGCTCTCTATCCGGGGCATCGCGCCACCGGGGACGTGCGGCTTGACGGCGAGGACATCCTCGCGCCGACGATCGACGTGGCGGCCTTGCGTTTCAGGGTCGGCATGGTGTTCCAGAAAGCCACCCCCTTCCCCATGTCGATCTTCGACAACGTGGCGTTCGGGCTGCGCCTGTCGCGGCGCATCTCGCACAGCGAGCTCACCGACCGGGTCGAGGAGGCGCTGCGGGATGCGGCCATGTGGGAGGAGGTCAAGGACAAGCTCCACGAGGACGGGCGCGGGCTCTCGGGCGGGCAGCAGCAGCGCTTGTGCATCGCGCGTACCCTGGCTGTGCGTCCGGAGGTTATCCTGTTCGACGAGCCCACGGCGGCGCTCGACCCGATTTCGACGCTGCGCGTCGAGGAGACGCTGCAGAGCCTGCGTGAGAGCTACTGTATCGTGATCGTGACGCATAACCTGCAGCAGGCCGCGCGCGTCTCGAACTTCACGGCTTTCATGTACCTGGGTGAGCTGGTGGAGATCGGCCCGACGGGCCAGATGTTCACCGCCCCCAAACACCGGCGGACCGACGATTACGTCACCGGGCGATTTGGCTGATATGCGTAAAGCGCCATGAACGAGAGACCGGAAGAGGACAGCTCACAGGATCCGCGACCGCCGGCTGCGGGCGCCAACGGCGCCGCCACGCCCGGGCCCGCGAGCGCGGGAACCGGCAGCGCCGCGGGAAACGGCCTCACAGCGGCGGGAACCGCGGGCACAGCGGCGGGAACCGGCGTGCAGCCCGCCGCGGCGGGGACGGGCGGTGCTGCAGCGGCGAGCGGGCGTTCAGAATCCCCAGTGCGTCAGCGCGTCGACGAAGGCGGGCTCAACCTCAAACCCAGCGG
>DASZHQ010000140.1:0-11351 GCA_035937715.1 Steroidobacteraceae bacterium | reverse complement strand
GGGGAGATCGGCTACCCGCTGGTGGTGCGCCCGTCCTTCACCCTGGGCGGGAGCGGTGGCGGCATCGCCTACAACCGTGAGGAGCTGGAAGACATCGTGGCGCGCGGGCTGGACGCCTCCCCGACCGGCGAGGTGCTGCTGGAGGAGTCGGTGATCGGCTGGAAAGAGTTCGAGATGGAGGTGGTGCGCGACAGCCGCGACAACTGCATCGTCGTCTGCTCGATCGAGAACCTCGATCCGATGGGCGTACACACCGGCGACTCGATCACCCTCGCGCCTGCTCTGACTCTCACCGACAAGGAATACCAGCGCATGCGCGATGCCGCGGTCGCGGTGTTGCGCAAGATCGGCGTCGACACCGGTGGCTCGAACGTGCAGTTCGCGGTCAACCCCGAGGACGGGCGGCTGCTGGTCATCGAGATGAACCCGCGCGTGTCGCGCTCCTCGGCGCTCGCCTCCAAGGCGACCGGCTTCCCGATCGCCAAGATCGCCGCGAAGCTCGCCGTCGGCTATACCCTCGATGAGCTCAGGAACGACATCACTGGCGGGGCCACGCCGGCCTCCTTCGAGCCCACGATCGACTACGTCGTCACCAAGATTCCGCGCTTCACGTTCGAGAAGTTCCCGGCCGCCAACGATCGGCTGACGACGCAGATGAAATCCGTGGGCGAGGTCATGGCGATCGGGCGCACCTTCCAGGAATCCCTGCAAAAGGCGCTGCGGGGCCTGGAGACCGGACTCGATGGCCTCAGCGCGCAGCTTCCCATGCCGCTCTCGGACGAGGATCAGGACCGCCTGGCGCATGAGCTGCGCGCGCCGGGAGCCAACCGGCTGCTGTACGTGGCGGATGCGTTCCGCGCCGGCTGGTCGCTCGCCCGCATTGCCGGGCTCACCCGCATCGACCCGTGGTTCCTGGCGCAGGTCGGCGAGCTGGTGCAGCAGGAGGAGCAGGTGCGCGGCGGGGGTCTCGGCGCCCTCACCCCCGAGCGGCTGCGCGCTCTGAAGCGCAAGGGCTTCTCCGACAGCCGTCTGGCGCACCTCCTCGACATGCCCGAGAAGGCGATCCGCGACAAGCGCCACGAGCTCGGCGTCGTGCCGGTCTACAAGCGCGTCGATTCCTGCGCGGCCGAATTCGCCGCCTCCACCGCGTACCTGTATTCCACCTACGAGGAGGAGTGCGAGGCGGATCCCACCACGCGCCGCAAGATCATGATTCTCGGCGGCGGTCCCAATCGCATCGGACAGGGGATCGAGTTCGACTACTGCTGCGTGCACGCCGCGCTGCAGCTGCGCGAGGACGGTTTCGAGACCATCATGGTGAACTGTAACCCCGAGACCGTCTCCACCGATTACGATACCTCCGATCGGCTGTATTTCGAGCCGCTCACGCTCGAGGATGTGCTGGAAGTCATCGCCACGGAGAAGCCCGAAGGGCTGATCGTGCAGTTCGGCGGCCAGACGCCGCTGAAGCTTTCGCGGGCGCTGGAGGCCGCCGGCGCGCCCATCATCGGCACCTCGCCCGATTCCATCGACGTCGCCGAGGACCGCGAGCGCTTCCAGGCGCTGGTGAAGAAGCTCGGCCTCAAGCAGCCGGCGAATGCGACCGCGCGTACCGAGGACCAGGCGGTGCAGCTGGCGCGCCATGTGGGCTTTCCGCTCGTGGTGCGCCCCTCGTACGTGCTCGGCGGACGCGCCATGGAGGTGGTGTTCAACGAGGAGGATCTGCGCGCCTACATGACGCGCGCTGTGCAGGTGTCGAATGACAGCCCGGTGCTGCTGGATCGTTTCCTCGACGTCGCGATCGAAGTGGATGTGGACGCCGTGTGCGACGGCGAGGACGTGCTGATCGGCGGCATCATGGAGCACATCGAGCAGGCTGGCGTGCATTCCGGCGACTCCGGCTGCTCGCTGCCCCCGAACAGCCTGAGCCGCGAGACGCAGGCGGAGCTGCGCGAGCAGACGCGCAAGCTGGCGCGCGCGCTGAACGTCGTGGGGCTGATGAACGTGCAATTCGCCATACAGAGCGGGGTCATTTACGTGCTCGAAGTGAATCCGCGCGCCTCGCGCACCGTGCCCTTCGTCTCCAAGGCGACGGGGCTGCCGCTGGCGAAGATCGCCGCGCGCGTCATGACCGGGCGCAAGCTGCGGCAACTCGTGGGCGCCATCGAGCGCGTGCCCGGCTACTTCTCGGTGAAGGAGGCCGTGTTTCCCTTCGCCAAGTTCCCCGAAGCCGACCCGATTCTGGGTCCGGAGATGAAATCGACGGGGGAGGTGATGGGCACCGGACGCACCTTCGGCGAGGCCTACGCCAAGGCGCAGACCGCCTCGGGTGTGGTGCTGCCACGCCACGGGGTGTGCTTCATCAGCGTGCGCGATCGCGACAAGGCTCCGGCGGTGCAGTTGGCGAAGAAGCTCATTGAGCGCGGCTTCGAGGTGCTGGCGACCGAGGGCACGGCGCGGGCGCTCAGCGAGGCGGGGATCGCCTGCCGGCGCGTGAACAAGGTGCGCGAGGGGCGGCCGCACATCGTCGATATGATCAAGAACGACGAGATTGATCTCATCGTGAACACCACCGAAGGCAAGCAGGCGATCCGCGAATCGAATTCCATCCGCCGTGAGGCCGTGCACCATCGCGTGACGTACTACACGACGCTCGCCGCCGGTCTCGCCACCTGCGAGGCCCTCGATCATCTCGACGAGGTCGAGGTGAACCGACTGCAGGATCTGCACGCCGAGGCACTCGGCGCATGAATCGCACGCCCATGACGCTGCGCGGCGCGGAGGCGCTGCGCGCGGAGCTGAAGCGGCTGAAGTCGGAAGCGCGGCCGAACATCATCAAGGCGATAACTGAGGCGCGTGGGCACGGCGACCTGTCCGAGAATGCCGAGTACCACGCCGCACGCGAGCAGCAGGGGTTCATCGAGGGCCGCATCAAGGAGATCGAGCACAAGCTCGCCAACGCCCAGGTGATCGACCCGGCCAAGCTTCCCAACACCGGTAAAGTCGTTTTCGGCGCGCAGGTGGAGGTCGAAGACCAGGCCGACGGCGGCCGCGTCGTCTATCAGATCGTCGGTGAGGACGAGGCGGACATCCGCGCCGGACGCCTTTCGGTCAGCTCGCCCATCGCGCGTGCGCTCGTGGGCAAGGCCGAGGGTGAGGTCGTCGAAGTCGCCGCGCCGGGCGGCACGCGCTCCTACGAGATCGTGGCGGTGCGCTTCGGCTAGGGCCGCGCGGCCCCCGCCCGCCTCAGGCGTCGGGGATGAGGATGCGCGGCAGATCCGCGCGCGCGCGATAGAGCACTGCCACGTTGCCGATGCGCTGCACCAGGGTGCTGCCCGTCTGCTGCGCGAGCGCGGCGAACAGTGCATCGCGACCCGCGCGGTCGCCCCCGGGAGCCTTCACTTTCACCAGCTCGTGATCATGCAGGGCGCGCACGGTCTCGCGCACCAGGGCCGCTGTCAGCCCGGCAGCGCCGAGACGGATCAGGGGGCGCAGGGCATGCGCCAGGGCCCGCAGCTGCTTGCGCTGGCGCTCGGTGAGCTCGGGGGGCGCCACGGCGGCGTCGGTGTGCATTGACCGTTGCATCGGCTCATTCTATGAGAGCAGGAACTTACCCGCGCCAGGAGACACCTAAGCTCATGAAGCGGCGGTCGAGGAGCAGCGACAGGTGGCTCAAGGAGCACTTCTCCGATCCGTTCGTGCAACGCGCGCAAAACGAAGGATGGCGCTCGCGCGCGGTATTCAAACTCGAGGAAATCGACCGCCGCGAGAAGCTGCTGCAGGCCGGCTCGGTGTGCCTGGACCTGGGAGCGGCCCCGGGGGCATGGAGCCAGTACGCCGCGAAGCGCGTCGGCGCAAGAGGGCGGGTGGTGGCGAGCGACATTCTTCCCATGCCGCCGTTGCCCGGAGTCGAGTTCGTGCAGGGTGATTTCAGGGAAGCGGAGGTTTTCGAGCAGCTCCTCGCTCTTCTGCCGCGCGGCCAGGTGGACATCGTGCTCTCGGACATGGCGCCGAACCTGAGCGGCATGGACGTGATCGACCAGCCCCGCTCCCTGCACCTGGCGGAGCTGGCGCTCGAGATGGCCGCGCGCGTCTTGAAGCCGGGCGGTGATGCCCTGATCAAGGTGTTGCAGGGTGCGGGCTTCCCGGAGCTGCTGAAGGGCGCGCGGGAGAGGTTCGCTCGCGTGAGGCTGGTGAAACCGCCCGCATCGCGATCCCGCAGCCCGGAGATCTATTTACTGGCCAGGCAGTTTCGCTTGGTGTAGGTTGTTTTTCGGGCCCGGCAGCGGCGGGTCCCCGGAAGGACGCAAGCCTTTGAACGATTTGACAAAGAATATCCTGCTCTGGGTCGTTATCGTGCTCGTGTTGCTGGCGGTCTTCAGCCGCTACATGCCTACCGCGGGGCAGCCCCAGGAGATCCCGTACTCCACCCTCCTCGATGATGTGAAGGCCAATCGCGTCGAGTCCGTGGTGCTGCAGGCGGAGATGATCTACGGGGTGCGCAAGGACAAGTCCACCTTCAAGACCTTCAACCCCGAGACCGATTTCAGCGCGCTGATCGGCACGCTCGAGAAGGCAAACGTCGTCATCGAAGGGCGCCCGCCCAAGCCGCCAAACTTCATCGGGCAGCTGTTCCTGCAGATGGCGCCGGCGCTGCTGCTGATCCTGGTGTTCCTGTACATGCTGCGCCAGATGCAGGGCGCCTCCGGCGGCCGCGGAGCCATGTCCTTCGGCAAGAGCCGCGCGCGCCTGCTCGGCGAGGACCAGGTGAACGTCACCTTTGCCGACGTGGCGGGGGTGGATGAGGCCAAGCAGGAGGTCGGCGAGATCGTCGACTTCCTCAAGGACCCGGGCAAGTTCCAGAAGCTTGGGGGCAAGATCCCCAAGGGCGTGCTGATGGTGGGCTCGCCCGGAACGGGCAAGACGCTGCTGGCGCGCGCCATCGCCGGCGAAGCCAAGGTGCCCTTCTTCACCATTTCCGGCTCCGACTTCGTGGAGATGTTCGTCGGCGTCGGCGCTTCGCGCGTGCGCGACATGTTCGAGCAGGCGAAGAAGCATGCGCCCTGCATCATTTTCATCGACGAGATCGATGCCGTCGGCCGCCACCGTGGTGCGGGCCTCGGCGGGGGCCACGACGAGCGCGAGCAGACGCTCAATCAGCTCCTGGTGGAGATGGATGGCTTTGAGGGGAACGAGGGCATCATCGTCATCGCCGCCACCAACCGCCCGGACGTGCTCGATCCGGCGCTGCTGCGCCCGGGGCGTTTCGATCGCCAGGTGGTCGTGCCGCTGCCGGACGTGCGTGGCCGCGAACAGATCCTGCGCGTGCACATGCGGCGCGTGCCGCTGGCCGACGACGTCAAGCCCGCGCTGATCGCGCGCGGAACGCCCGGCTTCTCGGGCGCGGATCTCGCCAACCTCGTCAACGAGGCGGCGCTGTTCGCTGCGCGCGCGAACAAGAGAATCGTCGGCATGGAGGAGTTCGAGCGCGCCAAGGACAAGATCATGATGGGCACCGAGCGGCGCTCCATGGTCATGAGCGAGGCCGAGAAGCGCATGACCGCCTACCACGAGGCGGGGCATGCGATCGTCGGCATGACGGTGCCCGAGCACGACCCGGTGTACAAGGTCACGATCATCCCGCGCGGGCGTGCGCTCGGCGTGACGCAGTTTCTGCCCGAGCAGGATCGCTACAGCTTTTCGAAGCGTCGCCTGGAGAGCGCGATCGCCACGCTCTTCGGCGGGCGCATCGCCGAAGAGCTGATCTTCGGTCCGGAATCGGTGACCACGGGCGCCTCCAACGACATCGAGCGTGCGACCGAGCTGGCACGCAACATGGTCACGAAATGGGGACTCTCGGACAAGCTCGGCCCGCTCACTTACTCGGAGGAGACCGGTGAGGTGTTCCTCGGGCGCAGCGTCACGCAACACAAGCAGGTCTCGGATGTGACCGCGCATGCGATCGACGAGGAGATCCGGCGGGTCATCGAGAGCAACTACCAGCGGGCGCGGCAGATTCTCACTACCGCGCTCGACAAGCTGCACCTCATGGCCGAAGCGCTCATGAAGTACGAGACCATCGACGAGGAGCAGCTGAGGGACATCATGGCGGGCAATGCGCCGAAACCGCCCAAGGACTGGGACGACACGCTCGGTAACAAGCCGCCGCAGGCGCCGCCGGCGGCGGCGGGCGGACCGGCGATTCCTGCCGGCCAGCACTGATTCAGTTTTCCCCGGCTGCGAGTTGCGGGGGCTGGGAGCGATGAGGGGACTTTCGGGGCCGCCGTGAATCCATCCCTGGAGGCTGCGGAAAAAACTTTCTGCGCCTTTGCTATCCTGCCCCGCGCAGAAAGCCGGGGATCTGCCATCCCTGGCAGATCCCGCTCGGCGCGCTGCGCCGAGCCCTGTTTTTTACGCCCCCGAAAGTCCCCTCATCACTCCCCGCTGACCCCCCCGGCCGCCCGCTCCCAGTACTGCGCTCGCCTTCCTCAGACACCACCGAACCGCATGTCCTCCCCGCCGCTCGTGCTGCGCTGCGCCGATAAGACGCTGGATCTCAGCGCCCCGGTCGTCATGGGGGTGCTGAATGTCACGCCGGACTCGTTCTCGGACGGCGGACGGTTCTTCTCCGTGGACGCGGCGGTCGAGCAGGGCCTGCGGATGGCCGCAGAGGGTGCCGCGCTCGTCGACGTGGGCGGAGAATCCACGCGGCCAGGCTCGCAGGGGGTGAGCGCAGATGAGGAATTGCGCCGCGTGATTCCGGTCATCGAGCGCCTGCGCAAGGCCACGGAGGCGGTGATCTCCGTCGACACCAGCAAGGCGGAAGTCATCCGTGCGGCCGCCGCTGCGGGCGCCGGCCTCGTGAACGACGTGCGCGCACTGCGTGAGCCTGCGGCGCTCGAGGCGGCCGCGGCGAGCGGTTGCGCGGTCTGCCTGATGCATATGCAGGGCGAGCCGCGCACCATGCAGCTCGCCCCTCATTACACCGACGTGGTGAACGAGGTGCGCGCGTTTCTTGCGGAGCGCGTGGCGGCCTGCCGCAGCGCCGGCTTCGCCGCCGGGCGGCTGGCCGTGGATCCGGGATTCGGTTTCGGCAAGACCGGGGAGCACAATCTGACGCTCTTGCGCCGGCTGCGGGAGCTTGCAGGGGACGGGGCGCCGGTGTTGGTCGGGTTGTCGCGCAAGTCGATGCTGGGCACACTCACGCAGCGGGCGCCGGCGGAACGCACCGCCGGCAGCGTTGCGCTCGCGGTCATTGCGGTGCTCAATGGCGCGCGCATCATCCGTGCCCACGACGTGGCGCCGACGGTCGATGCGCTGAAGGTGGTGGCGGCGGTCCACTCGGGGGGCCGGGCGGCGTAAGCTGCGAAGGAGCTCAATGGGTCGTCGATACTTCGGTACGGACGGGGTCAGGGGACGGGTGGGCGAGCACCCGATGACGGTGGATTTCGCGCTGCAGCTCGCCAGCGCCGCGGCCCGGGTGCTGGCGCCTGAGGGGGGCACCACGCTGATCGGCAAGGACACGCGCCTCTCGGGCTATATGTTCGAATCGGCGCTCGAGGCGGGGTTCGTCGCCGCCGGCGTGAACGTCATGCTCATCGGACCGCTGCCGACGCCCGGCATCGCGTATATGACGCGCCGCTTCAACTGTGATTTCGGCGTGGTGATCAGCGCCTCGCACAATCTGTATGACGACAACGGCATCAAGTTCTTCGATGCCTCCGGCGGCAAGCTGTCCGATGAGCTCGAGGAACGCATCGAGACCGAGCTGGCCCAACCGCCGCTCACACGCGCCTCGCGCAATCTCGGGCGCGCCACGCGCGCGGACCGCTCGCGCACGCACTACCAGGAGTTCTGCGCCTCAAGCCTGCCGCCGGGCCTGGACCTGTCGGGGCTGAAGATCGTGATCGACTGCGCCAATGGCGCCGCCTACAAGGTCGGTCCGCGCATCCTTGCCGACCTCGGCGCGGAGATCGTACCGATCGGCTGCTCGCCCAACGGGCGCAACATCAACGACGGCTGCGGCTCGATGGCGCCCGCGCTGCTGCAGCTGACCGTGCCCGGCGTGCGCGCCAACGTGGGCCTTGCGCTCGATGGGGATGGCGACCGCCTCGTCATGGTTGATCACCTGGGACGTATCGTCGATGGCGACCAGCTGCTGTATGTCATCGCGCGCGCGCTGCAGCAGGCCGGCACGCTGCGCGGACCGGTGGTCGGCACCGTGATGAGCAATCTCGGTCTCGAGGTGGCGCTGCGCGTCGCCGGAATCGAGTTCCGCCGCGCCGCGGTCGGTGACCGCTACGTGCTGTCGATGTTGCGCGAGACCCGCGGCAACCTCGGCGGCGAGACCTCCGGGCACATCCTGTGCCTCGACAAGACAACGACCGGAGATGGGCTGGTGAGCGCGCTGCAGGTGCTCGCGGTGATCAAGCAAACCGGCCGTACGCTCGCGGAACTCACCTCGGGTATGCGCAAGTTCCCCCAGGTGTTGCTGAACGTGCAGGTCGGGCAGCGCTTCGATCCCGCCGGCGTGCCGGCGGTGCAGGAAGCCGTGCAGCGCATCGAGCGACGCCTGGATGGCGAGTGTCGCGTGGTACTGCGGCCGTCCGGAACCGAGCCCGTGATCCGCGTCATGGTCGAAGGACGCGAGGAGGCGGAAACGCGGGCTGCCGCCACCGAGCTCGCCGAAGTGGTCAAGGGCGTAGCCGGCTGAGCCGGGCGGCTGCGCCGCGCTCGCCCGTCGGGCGCGTCTACACCGGTGACACCCGGCTCGCTTCAAGCCGGGTGTCACCGGCCGATCGCTGTCAGGGGCTCTGCACCTCGATGCGGCGGGCACGCAATTCCGCCCGCTTCGGAATCCGCACGGTGAGGACGCCGTCCTTGAGATTCGCCTCGATGCGGTTGTTCTCGAGCTCGGGGCTCAGGACAAAGCTGCAGCGGTAGACGGTGGATCTCACGTCGGCGTAGAGCGCCTCCATCTGCTCGGGCATCCTCACCTGCAGCTCTCCCTCGACGATGAGCGTATTACCCTCGACCTGCAGGTTGAGATGCTCCTTCGATACGCCCGGCATGTCCGCGTACAGCGTGATGCCCTCGGCGGTCTCCAAGACATCCACGGCGGGCCGCATGGCTGATTCGCTGCGCTGAGTGCCCGCCTGGCGTGACACGGCGGATTTTTCCGGCTGCGTGATGCTCTGCTCGTTGGCCATAGGCATTCTCCTCATGAGGGTTGCGGATCAATTCACCTTGATCTGCCGCGGCTTGGCAGATGCCTGCCTGCCGACCGTGACCGTCAGGATCCCGTGCAGGTACTTGGCCTCCACCTTGTCGGGGTCGATGTCGTCGGGGAGGCCGAGACTGCGGCGGAACTCGCCGGTGAAACGCTCGCGGCGATAGTAGGTGGCGTCCTGGACTTCGGAGATCTCGCGCTCGCCGGAGATCGAGAGCAGGTTCTGTCGAATTGATATGTCGAGTTTTTTCGGATCCAGGCCCGGGGCGAACACGTACACGCTGATCGCGTCCTGAGTGGATCCTACATTGAGGGCGGGAAAAGTCCCGGCGGGGAGCGAGCGGATATCGCGGGTGCCCATCAGGGTGGGACCACTCCCGAACAGCTCGTCGAGCTCCTGCTCCAGACGCCTGATCTGACCGGAGAGCGGATTCTCGTAACCCCAGATTCGTTCGAACATAGGCTTACCTCCTCTTCGGTGGGTGGTGGGACGGGCGCAAACATGGGAATGCCCCAGAAAACTTCAAGGGGCTGGCGCTGGTGGTAGGGATGGGTACGCAGCCCGGGAGCGGGAGAGAGGCTTTCCGGGACCGTAAAAAACAGGACGTTTTTTCCGGAGCCTCCAGGGATGGATTTACGGCGGTCCCGGAAAGCCTCTCTCCCGCTCCCGGGCCCCCGTATCGCCTCGGGGATCCGGGAACGCCGCCGCGCACGGCGTTGCGCCACCCCATCTGCATGGCTATGATCCCGCGCCCTTTGAGTGGGGCGTCAGCGCCTTGCGGGAGACGCCATCCGAGGTCGGTCCATGCGCCTGCCCATTGTTGCCGGAAACTGGAAGATGCACGGCTCTCGCAGCGAGACTGCGCGGCTGATCGAGGAGCTGCTGGCGCAATGTCCGCCTACGCCGGTCGCGGCGTGCGTGGTGTGTCCGCCGTTCGTCTATCTGCAGGAGGCCGGGCGGCTGCTGCGGGACTCGCAGTTCAGCCTCGGTGCTCAGGACGTCTGCGCGGATGCGCAGGGCGCGTTCACCGGCGAGGTGTCGGCCGCCATGCTGAAGGACGTCGGGTGCGAATACGTGATCGTGGGGCACTCCGAGCGGCGCCTGCTCTATCGCGAAAGCGATCAGCTGATCGCGCGCAAGTTTGGCGCGGCGTACGGCAAGGGCCTGGTCCCGATCCTGTGCGTGGGCGAGCAGCTCGCCGAACGCGAGGCCGGACGCACGCGCGAAGTCGTCGCGCGCCAGCTCGACGCGGTTCTCGAGTTGTGCGGGGCGGGGGCCCTGGAACAGGGTGTCATCGCCTATGAACCGGTGTGGGCGATCGGCACCGGACGCAACGCCAGCCCCGAGCAGGCGCAGGAGGTGCACGCCTTCATACGGGCCCGGATCGGGGCACGGGATGCTAGAATCGCGGCGGCTACCCGCATTCTTTACGGGGGCAGCGTCAAGGCCGGCAATGCGGCCGAACTGTTCGCGATGCCAGATGTCGATGGCGGTCTGATCGGCGGCGCTTCGCTCAAGGCGGATGAGTTCCTGGCAATCCTGGCCGCTGCGCGGATTCAGGAAGAGTGAGATTTTTCGATGTTGCGCTTGATTCTGACTTGTGTGCAGGTGTTCGCGTCCTTCGCGATCATCGGCCTTGTGTTGCTTCAGCGCGGCAAGGGCGCTGAGGCAGGCGCCGGCTTCGGCGCGGGAGCCTCCGGAACGGTGTTCGGCGCGCGCGGCGCCACGACGGCGCTTTCGCGAGCCACCGCCGTGTTCGCTGCGATCTTCATGATCAACAGCCTCGCGCTCGCCTACATGGGAACCCGCACCGCCGCCGAGCCGGTACAGAAGACGATCCTCGATGAGGCGGTCGAGCCCAAACCGAAGCCCGCGCCCGCTGCAGACACCTCCGCCCCGGCCCGCCCGGCGGCTGCGCCGGCCTCGGCACCGCCTCCGGTGCCGCCGGCCGGTTCCGCACCGGCGCCGAAATAACGCCCCGCCGCAGGCTGCGCGCGGATCTCATGTTGCCCACGTGGTGGAATTGGTAGACACACTAGCTTGAGGGGCTAGCGTCGCAAGGCGTGTCGGTTCGAATCCGACCGTGGGCACCAAAACGACTGACTGCGCTGCTACAATGCC
>DASZHQ010000139.1:0-4499 GCA_035937715.1 Steroidobacteraceae bacterium | reverse complement strand
AGACCACGCAAGTGGCGGGCTTCTGCAAGCGTGCGCGGGAGGCGGGAATCAGCGACCCTTCCGCGCCCTGTCCGTAAGTGCTGCGGGCGCAATGGACGGCAAGCGGCTCTAAGGTCAGAAAAATGCTAGCATTATTTGCTTTGTTGTCCGCGCACTGACGCCGCGGGCGAGGACGGTTATGGCACTGAAGATCATGATTCTCGGCGCGAACGGCTTCATCGGCAGCGGCCTCACCAACGCGATCCTGCGCACGCGCGACTGGGAGGTCTACGGCATGGACCTCGCCGACAACAAGCTGGGCGATCTGCCCAAGACCGATCGTTTTCATTTCGTCGAAGGCGACATCACCATCAACAAGGAGTGGGTCGAGTATCACGTCAAGAAGTGCGACGTGATCGTGCCGCTGGTGGCGATCGCGAATCCCGCGCAGTACGTGACCCACCCGCTCAAGGTGTTCGAGCTCGACTTCGAGGCCAACCTCGCCGTGGTGCGTCAGTGCGTCAAGTACGGCAAGCGGCTGATATTCCCCTCGACCTCCGAGATTTACGGCATGTCGCCCGATGCGGTGCTCGACGAGGAGTCGAGCCCGCTTACGTACGGTCCGATCAACAAGCAGCGCTGGATCTACGCCGCCTCCAAGCAGATGCTCGACCGCGTCATCTACGCCTACGGGGTGCGCGACAACCTCGACTACACGCTGTTCCGCCCGTTCAACTTCATCGGCCCGAATCTCGATAACGTTGAGGAGCCCAAGGAAGGCAGCTCGCGCGTATTCACCCAGTTCCTGTCCAACGTGCTCTACAAGCGCCCCATCAAGCTGGTGGATGGCGGCAGCCAGAAGCGCTCCTTCACCTACATCGACGACGCCATCGAGTGCCTGCTCACCATCCTCGAGAACAAGGACAATCGCGCCAGCCGCCGTATCTTCAACATCGGCAACCCCGCCAACTGCGTCTCGATCCGCGATCTCGCGCAGCGCACCATCCGCATCGCGCAGGAGTTCGCGGTGCTGCGCGAGAACGCCCGCGCCACCGAGATCGTCGACATCTCCGCCGGCGACTACTACGGCAAGTACTACCAGGACATCCAGGTACGTGTGCCCAACATCGAGGCCGCTCGACGCGACCTGGGCTGGGCGCCCACCACCGACATGGATACCGCCATCCGTCGCACCATCGAGTTCTACGTCAGGCAGGAAGGCTTCAGCGCGCGCGCGGCGGCGCTGGCGGGGAGCTAGCCCCGCTTGTCCCGGGCACGATGACAGCGGTTCTGGGGCAGGGGCGGCGCGTATACCGCGCCGGATGGCTGTTGTGGGTGACCCTGGCGCTCGCCTGGTTCGCGACCGTGCAGGTGCGCCCGCTGCTCGATCCGGACGAGGGCCGGTACGCCGAGATTCCACGCGAGATGCTCGCGCACGGCGACTGGATCACACCGCGCTTCAATGACCTGAAATATTTCGAGAAGCCGCCGCTGCAGTACTGGGCGACCGCGGCGATCTATGCCGGGGCCGGCTTGTGCGAATGGAGCTCGCGGGCGTGGGCCTTTGCGCTCGCCTTCGCCTGCCTGCCGCTGATCTACGCGTGGACGGCACGGCTCTACGGACACGGCAGCGCGCTTGCCGCGCTCACCGCGCTGGCCGTGAGCCCCTACTTCGAGATCATCGGTCATCTCAATCTGCTCGACGCCGGATTCACTTTCTGGCTCAGCGCCGCGGTGCTGGCCTTCACGCTCGCGCAGACGGCGCTCCCTGGCGCCGCCGGCGAGCGGCGCTGGATGCTCGCCGCCTGGGCGGCTGCGGCGCTCGCGGTGCTCTCCAAGGGGATCGTCGTCGGCGTACTCGCGGCAGGCGCGCTCATCGCCTACACGCTGATCGAGCGCGACAGGCTCACCTGGCGACGGCTGCACCTCGTGCCAGGGATCGCGTTGTTTGCGGGCATCGCTGCGCCGTGGTTCATCGTAGTGTCGCTGCGCAACCCGAGCTTCCCGGGATTCTTCTTCGTGCACGAGCACTTCACGCGCTTTCTCACCACGGTGCACCAGCGCGTCGAGCCGTGGTGGTATTTCCTGCCGCTGCTGCTGCTCGCGGTGTTGCCGTGGCTCGTGCCGCTGGCGCGCGCTGTGCGCAGCGCGTGGCAGGAGCCGCGCGGCGCACGCGCACCGGCGGCCGGCGCTGGGGCGCCGGCGGGCGCTGCAGCGCGCACGGCCCTCCCGCCGTTCCGGCCGCTCAGGTTCCTGCTCGTCTACGCCCTCGTGACGCTGGTGTTCTTTTCGGCTTCCGGCTCGAAGCTCGCGCCCTACATCCTGCCCCTGCTGCCGGTGCTGGCCGCGCTCACCGGCGCACATACACCCGATCCCCAGGCCCTGGCGCGCTACGCCGCACGCATCGGCGCGGCGCTCGTGCTGGTCGTGGCGGCGGGCCTGCTGCTCTACAGTGCGCGGCGCAACAATTTCGTCTCGCACGAGGCGCTCGCCTGGGCACTCGCGGGCGCCACCGTGGCGGTCGCCGCCGCGGCTGTCAGCTTCATGAGGAGCGCCGGCGCGGTGGGGGTGGTCACGGCCACCGCCGTCGGGGCGAGCCTCGCCTGGCAGTGCCTGCTGTGCGAGTACACGGTCATCCCCCCGTCGCGCTCGGCACGCGAGTTGGTGAGCACGGTACGCCCGTTCGTCAGCGCAGACACGCCGCTGTACAGTGTCGGGCAGTACCGCGAGACGGTATCTCCGTACCTCGGGCGCACCCTGCAGCTGGTCGGTTATGAGGGGGAGCTGCAATTCGGGCTGCAGGAAGAAGCGCAGCGCAGGATGAGCCTGGAGCAGTTCGCGGCGCGCTGGAGCGCCGCCAGCTCCGCCGTGGCATTCTTCGATCCGGGAGTCTGGGATGCCTGGCGGCGGCGGGGGCTTCCCGGACGGGTGATTGCCGCCGACAACTACACCGTTGCCGTGAGCCGCATGTGACACTGAGCGATTTCTCGATTCTGTTCTGCGGGGTGCTGCTCAACGCGCTGGCGCAGCTCGCACTCAAGGCTGCCACCCGCGTGAGCGGTCCGCTCATGGTCGGCGATGCCGGCGTGTGGCAGCGGGCGCTCGACCTGCTGGTCGTCCCCTCGTTATGGTATGCGCTGTGCGCCTACGGCCTCTCGATCATCGTGTGGCTCGTGGGGCTCTCGCGCGTGCCGGTAAGCCAGGCTTATCCTTTGCTCTCGCTCGGCTATGTCATCAACATCGGGCTCGCCTGGTGGTTGCTCGGCGAGGTTCCCAACGTGCAGCGCGTGGCCGGGATCGGCGTCATCGTGCTGGGTGTCGTGCTGGTGGCCCGCTCATGAACGATTCGAACACCCCCGTGAAAGACTGGCTACCCTTTACGCGCCCGAGCATCGACGAGGAGACGATCGCGGCGGTGGGCGAGGTGTTGCGCTCCGGGTGGCTCGCGAGCGGGCCCAAGGTGGCGCAACTCGAGGCCGAGCTCTCGGCGTACCTGGGCGGCCGGCCGGTGCGCACGCAGACCTCCGCAACGGCGGGCCTGGAGATGGCGCTGCGCGCCGTAGGCGTTGGCATGGGCGATGAGGTCATCACTCCGGCGCTCAGCTTCGTCGCCACCGCCAACGTGATCGTGCGCGTGGGCGCGCAGCCGGTGTTCGTCGACGTGGGCCTCGACTCGCGCAACATCGACCTCGAGCAGGCGGAGGCCGCCATCACCCCGCGCACGCGTGCGATCATGCCGGTGCACTTCGCGGGCCTGCCGCTGGACATGGAGCGGCTGTACGCCATCGCCCGCCGGCATGGGCTGCGTGTCATCGAGGATGCGGCGCACGCCATCGGCTCGGCGTGGCGGGGGCGGCGCATCGGCAGTTTCGGCGACCTGGTGTGCTTCAGCTTCCATCCCAACAAGAACATGACCACCATCGAGGGCGGGGCCATCTCCGGCGGCTCGCCCGAGGAGCTCAAGGCCATCGAGCTGCATCGCTGGCACGGGCAGGTGAAGTCCGGGCCGGACGGGTTCGACACGCTGCTCCCGGGGGGCAAGTGCAATCTCTCCGACGTGGCGGCGGCGGTCGGCCTCGGTCAGCTGCGGCGGCTGGAGGAATTCAACGCCCGGCGCCGTGCGCTCATCGGCCACTACTACGAGCTCTGGGCGAAGGATCCGCCGTTGCGCCTGCCGGAGCGCGGCGACGAGGGGCACAGCTGGCACGTGTTCACTCCGCTCCTGCCGCTCACGCAGCTGTCGATCTCGCGGCGCGAGTTCATGGAGGCGATGAAGGCACGCGGCATCGGCGTGGGCGTTCACTATCCGGCGATTCACCTGTTCAGTGCCTATCGGGCGCTCGGGTTTCGCGAGGGTCAGTTCCCCAACGCCGAGCGCGTCGGACGCGAGACCGTGACGCTGCCGCTGTTCCCGGCGATGCAGCCGGGCGATGTAGAGCGCGTGGTCGAGACCGCCGGCGCCATCGTGCGCGGGGCACGCGCGTGAACCCCGTAATCTCCGTCGTCATCCCGGTGTACAA
>DASZHQ010000138.1:0-8983 GCA_035937715.1 Steroidobacteraceae bacterium | reverse complement strand
ACCGATACCTGCAGCATGTCAGTTGCCCAGGTAGCCGCGCACGCGCCGCACCAGCAGCTCCGATGCCAGAAGTCCCAGCAACCCGAGCGCGAACGACAGCAGCGCGAGGCGCAGCGCCAGAGCGTCTCCACCTGTGGACTGCATCGCGGTGTACAACGCCAGCGGCAGGGTGCGGGTGACACCCGGAACATTGGACGCGAAGGTGATCACGGCGCCGAACTCGCCCAGTCCTGCCGCAAATGCGGTGACCGCGCCGGCGAGAATGCCGGGCAACATCAGCGGCAGCGTAATGCTGAAAAAGCGGTCCAGGGCGGCTGCGCCCAGGGTGCGCGCCGCTTCCTCCAGCCCGCGGTCGACGTTGTCGAGCGACAGCCGTATGGCGCGCACCATGAGGGGGAAGGTCATCACCGCGGTGGCGAGTGCCGCGCCGGCGGTGGTGAAGGGCAGCTCGATGCCGAAATGGCTGCGCAGCCAGCCGCCGATCGGCCCGCGTACCCCGAACAGCAGCAGCAGCGCATAGCCCACCGCCACGGGGGGCAACACGAGCGGCAGGTGCACGAACGCGTCCAGCAGCATGCGCCCGGGGAAGCGCGCGCGAGTGAGTATCCAGGCGACCAGCACCGCCAGCGGCAGGCTGAAGCCGACACTGCGCGCCGCGACCTCGAGACTCAGACGCAGGGCGTCGAGCTCGGGCGCCATCGTCATGCGCGCCCGCGCTCAGGCGACCAGGGCGGACTCAATTGATAAGGGGGAGGGTGCCGGAGGCGTTGCGGCATAGCCGGCCAGACCTTTCTGTTGCAGCCACTCGCGATTGAAGAGGCGCGATTGATACCTGCCACCACCGTCGCACAGTACCGTCACGATAGTGTGTCCGGGTCCGAGCTGGCGCGCAACGCGCAGCGCGGCCGCCACGTTGATGCCGCTGGTGCTGCCGAGAAACAGGCCCTCCTCGTGCAACAGCCGGTACACGCAGCGCACGGTGTCGGCGTCTTCGATATGCACCGCGTCATCGATCGGCGCTCCCTCGAGATTTGCCGTAACGCGCGCGATGCCGATGCCCTCGGTGATCGATCCGCTGCCGGTCGCTTTGAGGGTGCCGTCACGTACCCAGGCGTACAGGCTGCTGCCCGGGGGATCGGCGAGCACGCAGCGCACGCTCGGGCGGCGGGACTTGAGGAATTCGGCGACCCCGGCAAACGTGCCGCCGGTGCCGCTCGCGGCGACGAAGGCGTCGATGCGCCCACTTGTCTGCGCCCAGATCTCAGGTCCGGTGGTGCCGGCGTGGACCCGGCGGTTGGCAGTGTTGTCGAACTGGTTTGACCAGATCGCACCGGGGAGCGAGGCCGCGAGCCGCTGCGCGACCTTCTGGTACTGGTTGGGATTGCTGTAGGGAACCACCGGCACCTTGTGGACTTCGGCGCCGAGCATTTCCAGCAGCTGGTATTTCTCCGGGGACTGGTTGTCGGGCATCACGATCACGCAGCGGTAGCCGCGCGCCTTGCACATGTGCGCAAGTCCGATACCGGTATTGCCGGCGGTACCCTCGACCACCGTGCCCCCGGCAGGCAATTCACCGCGGCGCTCGGCCTCGGCGACGATGGCGCTCGCAGCCCGGTCCTTCACCGAGCCGCCGGGATTCATGAACTCAGCCTTGCCGAGTATCTCGCAACCGCTTTCCTCGCTCACGCCCCGCAGGCGCAGGAGCGGCGTGTTGCCGATCGCCCCGATAAAGCCGTTCACCACGCTCAAGCGAGCGCGCCGACGGCCGAATGCGGTGCGCTGAGGCCGGCGAGTGTCGCGGCGGCGGCGAACGCCGCCACCTCGCCCACAATCAACAGTGCCGGCGGCTCGATGTGCTGCTCGGCGGCGAGAGCTGCGATGTCGGCCAGCGAGCCGCGCACGATCCGCTGCTGCGGGAGCGTTGCGCGCTCGATGACTGCGGCCGGGTGAGCGGGCCCCGCGCCCGCGGCACGCAGCCGCGCGACGATGCCGGCGAGGTGCGCCACGGCCATATAGAACACCACCGTGTGCCGCGGGTCGGCGAAGAAGCGCCAGTCGGCGGGTGCCGCATCGCCCTGGTGGCCGTTGACGAACGTAACACTGTGTGCGAGGCGCCGATGCGTGAGCGGCATGGCGGCACTGGCGGCTGCGCCGAGCGCGGCAGTGATGCCGGGAACCACGGTGCAGGGAATGCCGAGCGCGGCGAGCGCCTCGAGCTCCTCGCCGCCGCGCCCGAATACGAACGGGTCGCCGCCCTTGAGGCGCGCCACACGCTTGCCCTGGCGCGCAAGCTCCACCAGCAGCGCGTGGATGCGCTCCTGCTGGCCCTGCCCCCCAGGCTCCTTGCCGACGAAAATGCACTCGGCGTCGCGGCGTGCACGCTCCAGCACCTGCGGGCCGACCAGGCGGTCATAGAGGACGACGTCGGCCTGTTGCAGCAGCTGCAGCGCGCGCAACGTGAGCAGGTCGGCATCCCCGGGGCCCGCGCCGATCAGGTACACCTCGCCCGGCCCGCTGGCGGAACCAGCGCGCGCGGCGGCGAGCTGCGAGGTGAGGACCTCCCGTGCCAGAGCACGCTCGGCCGCGCCCTCATCGCCGCGCAGCACCTCGCGCGCTACGGGTCCGGACACGATGCGCTCCCAGAAGGCGCGGCGCGCGAGCGCGCCCAGCGCGCGCCGCAGGGCGGCGCGCCGTGCGCCCAGGAAATGTGCGAGCGCGCCGAGGCGTGCCGGCAACAGCGCCTCGATCTGCGCGCGCACCTGGCGCGCGAGCACCGGCGCGTGTCCGGCGGAGCTCACCGCCACCACGAGCGGGGAGCGATCGATGATGGCCGGGAAGATGAAGCTCGACAGCTCCGCGTCATCGACCACGTTGACGGGCAGGCCGCGCTCGCGTGCCGCGATCGATACGCAGCGGTTGGTGGTGCTGTCGGGGGTTGCAGCGACGACGGCAACCGCGCCGGCAAGCTGCGCGCCGGTGAATTCCGCGGCCAGGTGCGTGAGCTCGCCGCGGGCCGCGCGCTGCGCGAGATACGGGTGCAGGTCCGGGGCGACCACCGTGACCTGCGCACCGGCCTTCAGGAGCCATGAGACCTTGCGCTGCGCGACGGCGCCGCCGCCGACCACCACCACCGGCTGCGAGCGCAGGCGCAGGAACACCGGC
The DNA here is from genome assembly GCA_035937715.1 of Steroidobacteraceae bacterium. Lineage (GTDB taxonomy): Bacteria > Pseudomonadota > Gammaproteobacteria > Steroidobacterales > Steroidobacteraceae > 13-2-20CM-66-19. Next base: position 5,821 of record DASZHQ010000138.1, on the reverse strand, counting down.
AGGTAGTCCATTGGGGTCTGGCTCAGGCGGGCAGGGCTGCGGGTGGAAATCTCGGTTGCAGGCCGCATTCGCGCGACCCGGATTGCTCCCACCACCAGCGGCCGGCGCGGCGGCTCTCACCCGGTTGAATGGCGCGTGTGCAGGGCGAGCAGCCGATACTCGGGAACTGGCGATCGTGCAGCGGATTGTACGGCAGCCGATGCAGCCGGATGTACTGCCACACCTCTTCCTCGCTCCACTCGAGCAGCGGACTGAGCTTGTACAGGCCGTGCTCCGCGTCCCATTCGAGCGGCTGCCCGCGGGCGCGGTCCGCGGACTGCTCGCGCCGCACGCCGGTGATCCAGGCGGGGAAGCCGGCAATCGCCCGGCGGAAGGGCTCCACCTTGCGAATGCGGCAACACTCGAGGCGCGCCTCGAGGCTGCGGTAGAAGCCGTTCACGCCCTGGCGCGCTACCAGCCGCTCGAGCGCTATGGCATCGGGGTAGACGAGGCGGATGCGGCGCTGGTAGCGGCGCTGCAGCTTCTCCAGCAGGTCGTAGGTTTCCTCGTGAAGCCGCCCGGTGTCGATGCTGAACACGTCGATCTGGGGCAGGTTTGACCAGATGATGTCGGTGAGCACCATCGCCTCCGCGCCCAGACTGTTCGCATAGACCAGCCGGCCGTGCCGCGCCAGGGCGGCCTCCAGCTCGCCGCGCACCGCCGCTGCCTTGTGCTCCAGTTCCCGCGTTGCCGGCCTGCCCATCGTTTGCCGACTATAACGGCGCACCCGGGCGGACAAAAAAGACTGAGTGCTTCTGAAGGGCTGCGCAGCGGTTATGGAACGGTTACAGGCGGCTCACAGGACGGTAGGATCGCAGCCCATGAAGCTGCACCAGTTGCGCTACCTCGCCGCGGTCGCCCAGACCGGTCTCAACATCACGGCTGCGGCGCAGAAGCTGCACACCTCGCAGCCGGGAGTGAGCAAGCAGATCAAGCTGCTCGAGGACGAGCTGGGTTTCCAGATCTTCGTGCGCGAGGGACGCAATCTCGCCCGGATCACCCCGGAAGGGCAGCAGGTCATCGAGCGCGCGCTGCGGATCCTGCAGGAGGCGCAAAGCATCCGTAACCTGTCGACGGAGCTGCGCGACGAGGGCAAGGGGAGCCTCTCCATCGGCACGACGCACACCCAGGCACGCTACGTCCTGCCGGATGTGATTCGCGAGTTCCGCGGACGCTATCCGCAGGTACGGCTCAACCTGCACCAGGGCACTTCCGAGCAGATCGCCGAGATGGTGACGAGCGATCGCATCGATTGTGCGATCGCCACCGGCTCGGAGCAGCTGTTCACCGAGCTGACGCTGCTGCCGTGCTATCGCTGGCATCGCACCGTGATCGTGCCGCGGGGCCATTCGCTCGCCGACGGTGCGCGGCTCACCTTCAGGGCGCTGGCGGCCTACCCGCTGATCACCTACACGTTCAGCTTCACCGGGCCGTCCTCGCTCCATCAGGCATTCGCCAGGGCTTCCCTCACTCCCAACGTCGCCATCACGGCGCGCGATGCGGACGTCATCCAGACCTACGTGCGCCTGGGGCTCGGGGTGGGGATCGTCGCGCACATGGCGGTCGACGAGCACGACCCGGATCTGGTGGGCGTCGACGCCTCTCACTTGTTTGCCGCGCACACTACCTGGCTCGGCTTTCGCCGCGGCACACTGCTGCGCAAGTACATGTACGACTTCGCGCAGCTGCTCGCACCGCACCTCGACCGGCGTCTGGTCGATCGCGCGCACCGTGCGGCCTCCCCGGAAGAGGTGGCCGCGCTGTTTGCCGAGGTAGCGCTGCCGCAGCGCTAGGCCTCCGCGGGCAACCGCCGTGGGCGAGGCGCCGTCGGCGAGGCGCCGCAGTTATAGGTCCCCCGGACCGATAGTTCAGTAATCACCTAACTATGTGGCTGGACAGGTACCTCGCGCTGGGCAAGGAAGCGCGCCGGGCAAGCAGGCGCGCTGGGCAAGGAAGCGCGCGCTAGGGCTAGGCGAACAAGCGTTGCTGGCGAATCGCGACTTCCGGCGAACCCGGTTGATAGGCCACGTCGTAACGAGCCAGCGCGCGGCGTGCGGCCTCGAGGTCCTCGCCCGCGGCCAGCTCCATGGCATCGAATCCGCAGCGCGCCAGCAGGAACACCTGGTCCTGCCGTACGCCCGCGCCCACGGCGCGCAGCTCACCGCGGAACGCCAGCCGCTCGCGCAGCAATCGCCCTTGCGAGTACCCGCGGCCATCGACGGGGGTGGGAAATTCCACCGCCACCAGCTCGAGCCGCGGCAGCTCCTGCGTCAGCTCCTCCACCCGGTCGACGGGCGTGAGGCGCACGCCGAGGCGGCCCGGCCACTGCGACCAGCGCGCCGCATCCGCGCGCAGCTGCGCGAGCGGGACGATGAGCGCCGCACCCTGCGCGGCATCCTCGCCGAGATGGCTCCAGTCATCGGCGACGATCTCACGCTGCCGCAGGATGCGTCGCATACGCGCTCTCCCGGAAGGGATCGAGGCCGACCCGGCGCAGGGTATCGATGAAACGCTCGCCCCCCGCGCGCAGTGCCCGATACGCCTCGACGATGCGCTCGATGGTCGCGGCGACTTCGCTCTTCGGCACCGATGGACCGATGACCTCACCGAGTGCGGTGAAGCCGTTCGCCGAGCCGCCGAGGGTGATCTGGTACCACTCCTCGCCATGCTTGTCGACACCGAGGATGCCGATGTGGCCGACGTGATGGTGGCCGCAGGCGTTCATGCAGCCGGACATCTTGATTTCGATGTCCCCCAGGTCGTACAGGTAGTCCAGGTCATCGAAGCGCTCCTGGATCTGTTTCGCCACCGCGAGCGTGCCGGCATTGGCGAGTGAGCAGAAATCCAGCCCCGGGCAGGCGATCATGTCGGTGAGGGTGCCGATGTTAGGCATGGCCAGCGAGTAGCGCTCGAGCTCGAGCCACACCTCGTACAGCTCGCTCTGGCGCACGTCCGCCAGCAGCAGATTCTGGTTGTGAGTGGCGCGGATGAGGCCGAAGCTCACGCGCTCGGCGAGCGCTGCGACCGCCTCCATCTGCTCGCAACTCATGTCCCCGGGGTTCTGTCCGTGCGCTTTCAGCGACACGAACACGGCCCGATAGCCGCTCACACGATGCGGTCGCGTGTTGTAGCGATACCAGGCCTGAAAGCGCGGCTCGCGGCCGGCGCTGGGGTCGATGTCCTCGAGCGCCGCGTAGGCGTGTGGCCGGAAGAAGCCGCGCACGCGCTCGACTTCCTCCGCCGGCAGGCGCGCAGCGCTCGCGCGCCCGGCCTGCCACTCCGCTTCCACCTGCTCGCGGAAGCGCTCGGCGCCCAGCGTCTTGACCAGCACCTTGATGCGCGCCTTGTTGAGGTTGTCGCGCCGGCCGTAGCGGTTGTAGACGCGCAGGATGGCTTCCAGATAGGAAAGCAGGTCCGCCACGGGCAGGAAGTCGCGAATCACCTGTCCGATGACCGGAGCACGGCCCAGGCCTCCGCCGACCAGCACCGTGAAGCCGAGCCCGCCTTGCGCATCACGCGTCAGATGCAGGCCGATGTCATGCACTTCGGAAGCCGCGCGATCCTCGGGCGAGCCGGTGACCGCGATCTTGAACTTGCGCGGCAGGTAGGTGAATTCCGGATGCAGCGTGGCCCACTGGCGGATGATCTCGCAGTAGGGGCGCGGATCATCGATCTCATCGCGCGCGATACCGGCGAGGTGATCGGCGGTGACGTTGCGCACGCAGTTGCCGCTGGTCTGGATGGCGTGCATCTGCACGCTGGCGAGTTCGGCGAGGATGTCGGGCACGTCGGCGAGCGCCGGCCAGTTGAGCTGCAGGTTCTGGCGGGTAGTGAAGTGGCCATAGCCGCGGTCGTAGCGGTGGGCGATCTGTGCGAGCTTGCGCAGCTGGCGCGAGCTCAGCAGGCCGTAGGGGATCGCAATCCGCAGCATGGGCGCGTGGCGCTGGATGTACAGCCCGTTGCGCAGCCGCAGGGGACGGAACTCCTCCTCGGAGAGCTCACCGGCGAGGTGCCGGCGCGTCTGATCGCGGAATTCTGCGACGCGCTGGTCGACAAACGCCTGGTCGAGCTCGTCGTAGAGGTACATGCGCGAACGACTATAGGCGTGCGCCCGCGAGGGGCTAAATACCGTCTGGTTTGGTGGACCTCTTTCTGGGGTTATGAGCCTTGTGCAACACTAGCGGCGGATCTTCAGGAGGCGAGCGTGGCGGGGTTGTATTTCGAGCAATTCGAGGTCGGACAGCGCTTCGAGCACCTGGTGCGGCGCACGGTGACGGAGACCGACAACGTGCTGTTCAGCGCTCTCACCATGAATCCGGCCGCCCTGCACCTCGATGCGGAGTATTGCAAGGGAACGGCGTTCGGCGAGCGCATCGTCAACAGCGTGTTCACGCTCGGGCTGCTGGTAGGGCTGTCGGTGTACGACACCACCTACGGAACCACCATCGGCAATCTGGGCTGGGAGGAAGTGCGCTTCCCGCGCCCGGTGCTGATCGGCGACACCCTGCATGCGAGCACGGTCGTGGTATCCAAGCGCGAGAGCCAGTCGCGCCAGGACTCCGGCATCGTGGTGTTCGAGCATCGCGCCTTCAATCAGCGCGACGAGGAAGTCGCTTCCTGTCGTCGCGCTGCACTGATGCTGAAGAGGCCGCAGGCATGAATGAGCCTGCCGCGCGGGCGCCCGGCGCAGTGGCGGGCACGGCGGCGAGCGCCGCGCCGGCGCTGCTGCGCTCCTGGCTGTTCGTCCCCGGCGACAGCGAGCGCAAGCAGGAGAAGGCACTCGCCACTGAGGCGGATGCCGTCATCCTCGATCTCGAGGATTCCGTGAGCCCCGACAGGCTGGCCGCGGCCCGCGAGCGCGTCAGCCGCCTGCTCGGCGCGCGCCAGCGCACTCCCGGACCACAGTTATGGGTGCGGGTGAATGCGCCCGCGAGCGGTGAGATGCGCGCGGACCTCGACGCGGTCTTTGCCGGCGGCGCACCCTACGGCGTTGTGTTGCCCAAGGTCTGCGCGGCGGCGGAAATTGCAGAGGCGGCCCGGTATCTCGACATGCTCGAGACCCAGGTCGGTAGTGCCTCGTGGAGCACGCGGCTGCTCGTCATCGCGACCGAGACGGCGCGCGGCCTGCTGGCGCTGCCAGGGTATCCGGCGGCGCTCGGCAACACGCGTGCGATCATGGCGCGGCTGGCGGGCCTCACCTGGGGTGTCGAGGACCTGGGCGCCGACCTCGGGGCGCTCGCGCGGCACGACGCGGCCGGGGAGCTGACATTCACGTTTCAGCTCGCGCGCAGCAGCTGCCTGCTGGCGGCCGCGGCGCTGGGCGTACAGGCCATCGATGGGGTGCACACCGACCTGCGCGATGCGCACGGGTTGCAACACGAGCTTGCGAGTGCGCGTCGCGACGGCTTCAGCGGCAAGCTCGCCATTCATCCCGACCAGATCGCGCCGATCAACGCCGCGTTCACGCCCACCGCCGCCGAGCGCGAGCACGCCGAGCGCGTGGTAGCTGCGTTCGCCGCGGCCCCCGGAGCCGGAGTGGTGAGTCTGGATGGACGGATGATCGATCGGCCGCACCTGCTGCAGGCGCAGCGCCTGCTCGCCGCGGCACACGGCAACCTCAGCGGCGCGCAGCGCGCCAAAGGCCCGACATGAAACTCAGGATCAAGGGAGCGACCCTGCGGCTGCGTCTCACCCGCGGTGAAGTCGACGCGCTGGCGCAGGACGGGGTGGTTGAAGAGCGCGTGCCGTTCGCGGCGAACGTGAACCTCATCTACCGCCTCAG
>DASZHQ010000137.1:0-20748 GCA_035937715.1 Steroidobacteraceae bacterium | reverse complement strand
AAGCAATACGCCGTGCAGCGCCTCACCGTCCCCCCGCGCCAGGTGAACCTCTCGGCGAAGGATCTGGCGCGCTACAAACGCGAGCAGCCGCGTCTTCACAAGGATTACGCCACGTTCTCGGAGAATGGCCCCGCCACGCTGCGATTGCTGCAGCCCGTGCCGGGCGTGCGCTCGAGCTCCTACGGTTCACGTCGGGTCTTCAACGACGAGACACGCAGTCCCCACAGCGGCATGGACATCGCCGCGCAGGCCGGCACGCCCGTGCAGGCGGCCGCCGACGGGCGCGTGCTGGACACCGGCAACTTCTTCTTCAATGGCAATACGGTAATCCTCGATCACGGCGCCGGGCTCATCACTCTGTATTGCCATCTGAGCGCCATCGGCGTGCAGCCGGGCAAACAGGTGCGCGCCGGGGAAACCATCGGCGCAGTGGGCTCGACCGGGCGCGCGACCGGTCCGCACCTGCATTTCGGTGTGGCGCTGAACGCCGCCTTCGTCGACCCTGCGCTGTTCCTCCCGCCCTTGCCCGAGCCCGAGCCGCATGACGGACCGCGGTGAGGGAGGGCACGATGCCGCGTTCATGCGCGTCGCGCTGGCGCACGCCGCAGCCGCGGGGGCCAGCGGCGAGGTGCCGGTGGGTGCCGTGCTGGTGCGCGGCGAGGAGATCATCGCGGCAGGCGCCAACTCACCCATTGCGAGCCACGATGCGAGTGCGCACGCCGAAATCGCCGCGCTGCGCGCCGGCGGACAGGTGCTGCGCAGTTACCGCCTCACCGACACCACGCTGTACGTGACACTCGAGCCGTGCGTCATGTGCGCCGCCGCCATCGTGCACGCGCGCGTGCGCCGCGTGGTCTTCGGAGCCTGGGACCCGCGTGCCGGCGCTGCCGGGAGCATCGCCAATGTGTTCGCCCTGCCGAGCCTCAATCATCGCGTCGACCTGTTCGGTGGCGTGTTGATGGACGAGTGCGCGCGGTTGCTACAGGAATTCTTCGCGCAGCGACGCGGGTGACGTGGTACGCGCGGCGGCGCGGCCGCCCGGCTGCGCCCTCAGGCGCCGGGAGTGCTGCCGTGCGCGATCGGAGCGGACGCGCCGGGGCCTGCGGCATGAGAAGTCGAGGCAGGCGCGGTGGTGGGATGCGTGGTGGCGTCGGGTGCTCCCTGCACCGAAAGCTGCGCGCCGCCGCTGTCGCCGGGCTGCCATTCGAGGAGCCTCAGGAAACGCTGAATGCGATCGACAAACTGCACGGGCTCCCAGCCGCGGGCGTAACCGCGCCTGGCGCGCGTGTACCAGCGCGGCTGCGCGAGCAGCGGCAACCGCTCGCGTACCTCCGCCCACGAGTCGGGATTCCGCCCAAGCGCCTGCGTGATGATGCGCGCGTCCTCAAGATGCCCGAAGCCGACGTTGTAGGCGGCGACGGTGAGCCAGGTGCGGTCGGGTTCCGCGATGCGCTCCGGGATCATCTCCCGCACCTGCGCGAGGTAGCGCGCCCCGGCAAAGATGCTCTGCTCGGGGTTGGCACGGTCGCGAATCCCCAGGGCCCGCGCGGTGTCCGCAGTGAGCATCATGACCCCGAGCGCCCCGTCACCGGAGGCGGCATGCGGGTCCCATTTCGACTCCTGGTAGCCGATGGCCGCGAGCAGCCGCCAGTCGACGCCGGATTGCGCCGCAGCCTGCTCAAACCAGGAACGATAGCCGGGCAGCCGCTCGCCGACGTGCGTCTGAAACTCGCGCGACTCTTCGTATTCGAACGTGCGCGTGTCTCCGGAGGACTGCTCGACGAGCTGAGTGAGGCGGCCCGAAGCGCTCAGATCGTGGAAGAAGGCGTTGACACTTGCGAGCAGTTGCGGCGCGCCGCGGCGCACGATCCATTGCACCGGCCGCTCTTCGGGCAGCGCAAAGCCCACCAGCACCTTCGGATACAGGTGCCGGGCGAAGGAGAACTCGCGCGCATCGCTGATGGCGTACTGCGCTTCGCCGGCGTCGACATCTTCTACCGGGTCGGCGGAGCTCGGCGCTGTCTCCACCCACTGCAGAGCGGGTGCCGTGGTGCTCTTCAGCCGCTCGAGGATGCGCTCCTGCGGACTGCCGGCACGCACCGCGAGCTTTGCCGACTCCAGCTGCAACGTGTCGCGTGGACGCACGCCGCTTCGCTGGTAGACGACCAGCTGCGGGATGCGCGCATACACCTCGGCCGCGTCCCCGGCGCGGCTCCACTCGGGCGTGTTGGTGAGGGAGGCGGCCGCAATGTCGGCGCGTCCGGCGGCAATCTCGCCCTGCATCGCTCGCTCGTTGGCGACGGTGTACATCGTGAGCTTCACGCGCAGCCGCGTGGCAAAGGCGCTGGCCAGCTCGAATTCCAGGCCCTCGGTACGCTGCGCGCCGAGGTAGTAGCAGGTCGGCAGGTTCAGCGTCACCACGCGCAGCTCGCCGCTTGAGCGAATCGTATCGGTGGACGAGGGCGTGAGCTTGCCGCAGCCGGCAAGTGCGGCAAGCACAGCGGCGGCGGCGACAGTCCATGTGCGCAACGTGAGCAACCTTCGCGCTCAGCGGCTTTCCGCTAGAATACCGGCGCCGCGAAACGGGCGTGCCCGCGGAGAGGTACCGAAGCGGTCACAACGGCGCCGACTCGAAATCGGATGGTCGGGTAAAACCGGCACGTGGGTTCGAATCCCACCCTCTCCGCCATCTTCCTTGCCATGAGCATCCCGCCGAAAGTTGCGCCGCGGGTATTATAGGCGCCCAGGGCCGGAGCGCTCGCTGCCAGCGCAGCCGCCCGTACTCGCGCCTCACCCCGGTGGTTTCTTCAATGCCTCGCGATACGCGGCTGCGAAGGCCTCCACGAATGTGTGTGGCAGGTGATCGGCCGGCATCTCGATGAGATTGCGGTAGAAAGTCGTGAACAACTCCCAGTACTGCGCCTTGTCTGCGGAGCGCACCTTGCCGCGGCGCGCGGCGCGCTCGAAGCGCGCTTCGAGCTCGGCTGGATCCAGCCGGTCGAGGAATTCGATGAAGGCGGCGCGCGTCGCCTGAGCGGCGGCATGCTCGTGCCGCTTGGCCTCGGCGACCATCTCGCGCAACCATTGCACCGAGTCGAGCCGGCGTCCCTCGTGCTGCACGAACAGCGCGATCAGCAGATCCTCCACCATGGAGTTGGCGAGTGACGGACGCGGATCGTCGTGCTCGGCAGGCGGCAACTCGATGCGATAGCGATTGCGCGTGTCGCCGCGGCTGCGCTCCAGATCCTTGAAGCCGACCAGGGCCTCGCGCAGCAGGCGGCCCGCCAGATGGAGCAACCGTCCCTGCGCATCCGCGGGCAGCTGCTCCGGAGCGATGCCCGCGCCGCGGCAGAAGGCGTCGAGGCCGGTATGCACGTCCTCGAGCGCCATGATCCCGCCGGCGCCTTTCGGCTCGCGGCCCACCGCCTCGGCGAGGCGCAGCATGCGGTCGGCGAGCGACTGCGCATCCGCAGGCTCCGCGGCCGGGGAGACCTGCTCAGTGAGTTCGACGGCGGGCGACGGCTCCTGCGCCTGCGCGAGCGCCTGTACGCGCCCGGAGTCGACCGCCTGGCCATAGGCGCCGACCGGGAGAACAGGGTCCATGTCGATGACCGGCACCAGCAATTCCTCGACATTGAGCTTCGCGCCGATGTCGCGGTCGCTCGCGCGTCGTCCGAAAGCGTGCAGCGCATGGATACTGGTCGGTACCGCAGCGTCCTCCCCCTCGCCCTGCGCAGCCGACTCGAGCGCGGCGACGATGTGATAGTCGCCCATGCGCAGAACGTCGCCGTTGGTGAGCCGGTAGCCGCTCGAGCCACGCTTGGCGAGGGGCTCCATGTCGTCATTGACGTACACGCCGTTGGTGCTTACGTCCTGCAGGTAGAAGTGGCCTTCGCGGAACTGCACGCGCGCGTGATGCGCTGAGACGTAGCGCATCGGATCGGGCAACACCCAGTCGTTGTCGGCGGAGCGGCCGATGGTGCCACCCTCCACCGAGAAAATGGCGCTGCTGCGTTCCGCGAGCGAGCGCCGTTGATCACTCACGATGCGCAGTTTGAGCATGATTCCCCGACTCAAAGAGTCATCCGTCCGTTGTGCGTTGGGCCTGTGGCTTACGTTCCAGCCGGGCGCGGCAGCTTCCCCGGTGCGCCCGGACATATAATGTCGGGGTCAAAGTAGCAGCGAGCCCCATTTAAGCCATGGCAGCCAGTCACATTTTCCGCATTATGTTCGTGAATCAGGGCAAGATTTACGAGGTCTACGCCCGGCGCGTGAGCCATGGGGAGCTGTTCGGATTCATCGAGGTGGAGGAGCTGCTCTTTGGCGAGCGCTCCTCGGTGGTGCTGGATCCTTCCGAGGAGCGTATCAAGGGTGAATTCTCGGGGGTGAAGCGCACCTTCCTGCCCATGCACTCGATCCTGCGCATCGACGAGGTGAAGAAGCACGGGGTGAGCAAGATCACCGTACTGGAAAGCGGCGCCACGGTGGCCCAGTTCCCCATGCCCATGTATTCGACGCCGCCGGGCGAGAAGAAGTGAGGCGCGCCTAAGCACCATGCTGCAGGTACCCGGTCCGCCGGCACTGTCCGCATTCCGCCTCGCGAAGCTCCTCGAACGCCTCACGGCTCTCGACTCCGCCATCAGCGGGCTCGAGGCGCGCTTCACGCATTTCGCCGACCTCACGCGGCCGCTGGGCGCCGACGAGCAGCGCGTGCTGATACAGCTTCTCACCTACGGGCCGCGCTCGACCCCGCCGGCCGCCTCGCACGCGCAGGAGTGCATCCTGGTCGTGCCGCGTCCCGGCACCATCTCGTCCTGGTCGAGCAAGGCGACCGACATCGCGCAGGTCTGCGGGCTCGCCGCGCTGCGGCGCATCGAACGCGGCATCGAGTATCGGTTGCGCGCCGCGCGGCTCCTGGGGAAAGAGCGGTTGCTGCGCCTCGCGCCGGTGCTGCACGACCGCATGACGGAGGCGGCACTGCTCGATCCGGCCCAGGCGGCGCGAATGTTCGAGCATCCAACAGCGCGGCCGCTGGCGCGCGTGCCGCTGGCCGCGGGCCGCGTGGCGCTCGAGGAGGCGGATCGGGAGCTGGGGTTGGCGCTGTCGGCTGATGAGATGGACTACCTGCTCGAGAGCTTTCGCCGCCTGGGGCGCGATCCGACCGACGTCGAGCTCATGATGTTCGCCCAGGCGAACTCCGAGCATTGCCGTCATAAGATCTTCAACGCCGCCTGGATCATCGACGGACGGCCGCGCGATGAATCGCTGTTCGCCATGATCCGTCACACCACCGCGCGCAACCCCACCGGGGTGTTATCCGCCTACCGTGACAACGCCGCGGTCATCAGCGGCACCGACGGCACGCGCTTTTTCCCCGACCCGGAGAGCGGCATCTACCGCGCCAGCCTCGAGCCGATCGACATCGTCATGAAGGTCGAGACCCATAACCATCCGACGGCCATCTCACCCTTTCCCGGGGCGGCCACCGGTTCCGGCGGCGAGATCCGCGATGAGGGTGCGACCGGGCGGGGCGCCAAGCCCAAGGCGGGGCTCACCGGCTTTTCCGTGTCCAACCTGCGCATTCCCGGCTACGAGCGGCCCTGGGAGTGCGAATTCGGCGCCCCCGCACGCATCGCCTCCGCGCTAGACATCATGATCGAGGGGCCGATCGGCGCCGCCTCCTTCAACAATGAATTCGGCCGGCCCGCATTATGCGGTTACTTCCGTACCTTCGAGCAGCAGGCAGCCGGGGACTCCCCGCAAAGCCGGCGCGGCTACCACAAGCCCATCATGATCGCCGGGGGCGTCGGGAACGTGCGCCGCGCGCACGTCGAGAAAGCCGTGGCGCCGGTCGGCGCACCGCTGATCGTGCTCGGAGGACCTGCGATGCTCATCGGCCTGGGGGGCGGTGCCGCTTCCTCGGTCGGCAGCGGCAGCTCGAGCGCCGACCTCGACTTCGCCTCCGTGCAGCGCGGCAATCCCGAGATGCAGCGCCGCGCCCAGGAAGTGATCGATCGCTGCTGCTCGCTCGGTGAGGACAATCCGATCGCACTCATCCACGATGTCGGCGCCGGGGGCCTTTCCAACGCGGTGCCCGAGGCCGCAGCCCCCAGCCGCCGCGGGGCGCGCATCGACCTGCGCGCCATCCCGAGCGCCGAAGGCGCCCTGTCGCCGCTGGAACTTTGGTGCAACGAGGCGCAGGAGCGCTACGTGCTCGTCATCGAGCGCGGCGCCCTGGAGAAGTTTGCCGCCATCGCGACGCGCGAGCGTTGTCCCTTTGCGGTGATCGGCGAGATCGACGCCAGCGGACAGCTCACGGTGCGCGATGCGCTGTTCGATGACATGCCGGTCGACATTCCCATCGATGTACTGCTCGGCAAGCCGCCGCGCCTGACGCGCGATGTGAAGACGATCGTCGCTGCGCGCCGGCGCTTCGATAGCTCACGCATCGATCTGCGCGAGGCCGCGTACCGCGTGCTGCGTCTCCCGGCGGTGGCTGACAAGACCTTCCTCATCACCATCGGGGACCGCACGGTCGGCGGCCTCATCAGCCGCGATCAGCTTGTGGGCCCCTGGCAGGTGCCGGTGAGCGACGTCGCGGTGACGCTCGCCGACTATCGGGGCGCAGCGGGCGAGGCGATGGCGATGGGCGAGCGCACGCCGGTGGCGGTGCTGGATGCACCCGCCTCCGGGAGGCTCGCGGTGGCCGAGGCGATCACCAACATACTCGCGGCGGATATCGATTCGCTGTCGCAGATCCGCCTGTCGGCCAACTGGATGGCGGCCTGCGGCGAACCGGGCGAGGACGCTGCCCTCTACGAGACGGTGCGTGCCGTGGCCATGGAGCTGTGTCCGCAGCTCGGCATCGCGATCCCGGTGGGCAAGGACTCGCTGTCGATGAAGACCGCGTGGCGCGAGGATGGTGTTGAAAAGAGCGTGGTGGCGCCGGTATCGCTGATCGTGTCTGCCTTTGCGCCGGTCGCCGATGCGCGCCGCACGCTCACCCCGGCGCTGCAGCTCGATGAGCGTCCGACCTCGCTGTGGCTCATCGACCTCGCCGACGGCCGCAACCGCCTGGGAGGCTCGGCGCTGGCTCAGGTTTACGGGCAGCTCGGCGAAGAGCCGCCCGATCTCGATCAGCCGCAGCGACTCACGCAACTCGCCGCCGCGCTGCGCGACCTGCGCGCCGCCGGCATGCTGCGCGCCTACCACGACCGCTCGGACGGCGGCTTGTTCGCCACCCTCCTGGAGATGGCATTCGCCGGGCATTGCGGGCTCGACATCGCGCTGCCCGCCACCCGCGGTGGCGCGCTCGAGCAGCTGTTCGCTGAGGAGCCGGGCGTGGTGGTGCAGCTCATGGCGGGCGATGAGGACGCGTTTCTGGAGGTCCTCGCGCGCCACGGGCTGAACGCAGCCGCGCTCTACCTCGGCGCACCAGTGAGCGAGCTGCGCCTGCAGATCCGCGTGGGCGAGGCGCAGTTCGACGAGCCCTGGGTGGATCTGAGGCGCGCCTGGTCGGAGACCTCCTGGCGACTGCGGCGCCTGCGCGACGATCCGCAGTGCGCCGACGAGGAGTTTGCAGCGCAGGCAGCGGAAGCCGAGCCCGGTCTGAGCGTCGAGCTGAGCTTCGATTCCGAGGAGGACGTCGCCGCGGCGTACGTGGCACGCGGCACGCGGCCGGCGGTCGCGGTCCTGCGCGAGCAGGGCGTCAACAGTCAGGTGGAGACCGCAGCCGTGTTCGATGCCTGCGGGTTCAGCGCGCACGATGTGCACATGACGGATGTGCTCGCCGGGCGGCGCAGCCTGGGGGAGTTCCAGGGCCTCGTTGCCTGCGGCGGCTTCTCCTACGGGGATGTGCTGGGAGCGGGCGAGGGCTGGGCGAAATCGATCCTGTTCCACGAGGCGGTGCGCGAGGAGTTCCGGCGCTTCTTTGCGCGCGAGGACACTTTCGCGCTCGGCATCTGTAACGGCTGCCAGATGTTCGCGGCGCTGCGCAGCATCATCCCGGGCACCGCCCACTGGCCGCGCTTCGTGCAGAACCGCAGCGAGCAGCACGAGGCGCGCTTTTCGCTGGTCGAGGTGCTGCCCTCGCCCTCGGTGCTGCTCGCGGGCATGGCAGGCTCGGTGCTGCCGGTTGCGGTGTCGCACGGCGAGGGGCGCGCGGAGTTTGCGAGCGCCGCCGCGGCGCAGGCCTGCGCCGCGAGCGGCCTGGTCGGCCTGCGCTACGTCAACGGCGACCGCAGCGTTGCCGCCAGCTATCCGGCTAATCCGAGCGGCACGCCCTACGGCATCGCGGCGCTGTCGAACTTCGACGGGCGCGTGACCATCACCATGCCGCACCCGGAGCGCTCGTTCCGTTACCTGCAGAATTCATGGCGGCCGCGCGAGGCGGGCGAGTACAGCGGCTGGATGCGGCTGTTCCGCAACGCGCGGCGTTTCGTGAACTAGCCCCTGCGGGGCAGGCGAGTCAGCTCGCCGACACGAACGGAGCGATGTGGCTGCCGGTCTCGTCGAGGAAGAAGCGCCGCACCATCATGGCCTGCTGCAGCTTGCCCTTGCGGACGTAGGCCTCGTAAAGCAGGTCCTTGACGACCTCGAGCATGACGCCCGCCTCGTAGCCATCGAGCAGCGGCAGCGGCAGCGGGGAGCGCGCATCCAGCTCCGCTCCGAACAGCACGTTCCTCATCTTGGTGAAGATGTCGGCAGCGATGTTGGCCAGCTCGCGTACGGCATTGAGCTCATCGAACAGGCGCAGCTTCCCGGCCTCACCCAGATCCGCGAACATCGCCTGCGCCGTGCGGCGGCACATGGACGCGAAGGCGTTGAACGCCCCCTGCGAGAAACACACGAGCGCTTCGCGGAACAGCAGCTCGACGTCCTCGGGTACGTAGGTGAAGCTGAATTTCTCGCGCGCCCGCTCGATCTCGGTGAACTGAGGCGACAGCTCGATGCGCGCCGCACCGTACACCCGCACGGTGAAGCGCAGGAAGATCGGCATGTGGCAGGCGTCGCACAGGTAGACGAGGCCCACCTGCCGCGGACGGTACAGCTGCAGGTCCTCGAATCGCGGCACGGCGCTCGGGGTGATATGCGCCACGGCCAGGCAATGCGGACAGGTCACGACTAGGTTCTTGTCCAGGTCGTGATGCAGGTGGCTGGTCGAATCGATGTACAGGGACATATGCCGCCGGCGGCTCATGTTGTTGTGTGTGCCGCTCGCTCCCATGTTAACCCAGCGCGCGTCGCATCTCTCATCCATCGCACGAAGCGCGGCGTTATGTCACCGACCGGTGCGGCCGAAGGCGAGGATGCGGTCTGCCAGTGTTGCGTATTCGCCGCTGAAGTGGTGTCCCTTGCCGACCCGCTCGCGGGCAATGCTGCCGGCGGGCAGTCCGGGGCAGATGGAATCCTCTTCGCCCTCGCCGTAGATGCACAGCACCGGCACGGGAGCGACCTCGGCCAGCTCCGGCCGCGTGGGTGGGCCGCCGTTGTCACCGCCCACCCAGTCGGCGATGCGCACCTCGAACGAGGCGTGGGCGTCGACCCCCAGCAGGCTCACGCTCGCGACGCGCTGGCGCAGCTCCGGCGGCAGACGGTTGATCACGAACGGCAGCACGTCTGCGCCGAAGGAGTAGCCGACCAGCAGCACGCGCTGCTTGCCCCAGGCCGCGAAGTAGTGGCGCAGCACGCGCGCCACATCGCGCGCAGTCTCATCAGGCGTGCGCCGCGCCCAGAAATACTTCAGCGAGTTCAATCCCACCGTGGGCACGCCGTTCGCGGCGAAACGTGCGGCGAGCTCCTGATCGAGTCCAGCCCAGCCGCCGTCCCCGGTGATCAGCAGGACGAACTCATCCCCCGAGCCGCTGGCAGGCACTTCCTGCAGTGGCAGGTCGCGGATCTCGGGCGGACTCTGCGCCGGGGCCACGGTGCGCGCGGCGAGCCGCACGTAGGCGTCGCGGAACTGCGGTAGCCAGTTGCGTTCGACCGAGAATCCGTGCCCCACGAGCGGCAGCTTCACCACCTGCCCGCCGGCTACGCGCGCGGCAAACTCATCGGTGGCGTGCGGGTCGCAGACCTCGTCCTTCTGTCCCTGCAGTGCAATCCACGGCTCTCGCAGGGTGGCGGCGGGCTCGAACACCAACTCGTGCTGTGAGTTGGCGGTATAGCGCACACCGGCCCCCGGACACAGTGTGGCGCCCGCGAAATCCTGGTTGGCGCAGAAACCGAGACTCAGAGCCCCGGCGAAGGTGCCCGGTGGGGACTGCACCAGCGCCGCGTACACCACGGTGGCACCCGAGGAGTAACCGACCAGCACCGGCACGTGGTACTCACTCATGCCGATCTCCTTCTGCACCTGGTGGCTGAGCGCCTCGAAGTCAGCGGCAATCATTTGGCAGGCGGCGGCGGGGCGTTCCGCCGCCTTGCGCAGGCTCGCGAAGTACTGACCAATGTCGACGCCGATCACAACCGCGCCCATGTCACTGAGCGCGTGCGCCATGCTGATGACTCCGAGCTCCCAGCCGCCATCGCCGGAGACGAAGATCGCGACACTCTGCGGCTTGCGCTGCGGGATGTAGACCGTAACCGTGCCGAAGCGCCGCGCGGGCAGGCGCGTCGAATAACGGCCGTCGGCCGGTTGCGTCGTCGCTGGCGTAGCCGGCCGGGGCGTTTTACCCGCGACGTCCGCGGCTGCGGTGGTGGGCACGGGCGCGGTGACCGCGGCAACGGCGCTGGCGGCGGCGCCGGCCAGCGCCGCGAGCCGCAGCGTCATCAGCGCGGTGGCGGCGACGCGCGCAGCCGGCCGGCGCGGCCGCACGATCGGCCTGCGTGTCGCGATCATCGGGCGAGCAGCTCCTTCATCCCCCCTGCGATCAGCACCGACACATCCACCAGCACGCGCGGCAACGCGATGCCACCGCGCGCAGCGAGGTAGCGTGGCTCCCAGGCCGGATCGAATTTCGCCTTGTAGCGCCGCAGTCCCTCGAAATTATAGAAATGCTCGCCGTGGCGGAAGATGAAGTTTCCGACACGGTGCCACGCCGGGGCGAGCGGATGAGCCTCGAGCCCGGAGAGCGGTGCCATGCCGAGATTGAACCCGCGGTAGCCCTCGCGCTGTCCCCACAGCATCAGCTCGATGAACAGGTAGTCCATGGATCCGCGCGGCGCGTCGCCGGCGAAGCGCATCAGATCCACCGACAGCTCGGCCCGGGTTCCCGTGGTCCAGAGATTCGCGAACGCTACCGGCGTACCCTGCGAACGCACCAGCGCGAGCGGAAACTGCCGCAGGTACTGCGGCGAGAATGCGCCTACCGAAAAGCGCTTCTCGCCCGTCGACTTGGCAGACAGCCAGGCATCCGAGATGCGCCTGAGCTCGGGTAGCAGCGCATCGACCCCCTCGGGAGGCACGACTTCGAACGTGGCGCCTTCGCGGTGCGCGCGCCGATGTGCCTGGCGCAGCTCGGCGCGCGCCGCGCCCTCCAGCGAGAACTCTGCGAGCGGCACGCGCGCCTCTTCTCCGATCTTGAGCGCGGCGAGCCCGAGGTCCACGTAGAGCGCCAGGCGGTCGGCGCACACCTGGTAGAACACGGTCTGCGCGCCATGATGGTCGGACATCTCGCGCAGCCGCCACACCAGCTCTTCCGCGCCCTCGCGCGAGCCGACCGGATCGCCGAGCGCGATCCAGCTGTGGCCGGCAACCTGGTACATGAGGAAGGCGTCGCCAGCATCGCTGAACAGCAGCCGTTTGTCGCCGGTGAGCGCGGCGTTGGCGAGCGTGGCGTCGGAGGCGGCGATGAGCGCGCGTGCCCGTGCCAGCTCCTCCGCTCCCGCGACCGCCGGCTCCGGGCGCGCGGGCCGCAGCATGTTCCACAGCACGTAGACGGTGCCGAGCACGATCACGGCGAGCGAGGCGCGCAGCGCGCGCGGCGCGTTGGCATCCAGCGCGAAGGTCCACCACAACTGATCCGAGTAGCGCACGTGGCGGTAGGAGACGATGCCGATCCACACCGCCATGGCGACAACTCCGGTGATGCAGGCCAGCCAGGCGGGCGTGGAACTCTCCGAGAGAAGCGCGGTGGGGCGGTAGAACGCGCGCCGACCGAGCATCAGCACCGCGAGCACGAGGACGAGCAGGCTCGCCTCCTCGAAGTCGAGTCCCTTCAGGAGCGATGCGAAAATGCCCGCAACCAGCAGCCACACGGCAATGTGATAGGCGGCCTGCACGCGGCGGAACAGCGCGCGTGCCAGCACGAGCAGCGCGATCCCCACGATGCTCCCGACGAGATGCGAGGCTTCCAGCACCGCGAGCGGCAGGAACCGGTCGAGAAAGGCCAGGCGCGCCTCGGCGGCCGGGGTCGAGCCGGAGAACAGCAGCAGTGCGCCGGCAAGGAAGGTGAGGCCACCGGCGATCTGCGGTATCACCGGCGCGACGTACAGGCTCGCCAGCTCCTGCGCCCGGGCAATGCGGCCGCGCTGCGCCGACAGCTCCTTGGATCCAAACAGCAGCGTGCCGAACACCAGCGGCACCAGGTAGTACACGGCGCGGTAGGCAAGGAGCGACCCGAGCAGCGCGTCCGCGGGCACGTTGGGCAGCGTGAACAGCATCACCGCCTCGAAGACGCCGACCCCGCCCGGCACATGGCTGACGATGCCGGCGATCACCGCGGCGGCATACACGCCGAGGAAGGTCATGAACGCGATATGCGCGCTCGCCGGCAGGAGCGACCAGAGCACCGCCGCAGCCAACGACAGGTCGAGCACCGACAGGCCGAGCTGTGTAAGTCCGATCGCCGGCCCCGGAGCGCGCAGCGCCCAACCGCGGATCTCGAGCGTGCCGCGCGCCAGGCACGCCCACAGCGCATAGGCGCCCACCGCCGCCAGCAGCAGCGTTCCGACCAGCACCGGCCAGTGGTGATGCAGGTGCAACACCGCGGCGGCGTGCTCGGGCGCGAGCAGCAGCGACAGGCCGAGGATAGTCGCGAGGCCAATGCCGAGCGACAGACTGCAGAAGGCGGAGATCATCGCCACATCGACGGCGGTGAGGCCGGCGGTCGCATACAGGCGGAAGCGGATCGCGGCGCCAGTAAAGGCGGCGAATCCGAGGGTGTGCCCGAAGGAGTAGGCGATAAAAGAGGTGAACACGATCCGGGTGTAGGGGAGCAGCCGTCGCAGGTAGACGAGCGCCAGCACCTCGTAGGTGGAAAGCAGCCAGTAGCTGAGGGCGGTGAAGCCGAGCGCCGCCAGCACCTGGTGGCGCGGGATGGCGTGCAGGTGCGCGAATACGTTCCTCACGTGCAGCCGTGCCAGCTGGTGATGCAGGATCAGCACCACCCCGGCAAACACCACCAGTGCTGCGAGCGGGCCCGCCCACGTCCACAGCGTGCGCCTACTGCGGGCTTGCGCCGTCTGCGCTGTCGAGGGTCGGGACAAGGCTTATCCCGCCGCCTCAGCGCGTGAGCGGTTTGTAGCGGATGCGGTGCGGCTGAGCGGCGTCCTCGCCCTTGCGCCGCCGGAAGTCCTGAACGTACTCCTGGTAATTGCCCTCGAACCACAGCACCTGTGAGTCACCCTCGAAGGCGAGGATGTGGGTGGCGAGGCGGTCGAGGAACCAGCGGTCGTGTGTGATCACCACCGCGCAGCCGGGGAAGTTGAGCAGCGCCTCCTCGAGCGCGCGCAGCGTCTCGACGTCCAGGTCGTTGGTCGGCTCATCGAGCATCAGCACGTTGCCGCCGGCGCGCAGCACCTTGGCGAGGTGCACGCGGTTGCGCTCCCCGCCCGAGAGCTCCCCGATCAGCTGCTGCTGCTGCGCACCCTTGAAATTGAAACGCCCGACGTAGCCGCGCGAGGGCGTCTCATAACTGCCGACGCGGATCACATCGAGCCCGCCAGAGATCTCCTGCCAGACGGTCTTGGTGTCATCGAGCGTCTGGCGCGACTGGTCCACGTACGCGAGCCGCACGCTGGGGCCGGTGCGAATCTCGCCGGCATCGGGCGGCTCCGCACCGGTGAGCATGCGGAACAACGTGGTCTTGCCCGCGCCGTTCGGGCCAATGATGCCGACGATGCCGCCGCGCGGCAGATTGAAGGCCAGGTCGTCGATCAGCAGCCGCTCTCCGTAGCCCTTGCGCAGGCCCTGCACCGAGATGACCAGGTCGCCGAGCCGCTCGCCGGGCGGAATGTAGATCTCATTCGTCTCGTTGCGCTCCTGGAATTCGCGCGAGGCGAGCTCCTCGTAGCGCTGCAGCCGCGCCTTGCTCTTGGCCTGGCGTGCCTTGGGGTTCTGCCGCACCCACTCGAGCTCGTGGGCGAGCGTCTTGCGCAGCGATTCGCGCTCGCGCTCCTCGAGCGCGAGACGCTGCTCCTTCTGCTCGAGCCACGAGGAATAGTTGCCGTGCCAGGGAATGCCGTAGCCGCGGTCGAGTTCCAGGATCCATTGCGCGACGTTATCGAGGAAGTAGCGATCGTGCGTGACGGCGATCACCGTGCTCGGGTATTGCTCCAGATAGCGCTCCAGCCAGGCGATCGATTCTGCATCGAGGTGGTTGGTCGGCTCATCGAGCAGCAGCATGTCCGGAGCCGAGAGCAGCAGTCGGCACAAAGCCACGCGGCGCTTCTCCCCGCCCGAGAGCGTGCCGATGCTGGCCTCCCACGGCGGCAGCCGCAACGCATCGGCGGCGATCTCGAGCTTGCGCTCGAGTTCCCAGCCGCCGGCGGCGTCGATGGCGTCCTGCAGTTGCGCCTGCCGCGCGAGCAGCGTGTTCATCTGCTCCTCGTCCATGGGCTCGCCGAGCCGGTCGCTGAGCGCCATGAACTCCTCGAGCTCGCGGAAGGTCTCGCCCAGGCCCTCCATGACGGTGGTGCGCACATCCCGGGTCGCATCCAGGTGCGGCTCCTGCGGCAGAAAGCCGATGCGGATGCCGCTCTGCGGGCGCGCCTCGCCATCGAAGCTCGAATCGATGCCCGCCATGATCTTCAGCAGCGAGGATTTACCCGCGCCGTTGAGGCCCAGCACGCCGATCTTGGCCCCCGGGAAGAACGACAGGCTGATGTCGCGCAGGATGACGCGCTTCGGCGGCACCACCTTGGAAACGCGGTTCATGGTGTAGATGTATTGGGCCATGCGAGGATTATCTTCGAGGCCGGCGCCGATGGCGATGGCCGCGCCAGGGCTGGCGGCGCGCACCACTGTGTTAGGCTTGCGCGCCTTGACACGTGCCGCGAGGTAAGTGCGTGACAGAGGCCACGAACGTCGCAGTGATCGTCAGTGAGCGCCTGGCGCGCTACGGCTTTGGTGACGGCCATCCCTTCGGTCCGGACCGTCTGGCTGCCTTCGTGCGCGAATTCGCCGCGCGCGGCCTGGCCGAACGCGTGACGGTGATCGAGCCGCGCACGGCGAGCGATGCGGAGCTGCGCTCATTCCACACCCAGGAGTATCTGGAGTTCGTGCGGGAACGCTCAGCCAGCGGCACGGGTCTCCTCGATGCGGGCGACACGCCGGCCTTCAAGGGTGTGTACGAGGCGGCTGCGGGCGTGGTGGGCGCGACGCTCAGCGCCATGGAAGCCATCATGAAGGATGAGTGCCGGCGCGCCTTCGTGCCTATCGCGGGACTGCATCACGCGGCGCGCAACCGCGCCGCGGGCTTCTGCGTGTTCAACGACTGCGGCGTCGCCATCGAGCAGCTCAAGCGCGCGGGGCTCAAGCGCATCGCCTATGTCGACATCGATGCGCATCACGGCGACGGCGTGTTCTACGCGTTCGAGGATGACGCGGCGGTGGTGTTCGCCGATCTGCACGAGGATGGTCGCTACCTGTATCCGGGCACCGGCGCAGCCGCGGAAACCGGGCGCGGCGCGGCCCTCGGCATGAAGCTCAACGTGCCGCTGCCCCCGGGGGCCGACGACGAGACTTTCGACGCCGTCTGGCCGCGGGTGCTCGCGCACCTGACGAAGTACTCCCCCGAATTCATCATCCTGCAGTGCGGCGCCGACAGCCTCGAGGGCGATCCGATCACCCACCTGCGCTTCTCGCCCCGCACGCACGGTCGCGCGGCCCGCGAGCTGTCAGCGCTGGCGGAGAGTCTCGGTCATGGCCGGGTTCTCGCCCTGGGGGGCGGCGGCTACAACCGCGCCAACCTCGCCCACGCCTGGACGGCAGTGGTCGAGAATCTCCTGAACGGCGCGTCGTAGCGGCGCGGCTGACGGGCCGCCGCGGCTGCGGCTGGCTTCTCCCGCTGGCGCTACCGCGATCCTTGCGCCCGGGCGGCGCGCCGCAATAAGGGCGGCCATCGGGTCGTTCCGGTACAATTCGCGCCCCCTGACTTCTCCGCACTGCAAAGGCGGCGCTACGCATGTTCCGGATGACCATGACGATCGAAGGCTTCGATCCCGAGCTGGCCGGCGCGATCGCCGGGGAGCGCCGCCGCCAGGAGGAGCACGTCGAGCTCATCGCCTCGGAGAATTACGCGAGCCCGCGCGTGCTCGAGGCGCAGGGGTCGGTGCTCACGAATAAGTACGCGGAGGGGTATCCCGGCAAGCGCTACTACGGCGGCTGCGAGTACGTGGACGTGGCCGAGCAGCTCGCCATCGATCGCGCCAAGCGGCTGTTCGGGGCCGATTTCGCCAACGTGCAGCCGCACTCCGGCTCGCAGGCCAATGCCGCGGCCTACTTCGCGCTGGCGCAGCCGGGCGATGCCATCCTCGGCATGAGCCTCGACCACGGCGGTCACCTGACGCACGGCGCCAAGGTCAATTTCTCCGGCAAGTACTTTCGCGCCGCACAGTACGGCATCCGCCCCGACAACGGCGAGATCGATTATGCGCAGGTGCAGCGCCTCGCCGAAGAGCATCGTCCCAAGATCATCATCGCCGGGTTCTCGGCGTACTCGCGCGTCATCGACTGGGCGCGCTTCGCCGAGATCGCCCGCAGCGTGGGCGCGTACTTCGTGGTCGACATGGCGCACGTCGCGGGGCTGGTGGCCGCGGGCATCTATCCCAACCCCGTGCCGCACGCCGACGTCGTCACCACTACTACCCACAAGACCCTACGCGGCCCGCGCGGCGGCCTGATCCTGGCGCGTGCCAACGAGGAGATCGCCAAGCGGCTCAACTCACTGGTGTTTCCCGGCACGCAGGGCGGCCCGCTCATGCACGTCATCGCCGCCAAGGCGGTGGCCCTGCTCGAGGCGCTGCAGCCGGAGTTCCGCGACTACCAGCGCCAGGTGCTCGCCAACGCCCGCGCCATGGCGGCGCGGCTCATGCAGCGCGGCTACCAGATCGTCTCCGGCGGTACCGACAATCATCTGTTCCTGATGAGCCTCGCCGACCGCAACATCACCGGCAAGGACGCGGATGCCGCTCTGGGGCGTGCCAACATCACCGTGAACAAGAACGCCGTGCCCAACGATCCGCGCCCGCCGATGATCGCGAGCGGCCTGCGCATTGGCACGCCGGCCTCCACCACGCGCGGCTTCCGCGAGGCGGAGATCGAACACGTGGCGGACCTCATCGTGCAGGTGCTCGATGCGGAAGGCGCGGCCGCGGCGATCGAGCGCGTGCGGCCACAGGTGATCGAGCTGTGCCGGCGCTTCCCGGTCTACGGGCCCTAGACTGACGCAAGGTGCATCGCCCGCATGCACTGCCCGTTCTGCGGCCACGTCGAGACCAAGGTGAACGACTCGCGGCTCGCGGGCGAGGGGCGGCAGATCCGTCGCCGCCGCGAATGCCTCAAGTGCGGCGAGCGCTTCACCACCTTCGAAACCGCGGAACTGCTCATGCCGCTGGTCATCAAGGGCGATCGCGGACGCGAGGCGTTCGATGAGGGAAAGCTGCGCGCCGGCATGGAGAAGGCACTGGAGAAACGTCCCGTGCCCCGCGAGCAGATCGACGAGGCCTTAAGCCGCATCGTTCACAAGGTGCGCACCCTCGGGGATCGCGAGGTCACCGCGCGGGCCATCGGGGAGCTGGTGATGGAGGAGCTGCGGCACCTGGACGAGGTCGGCTACGTGCGCTTTGCTTCGGTCTATCGGCAGTTCGAGGACGTCGAGGCGTTTCACGAGGAAATCCAGCGGCTGCGCGATGCACGCCCGCCCGCAGCGGCGCACGCGGCCCAGGCACGCGGCCACAAGCGCGAGCCGCGCCGTGCCCCGAACCGCGATCAGCTGCCGCTGCTGCCGGCGGATCCGGCGGCCAACGACGATTCCGGGCCGGACGGCAAGAAGTGAGCCGCACGGCCGCAGGCTGCGTGGCGCCCGCCGGGATGTGGCGGAATAATCAGCTCCCGAAGAGAGTTTGCTAGCAGCCGTGTTCTCTGATTTCGACCGCTTCGCCATGCAGCGCGCGCTCACCCTCGCCGCCCGCGGGCTGGAGACGACCGACCCGAACCCACGCGTCGGCTGTGTCATCGCGCAGCGCAGCCGTATCGTCGGCGAGGGCTGGCACGAGCGCGCTGGCGAGGCGCACGCGGAAGTCGCGGCGCTGCGCGCCGCAGGTGGCGCGGCCGCTGGAGCCGCGGTTTACGTGACGCTCGAGCCCTGCAGTCACCACGGCCGCACGCCCCCGTGCGTCGAGGCGCTCAGTGCGGCACGCGTGGCGCGGGTCGTCTACGCCACCGCCGATCCGAATCCGCTCGTCAACGGCCGCGGCGCGGCGGCGTTGCGCGCCGCGGGCATTGCCGTGGAGTCGGGCCTGCTCGAGCAGGAGGCGGCCGAGCTGAACGCCGGATTCATCAAGCGCATGCGCTACGGGCGGCCCCTGGTGCGCGTGAAGCTCGCGATGAGTCTCGACGGCCGCACCGCGCTCGCCGACGGAGCGAGCCGCTGGATCAGCGGTGAGGCGGCCCGGCAGGACGTACAGCGCTGGCGCGCGCGCAGCTCCGTGGTGCTCACCGGCGTCGGCACGGTGCTCGCTGATGATCCGCGCCTGACCGTGCGGCTGGCGGACCAGGCGGGTGGCGCGAGCCGGCGTCAGCCGCTGCGAGTCGTGCTCGATGCGCGATTGCGCACGCCGCCCGCCGCGCGGCTGCTCGAGGGGGACGGGGAGGTGTTGATACTGACTTCGGTAGCGAACCCGGACGATGCACACGTCGCTACGCTCAGTGCGCGTGGAGCGCGCGTCGAGTCGCTGCCCGGGACTGACGACCGGGTGGCGCTGCCGGCAGTCCTCGAGCGCCTCGGTGAGCTCGAGGCGAACGAGGTGCTGGTGGAAGCCGGAGGGACACTCGCCGGGGAGCTGGTCGCGCAGGCGCTGGTGGATGAGCTGCTGCTGTATGTGGCGCCGAAGCTCCTCGGACCCGCGGCGCGCGCGCTCGTGCAGTTGCCGCGCCTCACGGAGCTCAGCGAGGCGCCGCAGTTCGCTTTGATCGAGATGCAGCAGATCGGCGCGGACGTGAGGCTGCGACTGCGGCCGGTCGCCGCGCCGGGCGCACCGGCGACGGGCAACCTGTCATAAGGAGCGGGCGTTGTTTACCGGAATCATCCAGGACGTCGGCCGTGTACAGGCGAGCGAGCCTCGCGGCGGTGATCTGCGCCTGCTGATCGCCTGCACGCGCCTCGACATGTCGGGGCTGCGCGTCGGCGACAGCATCTGCGTTCAGGGCTGCTGCCTCACTGCGACCGAAGTGCAGGGGCGGACCTTCAGCGCCGACATATCGCGCGAGACCCTCGAGCTCACGACCCTGGGGGAACTCCGCCCCGGGGCGGCGGTGAATCTCGAGCCGGCGCTCAGGGCCGGGGATGCGCTCGGCGGACACCTCGTGTCGGGGCACGTGGATGGGGTGGCTCGCATCTTGGAGGCGAGCGGCGATGCGCGCTCGCGGCGCCTCACCATCGGCGCGCCGGCGCCGCTGGCGCGCTATCTTGCCTCCAAGGGCTCGGTGGCCGTGGACGGGGTGAGCCTCACCGTAAACGCGGTGGATGCGACGAGCTTCGGCGTCAACATCATTCCTCACACCCAGACCGCCACGACGCTCGGTGCTCTCAGCGTGGGCGCGCGGGTGAATCTCGAAGTCGATCAGGTGGCCCGCTACCTGGCGCGCCTGCTGGCGGTCCCGGAGGCCTGACGCATGGGCTCTGGGAGAGAGTGGGGACTCGAGGGCGGGAACTCGGGGTGTTTGACCGATGTCAGCACGCCGGCGCTCGAGTAGAGTGCAGAGTGTGACTACGGCGCTTCCCTACCTGCGAAGACGGCCAGCGCGGCTCGCGCTGCTGGTGCTGCCGGCGTTGCTGCTGCGGGCGCTGATCCCGATGGGTTTCATGCCGCTGGCCGACGCCACGGGGGTGTCCATCGGGTTCTGCCCGGGGGCGGGCGTGATGCCCGGCCTGCCGGCTGATGCCGTGCACGCGCAGCACTTCGGCCATGCTCACGCGCCTCACGCGGGCGGCAGGTCCGGCGGAAGCGGCGCGCTGCATCACGCGCCCTGCCTCTTCGCCTCCGGGGCGGCGTCCGCGTTTGCCGCTGCGCTGCCCGCACCGGCGCTCGCTGCTGCCGCACTGCCGTCGACGGATGACCGCGCCGCCCCGGGGGTTTTTCTGCCCGCCATCCGGCGCGCGCAATTCGCGCGCGCTCCGCCGCTCATCGCCTGAAGGCCTCAAGGCTCTGGCCGCGCAGCGTGCGCTGCGGCGCGCCAGTGGTGATTTAGACACGCGTGCGCGCCTCCCCGGCAATGGGCGCACGTCCCGCGCGGCACCGGGTCGAGCGAGACAATGCTGAACCCAGTCCTGACTCATCAAAGGTCGGCCATCGCACGCCGCCGGC
>DASZHQ010000136.1:0-4370 GCA_035937715.1 Steroidobacteraceae bacterium | reverse complement strand
GCTGTTGTCTTCGATGAGCCCGCCGAGCACCACGACACCGCCGTCCTCGATGAGCACGTTGGTGGTGATGGTGCGCTTGTTGGTGACCAGGTCGACCGCTCCGGCAGGCTTCTGACCGATGCTCGAGCTCTCGATCGAGATTTTCATCATCACCGCAGAGCCTTCGGGCGAGATGGTCGGCGTGACTTTGAGGATGGTGCCGACTTCCTCGCGCTGAATGGTCTGGAAGGGGTTGATGCCGCCGGTGACGCCGCCGGTGCTCGCCGCCGTGTTGGTGAATTGACCGGTGATGAACGGCACTTCCTGGGCGACCTTCAGTTCCGCTTCCTGGTTGTCCATGGTCACGGCCGAGGGCGTGGCGATTACGTTGGTGTTGGTATCGCCGCGGATGGCACGCAGCATGGCGGCGAAGTTCACACCGGTGCCGGCGATGCGGCCGATGCCGAGGGTCGTCCCCTGCAGCAGCGTGGTGGAGGCATTGTTGGGGTTCTGAATGGCGGCGGCCAGGTCGACGATACTGGTGCCGCCGACCGGGCTCACGAACGCGCCGGCGGGGACGTTGGAGCCCTTGGAGAAGGCCGCCCAGTTGATGCCGAGCTCGGCGTTCTTGTCCTGGTCCACCTCGGCGATGATCGCCTCCACCAGTACCTGCGGCCGGCGGATGTCGAGCTTGTCGACGATGTCCATCACCGCGCGCATGATCTTCGGGGGCGCCGTGATGACCAGCGCGTTGTTGGTGGGATCGGCCCATACCATGGCGCTCTTCTCCGCGGCCGCCAGCGGCGAGCTCCCCTGGGCGCCCGCGCCGGCAGCGCCGGGGGTCGCCTGGGCGATGCCGGTGATCTGCTCCTTGAGCTTCGGCGCGAGCTTCTCTGCATTCGCGTAGTGCAGGTAACGCACGCGCGTGTCGCCACTCGCCCCGAGCGGGGTGTCGAGGTGCGCGACCAGGGCACGCAGGCGCAGCCGCTGCGCCTGTTCCCCGCCGATCAGCACGCTGTTGGAGCGATCATCGGCCACCACTTTGACCGCGCCGCCTTCGGTGGCGGCCGCCCCCTGATAGAGCGAGTTCACCACGCGCACGATCTCGGACGCGGACGCGTTCGTGAGCGACACGATCTCCACGTCCTGGCTTCCGACCTGGTCGATACGGCGGATGATGCGGATCATCCGGTTCACGTTGCTCGCGTGGTCGGTGATGATGAGGATGTTCCCGGCCGGATAGGCGGCGAGGTGTCCATACTGCGCGACCATGGGTCGCAGGATCGGCACCAGCTGCGCCGCGCTCACGTTCCTCACATCGAGCACCTGGGTCACGATCTCGTCGGAGGTCGCGCTCACATGATCGGGCAGGTCGGTCGAGGGAAACTGACGCGCATTGGCGTCCGGAAGGATCTTGACCACGTTCCCGGCGGGCACGGCGATGAAACCATACACCTGCAGGATCGACAGGAACGCCTCGTAGAAGGCCGCCGGCGACATGGGGGCCGAGGAGAGCATCGTCACCTGGGCCCGCACCCGCGGGTCGATGATGAAGCTCTTGCCGGTGGCCGCGCTCACCGCTTCCGCGATCTGCGTGATGTCCGCGTCCTTGAAATTCGCCGTGATGTGCTGCGCCTGCTGCGGCTGTTGCGCCTGATGCGCTTGCTGCGCCGGGGCGAGCGAGGCGCTCATCAGCACCGCGAGCGCGCACACTGCAAATGAACGAAAGCCTCTCACTGACCTGTTCCCCCCCAATGACGCTCGGGCCTTACTGGCCGCCGCCGTTGCCGCTCTCTTCGAACGGCACGCCCTGCTGGGGCTCGGCGGCGCCAGCGCCGCTGCCGCCCGCCTGCTCCTGGCTGGCGAGGCTCTCTGCCTCCTGAGCGACCTGGGCAATGTTCAAATTGAGATCCTGCGACTGACCACCCCGAATGACCGTGACGCGCGCCTCACTGGAGCTAGCCAGCGTGCGCAGGATCTGCTCGCCGCGGTCGCGGTCATCGAGGGGGGTGCCATTGATGGCCGTAACCTGGTCCCCCGGGCGCAGCCCGAGGCGCATGAAGGCCTGGCGGTTTCTGCCCGGGTAGACCCGAAAGCCGTTCATCTTGCCGTGATCCATCACCGGCTGCGGCCGCAGCACATCCATCAGCAGGCCCGGCTGCTCGGTGATCATACGCCGCATGCGCTCGATGGAGGGACTCTGGGCCTGCAGCGCCGCGGAGGAGGGCGGCGGGGCGTTGCCGGCGGGCTGGTGCGGCAGGGCAAGGGACTCAAGCTGCCCGTTACGGTCGATGATCACGCGGTCGCTGTACACCGAATGCAGCTTTGCTCCGCCCGGCAGATTGTCTCCGACCAGATACACTTTGGCGGTCTGTGAATTCTGTCCGAGGATCGCCAGGCCATTCTGAGGATCATTGCCGGCGATGATTCCGGTGAGTACCAGCGGCATGCTCGTTTGCGGGGCGTCGGCGCCGTCGTCCGGCTTTTGCGGCGCGGTGCCGAAGAGGTGGGCTTTGGTGATGGCGGTGACATCGAGCGAGTGCATTCGGGCCGCCCGCAGCCGTTCCGCGCGGCCGGGCGCGCCCGCGGGCGCTCGCGTAGCGCCCCGGGCCCCTCCGGCCAGATCCGTGACGATAAGCGCCGCCTGCACGCCCAGCGCCAGGGCGAGAATCCAGGTCGCGACCCGAGGTCCCTCGCTCAGCAGCAGGGCGCGCCAGCGATCGTGCGCGGGAAGACCCTCGAGCCAGGCGGCGGCGTTCATAGGCTTAACGATGTGCGGCCAATGGTGCTTCCCAGGGCTCCTTGCGTGCCCGGCGCAGCCCCCGGCAGGCGCGCTGCGCAATGTGCGACCGCGCCATCATACGAGGCGCGTGCTTGTGCTCTCAAGCGATTGTTTCTGCAGGAGTAACTACCGCACATTCTGGCAGGCTTGTGTTGCCGTTTCGCGACCCCTATAAAGACACTCATGCCCGATCCGCATCCGGTCCGCCCCGACTCCGGCGTCGTCGTCGAGGAGGCGCGACCGGAGGTCAAACAGCCGCCGCTCTACCGGGTCGTGCTACTGAACGATGACTTCACCCCCATGGAGTTTGTGGTCGATGTCCTGGAAAAGTTCTTCGCACTGAATCGACCGACGGCCACGCGCATCATGCTCGAGGTTCACACCAAGGGTAAGGGGGTATGCGGGGTCTTCACATACGAGATCGCGGAAACTAAGGTGGCACAGGTGACGACCTACGCGCGCGACCAGCAGCACCCGCTGATGTGCACGCTCGAGGAGGCCTGAAGCGGCGCACGCCACGGGTGAAGCACTGCTAGTCCTGAACGCTCAATCTGAAAGGTTCTGCCGAAGTGTTGTCCAACGAGCTCGAATACTGTCTCAACGACGCGTTCCACCAGGCGCGCGAGGCGCGCCATGAGTACCTGACGGTCGAGCACCTGCTGCTCGCGATCCTCGACACGCCCAAGGTGCGTGAGGTGCTGCGCGCCTGCGGCGCGGACCTGACGAAGTTCAAACAGGAACTCAAGGACCACATCGAGCAGTCGACGCCGCGGCTCGAGGAGGGGGAGGAGCGCGAGGTGCAACCGACGCTCGGCTTCCAGCGCGTGCTGCAGCGCGCGGTGTTTCACGTGCAGTCGAGCGGCAAGAAGGAGGTCGGGGTCGGCAATGTGCTGGTCGCGGTGTTCAGCGAGAAACAGAGCCACGCGGTGTTCCTGCTCAACCGTCAGCACGTCACGCGGCTGGATGTCGTGAACTACATCTCTCACGGGCTTTCCAAGATCGCCGAGGAGAAGACCAACGACAAGGACGAGGCGACCACGGAAGGCGAGCGTGAAGGCGAGGGCGGGAGCGCGCTGGAGAAGTACACTACCAACCTCAACCGCATGGCGCAGGACGGGCGCATCGACCCGCTCATCGGCCGCAAGCTTGAGGTCGAACGCACCATCGAGATCCTCTGCCGGCGCCGCAAGAACAACCCGCTCTACGTCGGCGAGGCCGGCGTGGGCAAGACCGCGATCGCCGAAGGCCTGGCGCGCCTCATCGTCGAGGGACAGGTCCCGGAAGTGCTCACCGACTGCACGCTGTTCGCGCTCGACATGGGCGCGCTCATCGCCGGCACTAAATACCGCGGCGACTTCGAGAAGCGCCTCAAGGCGGTGATCACCGAGCTGAAGAAGCTCCCGGGTGCGATCCTGTTCATCGACGAGATCCATACCGTCATCGGCGCCGGCGCCGCCTCGGGCGGGGTGATGGACGCCTCCAATCTCATCAAGCCCGTGCTGACCAACGGCGAGATCCGCTGCATCGGCTCCACGACCTACAACGAGTACCGCGGCATATTCGAGAAGGATCACGCGCTGGCGCGGCGCTTCCAGAAGATCGACGTGGT
>DASZHQ010000135.1:0-1730 GCA_035937715.1 Steroidobacteraceae bacterium | reverse complement strand
GCGCATGTAGTGCGTCAGCGGCAGGAATTCGCCGATCACCTGCGCCCAGCGCGGCATGCCGAGGAACGGGAAGATGAAGCCCGAGAGCAGCAGGTTCGGCAGGAAGAACATCATCGACATCTGCATCGCCTGCAGCTGGTTCTGCGCCAGCGTCGAGAAGGTGTAGCCGAACGACAGGTTGGTGGCGATGAACAGCGTGGTGAGCGCGGCGAGCAGCGCGAAATTGCCGACGATCGGCACCCCGAACATCAGCACGCCGGCGAACAGAATGAGCGCCGCCTGCACGAAGCCGACCAGCACATAGGGCGCGATCTTGCCGAGCATGATCTCGAACGGCGTGATCGGCATCGCCAGCAGGCTTTCCACGGTGCCGCGCTCGATCTCGCGGGTGACCGAGAGCGCGGTGAAGATCAGCATCGTCAGGGTGAGGATGGTGCCGAGCAGGCCGGGGACGATGTTGAGCGCCGTCGAGGCCGCCGGATTGTAGCGGTCGTGGGTGCGGACCTCGAACAGCGGCTTGGCGCCTTCGGGCAGCCCGCGGTCGTTGACGAGCGCGGTGGTGACCACCTGCGACAGCGCCGCCATCGCCGCCACCGGGTCGGTAGCGTCGGCGGCGACGAGCAGCGCCGGCACGTCGCCGCGCCGCAGCGCGCGCTCGAAGCCCGCCGGAATCTCCACCGCAAACAGCACGGCGCCCGAGGCCAGCGCCTCATCGAGTTCGTCATTGTCGCGCAACTGGCGCGTGACCTTGAAGAATTTGCTGTTGCGCAGCGCCGCAAGAATGGAGCGGCCGACGTCGCTCGATTCCTGCAGCAATACGGCCGTCGGCAGGTCGCGCGGCATCGTATTGATCGCATAGCCGAACATGATGAGCTGCAGGAGCGGGATCGACACCATGGTGGCGAGCGTCACGCGATCGCGGCGCAGCTGCAGCAGTTCCTTGCGCAGCATGGCGCCGATGCGCCGCCAGAAGCCCCCGGCGCCGACGGCAGCCAGCGTCGCCAGCAGGTTCATTCGAAATTGTCCCGGGCTTCAGCCATCAGGGCGATGAACACATCCTCGAGCGAGGCGCTGGAGCGCTGCCAATGGAGTCCTGGCCGCGTTTGATAGGATGCAATCGCCGCTTCGAGCGCCGCGCCGTCACGGCCGGAAACATGGAGGCTCGCGCCGAACGGCGCCACCGTGTCGACGCCGGCGCGGGTCGCGAGTTCGCGCGCGAGCGGGGCAAGATTTTCGCCGTTCGCTGCGTCCACGGTGAAGGTGGTCAGGTGCGAGTTTTCGATCACCTCGCTCACGGTGCCGCGCGCGAGCACGCGGCCGAAGGCGATATACGCGATCTCGTGGCAGCGCTCCGCTTCGTCCATGTAGTGGGTGGAGACGAGAGAGGCCGTTGGCGGTCTTCCACAATAGGCTAGTGCCATCACAGTCTTATCTTGGAAAAGCACGCGGGAAAACGAGCCGCCAAAGGAGGCGGGGTAATCGTTGGGGTAACGAGGGAATGGCTGCCCTAGCGGGGGTATTGGAGACGCGCACCAGCGGCCTCCGTAGGCCCGGGGCGGGGCATCCTACGGCTGGACTGCCGTGGCGGCGCGACCAGCTGGGGGCAAACCACGTGCGGGTTGGGCAGCGTGCAGGCGCCGAGGGCGAGCCGCTGCTTCCAGCCGCCCGACAGCTTGCCCGCGATCTGCTCCTCGCGGCCTTCGAGCCCGAGCCGGGCGATCATCGCCTTG
>DASZHQ010000134.1:0-5046 GCA_035937715.1 Steroidobacteraceae bacterium | reverse complement strand
CAGCGTGGCGGGGCCATTCTCCGAGAACGTGGCGTAATCCTTGTGAAGACGCGGCTGCTCGCGTTTGTAGCGCGCCAGATCCTTCGCCGAGAGGTTCACCTGGCGCGGGGGGACGGTGAGGCGCTGCACGGCGTATTGCTTATCGCCGAGTTCGAAACCGATGGCCCTGCCCCCGGGCGTGCCGTCCTGCACCCGCAGCAACGCATGCCCGGGACTCTGCGATAGCGGGATGCCGACCACGGCCAGCCATTCTCCATCCCTGCGCAGAACAAGCACGCGCTGCCCATCGAAGGTTACCAGCGGGGCCACGGCGGCCGGCGCCTCGAGGCTCACCAGCGCAACTCCGCCGGGCACCCGCTCCTCCTCGGGCCAGGCGCTCGGCGCGGGCTGCGCTGTCGGCTCGGGCGGCGCCGCCGTTGCACGCGCCGGGGCGAGACAGCAGATCAGTGCCGCGAGCGCGAGCGCGATCGCCGCGGCCGCCAAGGCCCCCGTCGTGTGCCTGCTGCGATCGCGCGCCGCGCCCGTCATTTCCTGCCGGTCACCCGCGCTGTGAGGGTCCCGCGGGCGAGTCGCGCCTCAATGTCCTCGCCCGGACTCACCGACCCGGCGTCGGTCAAGAGCGCACCATCGGCACGTGTCACGATGGCGAACCCACGCGTGAGCGTGGCGAGCGGGCTGACGGCATCGAGCCCGCGCTGTGTCAGCGCCAGACGGTGCGCGGCGCGCGCCACACTATCGACCGCGGCATGATGGAGCCGCGCATGCAGGCTCTGGTGGCGCGCACGCCATTCGCTCAAGGCTTGCAGCGGCGAGCGGCGCAGCAGCCGCCCGTGCGCCTCCGCGAAGCGTCGGCCGTCACGCTGCAGGGCGCTGCGCGCAGCTGCGCCGAGGCGCTGCACAAGGTCATCGAGGCGCTGCATCTGCTGATGCAGGCGTACTCCCGGGTGCGCCAGCTGCAGCCGCCGCTCCGTCCCCGCGAGGCGTGTGCCGTTGACGCGTAGCTCGCGGCGCATGCCGGCGCCGAGGCGAAGCGCGATGCGCTGCAGCGCCTCTCGGCAGGCGGCGCCATCCGGCACGACCAGCTCGGCGGCCGCCGAGGGCGTCGGCGCGCGCGCATCCGCCACGAAGTCGGCGATGGTGAAATCGATCTCGTGCCCCACCGCCGAGACCAGCGGCAGCGCACACGCGTGGATGGCGCGCGCCACGCGCTCATCGTTGAACGCCCACAGGTCCTCGAGCGACCCGCCGCCACGCGCCAGGATGAGCACGTCGCATTCGGCGCGCGCGGAGGCGGTCCGGATCGCCGCGACCAGCGCCGGCGCCGCGGCCGGGCCCTGCACCGGGCTCGGGTATATCAGCACCGCCGCGGGCGGATAGCGCCGCGCGAGGATCTGCAGGATATCGTGCAGCGCCGCGCCCGAGGGGGAGGTGATGACGCCGATGCGCTGCGGGAAACGCGGCAGGGCGCGCTTGCGCTCCAGGGCAAAGAGCCCCTCGGCGGAGAGCCGCGTCCTGAGGCGCTCGAACTCGCGCCGCAGCGCGCCGACGCCTGCTTCTTCCAGATGCTCGACGATCAGCTGATATTCGCCCCGCGCCTCGTACACGCTGATGCGGCCGCGCACCAGCAGCTGCGTTCCGGCGCGCGGCGTGAAACCTACCAGCACGTTCTTGGTGCGGAACATCGCGCAGCGCAGCTGCGCCTCGCGATCCTTGAGCGAGAAGTACCAGTGGCCCGATGCGGGCTGCGAGAAGTTCGACAGCTCCCCTTCCACCCACAGCACCCCGAGCCCGCGCTCGAGGAGTACGCGCACCTCGTGGTTGAGGCGCGACACGCTGTATACGTCCCGGGTCGGCGCGGGGCCTATGCCCATCTCATGACCTGACCGCATCAGGGCACCATAACATGAGGTTTACCGCCCGGGGCCCGCTGCTTATAATTACGCATGCGCATCCTCGAAGAAGCTCTCACCTTCGACGACGTCCTGCTGGTTCCGGCCTACTCGGAAATTCTGCCACGCGAGGTCGATCTTTCCACGCGCGTCACGCGCCGTATCCGCCTGAATGTGCCGCTGCTGTCCGCGGCTATGGACACCGTCACCGAAGCGCGCCTGGCGATCACCATCGCTCAGGAAGGCGGCAT
This sequence comes from Steroidobacteraceae bacterium, assembly GCA_035937715.1. Classification (GTDB taxonomy): domain Bacteria; phylum Pseudomonadota; class Gammaproteobacteria; order Steroidobacterales; family Steroidobacteraceae; genus 13-2-20CM-66-19. The sequence continues at coordinate 2,906 of DASZHQ010000134.1, read as the reverse complement.
GGGTATCATCCACAAGAGCATGACCATCGAGGCACAGGCCCGCGAGGTCGGCCGGGTGAAGAAGTTCGAAAGTGGCGTCATCAAGGATCCGATCACCGTTTCCCCCAACATGAGCATCCGCGAGGTGCTCGACCTGACACGCTCACGCGGCATTTCCGGAGTACCGGTGGTGGTGGGCAAGAAGGCGGTCGGCATCGTGACCCACCGCGACCTGCGTTTCGAGGACAAGTTCGACGCGCCGGTGTCGTCGGTCATGACGCCCAAGGAGCGCCTGGTCACGGTGCGCGAAGATGCGCCGAAGGATGAGGTGCTGGCGCTATTGCACAAGCACCGCATCGAGAAGCTCCTGGTGGTGAACGGCGCCCATGAGCTCGTCGGAATGATCACCGTCAAGGACTTCCAGAAGGCCACCGAGTTCCCGCGCGCCTGCAAGGACGAGGGCGGACGGCTGCGCGTGGGCGCCGCGGTCGGCACCACTCCCGATACCCTCGATCGCGTCGCGGCGCTGCGCGAAGCGGGCGTGGACCTGGTGGTGGTGGATACCGCGCACGGCCATTCCAAGGGTGTGATCGAGACGGTGGGGCGCATCAAGGCGAAGTGGGCGGATAGCCAGGTAATCGCCGGCAACATCGCCACGGCGCAAGCCGCGCAGGCGCTCGTCGATGCGGGCGCGGACGCCGTCAAGGTCGGCATCGGTCCGGGCTCGATCTGCACCACGCGCATCGTCGCCGGTGTGGGTGTGCCGCAGATCTCCGCGGTCGCCAACGTCGCCGAGGCACTGCGGGACGCAGAAGTGCCGGTGATCTCCGATGGCGGCATTCGCTTCTCCGGCGACATCGCCAAGGCGCTCGTCGCCGGCGCGCATGCCGTCATGATCGGCGGCCTGTTTGCCGGCACCGAGGAATCCCCCGGAGAGGTCGAGCTGTACCAGGGCGCCTCCTACAAGTCCTACCGCGGCATGGGCTCCCTGGGAGCCATGGGCGAGCGCCATGGTTCGGCGGATCGTTACTTCCAGGACGCCGCCAGCGAGCTCGAGAAGCTCGTGCCCGAGGGCGTGGAAGGCCGCGTGCCGTACAAGGGCAGCGTGGTCACCATCCTGCAGCAGCTCTCCGGCGGCCTGCGCGCGGCGATGGGCTACACCGGCAGCCGCGACATCGGCGAGATGCGCACGCGACCGGTGTTCGTGCGCATCACCACCGCCGGCATTCGCGAGAGCCACGTGCACGATGTCAGCATCACCAAGGACGCACCCAACTACCGGGTGTCCTGAAGTCCCACGCCCATGGCGAGTGTTCCCCGACCTGCCGGTGCCCGTGAGCCCGGCAGCGCTGCGCACCGAGACATCCACGCGCACCGCATCCTGATCCTGGACTTTGGGGCGCAGTACACGCAGCTCATCGCCCGGCGCGTGCGTGAACTGGGTGTTTACTGCGAGATCCACCCTCACGACGTGAGCGACGCCGAAGTGCGCGCCTTCCGGCCACGCGGCGTGATCCTCTCCGGGGGACCGGAGTCGGTGACCGACAAGGACCCGCCGCGGGCGCCGTCGGCGGTCTACGAGCTCGGCGTGCCGGTACTCGGCATCTGCTACGGCATGCAGACCATGGCGCAGCAACTCGGCGGCCGGGTCGCGCCTTCCACCGAGCGCGAGTTCGGTTACGCGGAAGTGACCGTGACCGGCAGCTCGCGCCTGCTCGATCACCTCGCGGACCGCCGCAATCCGGCCGGTGCGGCGGTGCTCGACGTGTGGATGAGCCACGGCGATCGCGTGGCCGCGCTGCCGGCTGGGTTCGCGGCCACCGCCGCCACCACCAACATCCCGTTCGCGGCGATGAGCGACGAGCGCCGGCGCTTCTACGGCGTGCAGTTCCACCCGGAAGTCACCCACACCCCGCAGGGCGCGCGGCTGCTCGAGCGCTTCGTGCGCGAGATCTGCGGGAGCGACGCGCTGTGGAGTGTCGGCAACATCATCGCAGATGCCATCTCGCGCGTGCGCGCGCAGGTTGGCAAGGGCAAGGTGCTGCTCGGCTTGTCTGGCGGGGTCGACTCCTCGGTCGTCGCCGCCCTCCTGCATCGCGCTATCGGCGAGCAGCTGGTGTGCGTGTTCGTCGACCATGGGCTCCTGCGCCTCGCCGAGGGCGACCAGGTGATGAGCACCTTCGCGCAGCACCTCGGGGTGCGCGTGATCCGGGTCGATGCGGAAGCACGTTTCCTGAAGGCGCTGGCGGGCACCACCGACCCGGAGGTCAAGCGCAAGATCATCGGCCGCACTTTTATCGAGGTGTTCGAGGAGGAGGCGCGCAAGCTCCCCGGTGTGCAGTTCCTCGCCCAGGGCACCATCTACCCCGACGTGATCGAATCCGCCGGCGCCCGCACCGGCAAGGCGCACCTCATCAAGTCGCACCACAACGTCGGCGGGCTGCCGGAGAAGATGCATCTCGAGCTGGTGGAGCCGCTGCGCGAGTTGTTCAAGGATGAGGTGCGCCGCCTCGGTGTGGAGCTCGGCCTGCCGCACGAGCTGGTCCACCGCCATCCCTTCCCGGGGCCGGGACTCGGCGTGCGCATTCTCGGCGAGGTGCGCAAGGAGTACGCCGACCTCCTGCGGCGCGCCGATGCCATCTACATCGAGGAACTGCGCAGGCACGATCTCTACGAGCGCACCTCGCAGGCGTTCGCGGTCTTCCTGCCGGTGCGCTCGGTGGGCGTCATGGGAGACGGGCGCCGCTACGACTACGTCATCGCGCTACGCGCGGTGGAGACGGTGGATTTCATGACGGCGCACTGGGCGCGCCTGCCGTACGAGTTTCTCGATCATGTCTCGCGGCGCATCGTCAACGAGGTCGCCGGCATCTCACGCGTCGTGTACGACATCTCCGGCAAGCCACCGGCGACGATCGAGTGGGAAT
>DASZHQ010000133.1:0-10943 GCA_035937715.1 Steroidobacteraceae bacterium | reverse complement strand
AAGCAGGATCGCTTGCTGCCCGAGCTTCCCGCCGATCTCGCCACCCAGGTCGAAGCGGCGCTGCGCGAGGACATCGGCAGCGGCGATGTGACGGCGGCGCTCGTGCCCGCGGCACAGCGCGTACGCGGCGCCGTGGTCACGCGCGAAGCAGCGGTGTTGTGCGGGCGGGCCTGGGCGGAGGAGACCTTCCGGCGCCTCGATCCGCGTGTGCAGCTCAGCTGGAATACGGCCGACGGCGAGCGCATCGCCGCCGGACAGGAGATCTTTGCGATCGCCGGTCCCGCGCGGCCGGTGCTGAGCGGAGAGCGCACCGCGCTCAACTTCCTGCAGCTGCTTTCGGGCACGGCCACCGCCACGCGGCGCTTTGTCGATGCGATCGAGGGTACGCCCTGCCGCATCCTCGACACGCGCAAGACCCTCCCGGGCCTGCGCACCGCGCAGAAGTATGCCGTGCGTTGCGGCGGGGGCGACAACCATCGGCTCGGTCTCTATGACCGCGTGCTCATCAAGGAAAACCACATCGCCGCCGCCGGCTCCATCAGCGGCGCGATCGCGGCGGCGCGCGCCAGCGCGCCGCAGATCACCGTTGAGATCGAAGTCGAGTCGCTGCGCGAGCTGGAAGAGGCGCTCAACGCGGGACCCGACATCATCATGCTGGATGAGTTCAGCCTGACGGACATGCAGGCCGCCGTGAGGCTGAAGGAGTCGCACGGCCGACCGGTGAAGCTGGAAGCCTCGGGCAGCGTATCGCTCGAGGCTGTGCGCGAGATCGCCGCCACCGGCGTCGACTACATCTCGGTGGGTTCGATCACCAAGCACGTGCAGGCGGTGGATCTGTCGATGCGGCTGCAGTTCAGCGGCGGCTGAGCCGCTGCGAGCGGATCCGACCTGGCAGACAAACCGGGCCCGGAGCGCAGGACTTTCAGGCGACGGCGGACTTCAGCACGCGCTGCGGCTGCGCGATGCCGTAGCCCTGCGCGTAGTCGACGCCGAGGCTGGTGAGCATCTGGATGATCTCGGCGTTCTCGGCAAACTCCGCGATGGTCTGCTTGCCGGTGAGATGCCCGATCTCGTTGATCGAGCGCACCATCTCGCGATCGATCGGATCGCGCAAGATCTCGCGCACGAAGCTGCCGTCGATCTTGAGGTAGTCGACCGGGAAGTGCTTGAGGTAGCCGAACGAGGACAGGCCCGTGCCGAAGTCATCGAGCGCAAACTTGCAGCCGAGCTCCTTCAGTGCCTGGATGAAGCGGTTGGCCTGCGAGAAGCTCGCGACGGCGGCGGTCTCGGTGATCTCGAAGCAGATCTTGGACGCGTCCAGCCCGCTGCGATGGAACTGCTCGATGACGAACGGCAGGAACTTGTCGTCCCCCAGACTCTGCCCCGAGAGATTTATGGAGCACAGCAGCAGGTTCTGTCGCTCGTCCGCCTCGGACACCAGCCAGCGGAAGGCATTCTCGATCACCCAGCGGTCGATCGCCGGGGTGATGCCATAGCGCTCGGCGGCGGCTATGAAGTCGTTCGGCGCGACGATGCGCCCGCTCTCATCCTTCAGGCGCAGCAGCAGCTCGTAGTGCGCGCCGACCTCGGCGCGCTGCAGCGGCTGGATCGCCATGCGGTACAGCTCGAAGCGCCCCTCCTCGAGCGCCGCGTTGATGCGCGCCGCCCATTGCATCTCGCGCCGGCGGCGCATCAGCTCGATGTCGTTCTCGGCGAAACTGTGGACACGATTGCGCCCCCCCTCCTTGGCGGCGCCGCAGGCGCTGTCGGCGGCCGAAAGGATCGAGGCGACGTCCTCGTTGTCGGCGGTAATGGGCACCACGCCGATGCTGGCACCGAGGCGGAACACGCGGTCTTCCCAGGTGAAGCGGAAGGTGCGCACCCCCTCGCGCAGCGTCTCGGCGGTGCGCATCGCCTCGTCCAGCGAGCAGCTCTCGAGCAGAATCCCGAACTCATCGCCGCCTAAGCGCGACAGCGTGTCGCGCCAGCGCACCTTGGACTTCAGCAGCGCCCCGACTTGCCCGAGCAGCGCATCTCCGGCGCTGTGCCCGCAGGTGTCGTTGACGATCTTGAACTGGTCGATGTCCAGATAGCACAGCGCATAGGAGGCCTCGCGCGCCTTGGCGCTCTTCAGCGCGCGCTCCAGGCGGCTCTCGAACTCGCGCCGGTTGACGAGCCCGGTGAGCAGATCGTGGCTCGCATGGTAGGAGAGCCGGCGATTGAGCTCGCGCGACTCGCTGACGTCGTGGAACACCAGTACCCCGCCGGCCACGTGCCCGGAGCCGTCGCGGATCGGGGCCGCCGTGCTCTCGACATACAACTCGTTGCCGTCGCGGCGGATGAGCAGCATCGGCCGCACGGATTTGATGGGCCGGATGCGGCGGATCGACACTGACAGCGGGTTCTCCAGCGGCTCGCAGGTCTCCTCGTGGAAAGCGCGGAAGATCTCCTCCACGGGGCGCCCCATCGCGTCCTCCAGCCGCCAGCCGCTGAGCTCCTCGGCCACCGGGTTGATGTAGTCGATGGTCGAGTTGGCATCTGTGGTGATGACGCCGTCGCCGATCGACTGCAGCGTGATCTGCGCGCTCTCCTTCTCGCGGAACAGGGCTTCTTCGTAGAGCTTGCGCTCGGTGATGTCCAGCTCGACGCCCACCAGCCGCAGCAGCCGTCCGTGCTTGTCGACGCGCGCGGTCGCGCGGCTGATGACCCAGCGCCACTCGCCGTTGCGGTGGCGCATGCGGTGAGTGCTCTCGAAGATCGGGGTCTTGCCGGCGACGTGGTCGCGGATCGCCGCCTGCACCCGCGCCAGGTCATCCGGGTGCACCAGGCTCCTCCAGTCCGGCGAGCCGCGCATGTCGTCGTCGCCGTAGCCGAGCATGGCTTTCCAGCGCGGCGAGAAGTAGACCTCGTTGCTCTCGACGTCAAAATCCCACAAGCCGTCGTTGGCGGCGGCCTGACCGAGGTTGGTGCGCTCCTCGAGCTTGGCGAGCCGCGCCTCGATGCGGATGCGCTCGAGCCCAGTGGCGAGACTGGTGCCGATGAGCTTCATCAGCAGCTGCAGGTTAACGTCCCAGGCGCCGCGCGGCATGGTGTGGGCCAGCGCGAGAAAGCCCGCGGGCTTGCCCTGCGCGCGCAGCGCCACGAGCAACGCCGAGCCGATGTGCAGCTCCGCGAACTTCGCCGCCTCCGCCGCCTGCTCCTTGCGCGGGGCGCTGGTGTCGCGCAATTCCGAAAGGCGCAGGTGCTCGAGCCGCCCCTTGAGCCAGGGGAAGCTCTCCAGGCCGACGCCAGCCAGCCCTTCCGGCCGGCACTGGGCAAAGGCGCTGCGCGCCAGTTGCACGTCGGCGATCGTCGAGTCCTCCGGATTCAGGGCGGCCAGGAAGGCGCAGTCCGAGCCGGTGGTGCCGCGCAGCAGCTCGAGATTGCGTCGGATGCACTCTTCCATCGAGTCGCGGCGCATATTCTGGAAATCCACCGCGATCTTGGTGCAGACGACGTCGATGCCGAGAACGGGCTTGGGCGCCCGGCCGGCCCAGGCGTCGGCCGAAAGAATGTCGGATGCGGTGAAGTCCGCCGGCTTATCCGGCGACGGCGTCGTCATGTGAGCCCGCGACCTCCCACCAACCCAAGGAGCGCAGCGTAGTCAATTGTTCCGGCTCTGGCGTGACGTACCGTCACGGAGTCGAGGATTCACAGCTGCGATTTTCCAAGTGCTTGCGGAGGATTCTCGCACACTGATTCAGGAACACAAGGTAACGTGCTGTTGAATCACACTTTCGTCACTTAACAGAATCCTCTTCCCAGGAGCCTCAGCGGGACATCCGCCGCCTCGCGCACCGCGCCAGCCCCTTACAGCGCCGCCCGCGCCACGCCATACAGGCGCTTGAGCTCCTCTTCCATCTGCCCCTGCAGCTGCGTGAGTGCCGCCGCACTCATCGCCCGCGGCACGTAGCGCGGCGGGCCGATGGCAATCGCGATGCGCGAGAAGGGCAGAGGGATCACGAACTTGTCCCACTTGATGAGCCAGGCCCTCGACGCCGCGTAGGACATCGGCAGGATCGCCCGTCCTGACATCTGCGCAAGCAGCAGCGCCCCCGGCTTGAATCGAAAGCGCGGCCCGCGCGGTCCGTCGGGTGTAATGACCGGGGACACATTGTCCCTGACCAGCGCCTGGTAGTAGTCGCGCAGCGCGCGCGCGCCAGTATGGGTGGAGGAGCCGCGGATGACGGCGGCGCCGAAGCGCCGCACCATCATCGCGCCGAGCTCGCCGTCGACCGAGGGACTGATGAGCCAGCCGGCGGTAAGTCCGCGCCCGCGCTGTTCGACCAGGAACTTGCCGCAATAGAGCTGGTGCTGGTGCCAGTAGCACGGCACCAGCGACGGCGCACGCGCGAGCGCGGCATCGAGGTGCTCGATGCCGACGATGCGCACCACGCGGCAGCTCCACCACCAGGCGCGGATCAGGGCGAGCGCCACGGGCACCGCGATGGCGTACAGGAGCCGGCGCGCGCGGGTCATGCGGCGGCCCGAGCGCGTGGCAGTGCGATAGAGCGTATTGCGCAGTCCGCCGTCGTCGTTCGCGCTCATCGGGCGAACAGCTCCTCGAGCGCGATGGCACGCGTGTCGAGCTCACGCACGGGGCGGCTCGACACCACGCAGGCCGGCGCTCCTGCAAACAGCTCCAGCTGCCGGACGTGCCACAGCTCACCGCGCCAACGCAGCCGCCCGGCCAGCGCGCGCAGCTGCCGCGCCTCGGGCAGCGCGCGCAGTCCCTCGCCCGTGGCCTTGAGTGCCGCCTCGCGCACCACCCACTGGGTGCGGCGCGCATCCGTGCCGAGCTCGACATCGAAGCCGACGCGGGCGCGCGCCATCGCCGCGCAGCCTACCCAGTGTCCGGAGTGCGAGATGCTGAAATCCGGGCACGCGCCCGCCGCCGGCGCCGCGCGCACAGCGCGCACAGCGCGCGGGGCGCTGGCGCCGGTGAGTGCCGATGCGCACGCGAGCCGCGGCTTCTGCCCGTGCGCAAACACTATCTCGGCCGCACCCACCACGCGCCCGAGGAGCTGGCCGAGCGCGCGCAACGCAAGCGCAAGGCCCGCGAGGCTCGCGTGGTCGCTGGCGCGAGACGCTCGCAGCGCGAGGCGCCGGGCGTACGGCAGGCGCGCCGCAAACGCCTGCGCCGGCCCTTCCGGCCACTGACCCCGCAGGTCGGTGTGATATAAGATTAACGTTTCGCTTTCAATAAGTTGCATGACCGCCGCCGCACCCGCGAACAGCGCGCCCCCCGAGGCCGAGCTGCAATTCGACGTCGGCTCCACGGACGACTCCCTGGAGCGGATGATCGAGCTGTTCGCCCGTCATGGGGACACTTATCGGGTGTTCGTGCCCGCGCGCCGATCTTATACCTATGTCATCCATCATCCCGACGACGTGAAGCGGGTGCTGGTCTCCAATCACAAGAACTACACCAAGGGAGTCGGCCTCGATCGCGTCAGGATCCTGCTGGGCAAGGGCATCATGACGAGCGAGGGCGAGCTGTGGAAACGCCAGCGCTACATGATGCAGCCGCTGTTCCACCGCCGCGTCATCAGCGCGTTCGCGAACGTCATCGCGCAGGAGAACGATCGCTTCATCTCCCGCTGGGAGCTGCTGGCAGGGCGCGGTGAGCTCGTGAGCCTTACGGACGAGATGAGCGAGCTCACGCTCGCGATCGTGCTGCGCTCGATCTTCGGCCGCGATCTCGACCGTCTCAGGCAGCAGCTCGGCGGCAACCCCTTCGAGGTGGTCACCCGGGAACAGTCGCGCGACCTGCAGTTCGCCTTCAAGTTCCGCTCCCTCACGAAGCTCGTGGCGCAGCTCCTCGCCCGGCGCCGCGCCGAGCCCGAGGAGCATTTCGACTACGTCGCGATGCTCATGGAGGCACGCGACAAGGAGAGCGGCGAGCCCATGGGCGAGCGCGAGCTGATCGACGAGGTCATGACGCTCATCGTCGCCGGTCACGAGACCACGGCGAGCGGACTCAACTGGACCTGGTACCTGCTGTCGCAGCATCCGCAGTCCGAGGCGCGGCTGCATGCCGAGATAGATGCCGCGCCGCAGCTGCCGGCGCCCGGACTGGCGCAGATGGAAGCCCTCCCCTATACACAGCAGGTGATCAACGAGGCGCTGCGGCTGTATCCGCCGGGATGGTTGCTGTCGCGGCGCACGATCGAGGCGGATGTGCTCGGGGGTTATGCGGTGGCGCCGGGCACCAACGTGCTGTTGCCGCTCTACCTGCTGCATCGTCACCCGCGCTTCTGGAAGGACCCGGAGAGCTTCGAGCCGGCGCGCTTCGCTCCCGAGCACGAAGCCGAGCGCCCGCGCTTCGCCTACATGCCCTTCGCCGCCGGTCCGCGCCACTGCATCGGCGAGACGTTCGCGCTTTACGAGATGCTCGTGCACCTCTACAAGGTGGCGCGGCGCTACCGCCTGGTGTACGTGCCCGACAAGCCCCTTGAGCTCGAGGCGCAGATCAACCTGCGTACCCGTCATCCGCTGCACATGAGGTTGGAGCGCCGTTGACCAAAGCTACCACCCTCACCGATCTCATCGAGCGCAATCGCGCCTTGCCACGCACGCTCACCTACCTTGATGGCGAGAACGACAGCCGCGATGTCTCCTTCGGGGAGCTCTACGAGCGCGCACTGGGGATCCTCTGGCACCTGCAGCACATCGGCGCGCGCCGCGGCGACAAGCTGATCCTGTTCCTGAGCAGCAATGAGCAGTTCATCGACGTGTTCTGGGCGGCGATCCTCGGCGGCATCGTGCCGGTGCCGGTAGCGATCGGCATCAGCGACGAGCACCGTCACAAGCTGCTGCGCATCGCGCGCCGTCTCGGCACCCCGTTCATCTACACCGAGCGCCGCTCGCTCGAGCGCATCGGCGCCTTTGCCGCGCAGGCGGGCGAAACGCGGCTGTACGAGGGCCTGCGCCGGCGCGCCTTCCTGGTCGATGACCTCGATGACATCTCGCGCGCCGGCAGCGTGCAGCGCGCCAGCACGGCCGACACCGCTTTCATCCAGTTCTCCTCCGGCTCCACCAGTGAGCCGAAGGGGGTTGTGCTCACCCACGGCAACATCCTCGCCAACACTTACGGCGCGACCGAGGCGGCGGGCTTCAGCGAGCACGACGTGAGCCTGTCGTGGATGCCGCTCACCCACGACATGGGCCTGATCGGCTTTCACCTCGTGATGTTCGCCAACCGCGTGCACGCCCACCTGATGCCCACCGAGCTGTTCATCCGTCGCCCGCTGCTGTGGCTCACCTTCGCCGCGCGCGTGCGGGCGAGCCTCCTGTGCTCACCGAACTTCGGCTACAAACATTACCTGAAGGTGCTCGGCGAGCGGGCGGTGGAGGGGCTGGACCTGTCCGCCGTGCGCCTCATTTTCAACGGCGCCGAGCCGATCTCGGTGGAGCTGTGCGAGGAGTTCCTCACCCGGCTCGCGCCCGCGAGGCTCGCGCGCAACGCGATGTACCCGGTGTACGGGCTGGCGGAAGCCTCGCTCGCAGTGAGCTTCCCGCCGGTGGGCGCGCCGCTGCGCACCCTCGCCGTAAACCGTCACCGCATGAATGCCGGCGACCCCGTGCAATCCGTGCCCGAGAGCGACAAGGATGCCATCCGGCTGATTTCCGAGGGGCGGGCGATTCCTTACTGCCGTGTGCGCATCGCCGGCGACGACGACCGCGAGCTGCCCGAAGGACGCATCGGGCACGTGCACCTTACCGGCGACAACGTCACGCACGGCTACTTCGAGGACCCCGCGGCGAACACCGCCGCGTTCACTGCGGATGGCTGGCTGCGCACCGGCGATCTCGGCCTCATCCACGGCGGCGATCTCTACATCTCCGGGCGCGCCAAGGAGATCATCTTCGTCAACGGTCAGAACTACTATCCGCACGATCTCGAGGCGATCGCGCAGCGCGCACCGGGCCTGGAGCTCGGTAAGGTGGTGGCCGCGGGCGTGCGGCCGCGCGGTGCGGAAGTCGAGCAGCTCGTGGTGTTCGTGCTTCACCGCGCGAGTGCGGAGGAGTTCCTGCCGCTCGCGAGCCAGGTGTCGCGGCTCATCAACGAGCAGACCGGACTCGAAGTGGCGCAGGTGGTGCCGGTGAAGCGCATCCCGAAGACCACCAGCGGCAAGATCCAGCGCCACGTTCTCGAGGAGAGCTACCTGGACGGGGAATTCGACGCGGAGCTCGCCCAGCTCGCGCAGCTGCGCGCTGCGCAGCGCGCCCCGGAAATCGGCTCGCGTACCGAGATCGAAGAGAAGCTCAAGACGATCTGCGACGCGGCTCTCGAGGGCAAGCGCGTCGACATCCACGACAACCTGTTCGAGATCGGAGCGAGCTCGCTGAAGCTCATCGAGATTCACGAGCAGATCGACCGCGAGTATCCCGGCAAGGTAGACCTGACGGAGCTGTTCGACTTTCCGACGATCGCCGAGCTCGCGCAGCACCTGCAGAGCAAGCTCGCCCAGACCTAGGAACCGTGTCCGCGCTCGGGGGCGAAACTGGCCGGTCGACGGCGTTTTGCGCCTATAATGTGCGGATATGGAGCTCACTGCCCCGTTTGCGGCGGCCTCCGTCGCGGGCGGCTGCGAGCGGCGGCTGTCGGATTGCGGCATCCGGCCGACGGCCCAACGAGTGCGCATCGCGGCGCTGCTGCTGTGCGCCCCGCAGCACCTGTCCGCCGAGCAGATCCTGGCGAGCCTGCGCGCTGCGGGGGCGCGCGTGTCAAAAGCGACGGTCTACAACACGCTCAACCTGTTTGCGGCTCACGGCCTCATCCGACAACTGTCGGTGGACGGCTCGCGCGCCTGGTTCGATTCGAACGTCGACCCGCACTACCACTTTCATGACCTCGACAGCGGCGCACTGATCGATGTCCCCGTTCCGGCCGTGCAGTTCAGCCGGCTGCCGCCGCCGCCGGCGGGCACGGAGGTGGCCGGCATCGATCTGGTCATCCGCCTACGCAAAAAAATGTAAAATGCCCGGCTTTCCGTGGCATGCGCCGGGATAGCTCAGCTGGTAGAGCAGCGCATTCGTAATGCGCGGGTCGTAGGTTCGAATCCTAGTCCCGGCACCACTTCCGGGGACGCCCCGCGCGGCTCGGACTGTCGCCTGCGAGCGTCCCCCTGGCGCTTCAGCTGCGGGATTCCTCACCAGGAGTCTTAAACTCCAGGGAGCGCTGCCTGGCGGGGGCCGTGTCCGGCGCCGGGCGAGAGGCGAGAACGAAGGAACCTTTCGTGGGCACGAACCCGGAACACATCATAAGCACCCCCGAGAGCCAGGAACCGCAGATCACCTGGATCGGGCGGGATCGAGGCCCCGGCGCTGAGGCGGTGGGACCCCCGTTCGTGCTAACGCCGCCGCTGCAGCCTTCGAACCGCTGGAAGTGGACCGCGGGCGCGCTGGCGGCGGTGCTGATTGTCGCCCTGCTCTCCTGGAAGCTGATGGCCGGGCGCGCGAGCCCGCACACCACCCTCGCCGAGCGCGGCGGGATCCCGCTCATCAGCGTGATCGTCCCGGGACACCAGGCCGTGACCTCCAGTGTGAGTTTCACCGGTGCGATCGCGGCGCGTTACGACATGCCGATTGGCAACGAGGGCGACACCGGCAGGATCGTCGCCGTGTACGTCGAGGCGGGCGATCACGTCAGGCGCGGCCAGGTGCTGGCGAGGATCGACGACTCGGTCGTGGTGCAACAGGTCAACCGTCTGGCGGCAGTGCTCGAACAGGCGCGCGCGCAGGCGGCGCTCGCGACCGCCGAGTACCGGCGCGCTCAGGGGGTCGAAGCGGCCGGGGCCCTGTCCGCGGAAGACATCGAGAAGCGGCGTGCCACCGCGATCACCGATGCGGCGAACGTCAAGGTAGTTGCCGCACAGCTCGCGGAAGCCCAGGCGCGCCTTGGCCGCACGCGCATCGCCGCCCCCGTCGAGGGCACGGTGCTCACCCGCAGGGCCGAGGTGGGTCAGATCGCCAACCCCGGCGGGGAAGCGCTGTTCCGCGTCGCCAGCGGCGGCGAGGTCGAGATGCGCGGGCAGATCGCCGAGCAGGATCTCGCGCAGGTGAAGACCGGTCAGGCGGCGACCGTCTACCTGACGGGCATCGAGCGGCCCTTCACCGGGCAGGTGCGCCTGCTCGGCGCCACCATCGACCCGCAGACGCGGCTCGGCGATATCCGCATCCAGCTCACGCCCGATCCGGCCTTGCGCCCGGGCGCATTCGCGCGCGCGGTGGTGGCGGTCGCCACCGCATCCCGGCCGGTATTGCCGCAGACCGCCGTGATGGCCGACGCAAACGGCAGCTACGTGCTGATCGTCGATGCCGCGAGCCGCGTCGAGCGACGCCCGGTGCGCGTCTCCGGCACGACCGATAACGGGGTGATCATCGCTGAGGGGCTGAGCGGCAGCGAGCGCGTGGTCGCCACGGCCGGTGGCTTCCTGCGCGATGGTGAGACCGTCAGCGTCGCGCCTCCTCCCGCCGGCCGTAGCTGAGAGTCGGCGATCATGAAGAACATTTCCGCATGGGCGATCCGACACCCGGTCTCGCCCGTTGTATTGTTCGTCGTACTGCTGTTCATGGGCAGTATCGCCTTCCTGCGCCTGCCGGTGACGCTCAATCCGGACATCACCTTCCCGGTGGTGCTGGTGCAGGTGCTCCAGCCGGGTGCCTCGCCCCAGGAAATCGAAACCCAGATCATGCAGAAGGTCGAGGGCGCGGTTGCCGGCGTGGGCAACATCGAAAGTATTACTTCGCTCGCGATCGAAGGCCAGTCGCGCGTCTTTGTCCAATTCAACATCGGCACGCCCATCGACCGTGCAGTGGCTGACGTGCGCGACGCCGTCGCCAAGGTGCGGGTGGATCTGCCCCAGGGCATCCAGGAGCCCGTGGTGCAGCGAATCGAC
>DASZHQ010000132.1:0-16823 GCA_035937715.1 Steroidobacteraceae bacterium | reverse complement strand
AGTTCAGCGCGCACGCACTCGAGGCACGTACTCGAAGCACGTACTCGAGGCATGTTTTCGGCTCAGTTAGGCAACGCCTAACCATCGGTGGAAACACTACAAGAAAGCTGCCCCACCCTCAGGGGGGTATGAAGATCGTCGCCGGGTGCTCGAGGCATTCCTTCAGCGCCTGGATCATGGATGCCGCGTCGTACCCGTCGACGAAGCGATGGTCGAAGGAGGAGGAGAGGTTCATGGTGAGACGGATCGCGATGGCACCCTCGATCACCAGCGGCCGTTCGATGGCACGGTTCACGCCGATGATGGCGACTTCCGGCGCGTTGATGATGGGCGTGCTGGCGATGCCGCCGAGCCTGCCGAGGCTGGTGATGGTGATGGTGGAGCCGGTGAGCTCCTCGCGTTTCGCCTTGTTGGTGCGCGCGGCCTCGCTCACGCGGCGCATTGCGGCGGCGAGCTCCCACAGGGTGAGCGCCTGGGCGTCGTGCACCACCGGCACCTTGAGGCCCTCGGGAGTCTGCGTAGCGATGCCGAGGTGCACGGCGGAGTGACGCACGATTACGCCCCGCTCGGCGTCGTAGTGAGCGTTGCACTGCGGGAACTCGCGCAGCACGCGAATCAGGCCGAGCGCGAGGAACGGCAGGTAAGTGAGCGGTGCGGCACCGGCCGGCAGTCTGCCGTTGAGGTGACGGCGGAGGGATTCCAGCTCGGTGATATCGAGCTCCTCCACGTAGGCAAAGTGCGGGATGGTGCGCTTCGCCTCGCTCATGCGCTGTGCGATCAAGCGCCGCAGGCCGATCACCTTGATCTCCTCAGTGGCCGCTGCCGGCGCCCCCGGCCGTGCGGCGGGTACCGCCTTCGGCGCGCTGCGCAGCGGCGTCGGCTGCGTGCGCCGCGCCACGAACGCTTCGAGATCCTTTGGCACGATGCGCCCGTTCGGCCCTGAGCCGGCAATCTGCCGCAGGTCGATGCCGGCCTCGTGCGCGCGGCGGCGGATCGCCGGCGAAGTCGCGACGCGCGCACTGCGCGCGGTCGCTGCGGCCGCATTCGGTGCGGCGCCACCGTTGGCGCCGCCTGCACCGACGCGGGCCGGCGCCACGACCGGGCCCGCTGCAGCGACCGCGGCCGGCGCAGGTGCCGCCGCAGCAGGCGCGACCGCGGGCTTCGCGGCCGCGGAGCTGCCCACACCTGCCGCCTCGGTGTCCAGCACGATGAGCTCCGCACCCACCGGCACCATGTCCCCGGGTCCGCCCGTCGTCGAAACCACCCGGCCGCTCACCGGCGAGGGCACTTCCACGGCCGCCTTCTCGGTCAGGACCTCGACGACCACATCGTCTTCGGCGACCACATCACCGGGCTTCACGCGCCAGCCGACGATCTCCGCTTCGACCGTTCCCTCCCCCAGGTCCGGCAGCTTGAAGACGTAGCGGCTCATCGCGCCTCCATCACCTCTTTGAGGGCCGCCGCGATGCGTGCCTGCCCGGGGAAGTACTCCCACTCGAACGCGTGCGGGTAGGGTGTGTCCCAGCCGGCGATGCGCTTCACCGGCGCCTCGAGGTTCCAGAAGCACTGCTCCTGCACGGTCGCCACGAGCTCGGCGCCATAGCCAGAAAAGCGCGTGGCCTCGTGCACCACCACGCAGCGGCCCGTCCTGCACACCGAGTTGCACAGCGTGTCGGTGTCGAGCGGGGACATGGTGCGCACATCGATGATCTCCGCATCGACACCGGTGGTGCGCACGGCGGCTTCGGCCACGTGCACCAGCGTGCCGTAGGTGATGACCGTGAGGTCGTGACCCTCGCGCACCACCTCGGCGCGGCCGATCGGCACCGAGTAATGGCCGTCGGGCACCTCACCGCGCGGGTGCGAGCTCCAGGGGACGGCCGGCTTGTGCGGATCACCGTCGAAGGGGCCGTTGTAGATGCGCTTGGGCTCGAAGAACACCACGGGGTCCTCGTCCTCGATCGCGCTGATCAGCAGGCCCTTGGCATCATAGGGGTTGGAGGGCATGACCACCTTGATGCCGCACACGTGCGCGAAGATCGCCTCCGGGCTCTGTGAGTGGGTCTGGCCGCCGCGGATGCCGCCACCGCAGGGTGTGCGGATGGTGACCGGCACGTGGAATTCGCTGGCTGAGCGGTAGCGAATGCGTGCCAGCTCGCTCACCACCTGGTCGAAACCCGGGTAGATGTAGTCGGCGAACTGGATCTCCGCGACCGGCTTCAGTCCGTTGACGCCCATGCCGATGGCGGCCGCGATGATGCCGCCCTCGGCGATCGGCGTGTCGAGCACGCGATGCTCGCCGTATTTGCGCTGCAGCCCATCGGTCACGCGGAACACGCCGCCGAAGTAGCCGACGTCCTCGCCGAGGATCACCACGCGCGGATCGCGGCCGAGCATCACGTCCATCGCGGAATTGAGCGCCTGCACCATGTTCATGCGCGCCATTGGCTTCAGCCCTCGTGCGCTACCGATGGTGTCTCGTGCCCGCCCTCCGCCGGCACCGCCGCTGTCGCGCTGCGCTGCGCGCCGAGCAGGGCGCGCATCTCCTCGCGCTCGCGCTGCAGATTCGGCGGCATGTCCCGGAAGACATCCTCGAACATGGTGAGCGGGTCGAGGAACGGGCCGCTGGTGAGCGTGCCGTAGGACTCGGCTTCCTTCCAGCAGGCACTGACATGCGCGTCGAGCTCCTTCTCGAGCTGGGCATGGCGCGCCTCCGACCACTCCCCGAGCGTGATCAGGTGCTGCTTCAGGCGCGTGATCGGATCCCCGAGCGGCCAGGCGCGCCATTCTTCCTTCGGGCGATAACGCGAAGGATCGTCGCTCGTGGAGTGCGCGCCGGCGCGATACGTCACGTGCTCGATGAGGGTGGGGCCGCCGCTCTGGCGCGCGCGCTGCGCGGCCCATTGGGTGACGGCGTGCACGGCAAGGAAATCGTTGCCGTCGACGCGAATCCCCGGAATGCCGTAGCCGGGGCCGCGCTGCGCGAAGGTCTGGTGCTCGCCGGCCGCGAACCCCTGGAAGGTGGAGATCGCCCACTGGTTGTTGACCAGGTTGAGGATGACCGGCGCCTGGTAAACCGCGGCGAAGGTCATGGCGTAATGGAAGTCCGCTTCCGCGCTCGAGCCCTCCCCGATCCAGCTGGCGGCGATGCGGTCCTCGCCCTTGATGGCGGCGGCCATCGCCCAGCCCACCGCCTGCGGAAATTGCGTCGCAAGGTTGCCGGAGATGGAGAAGATATTGCCCTTGCCCCAGTGGTACATGATGGGCATCTGCCGGCCCTTGCACATGTCACGCGTGTTCGACAGGCACTGGCACATGAGCTCCACCAGATTGCGGCCGCGCACCACGTGCAGCCCCTGCTGGCGATAAGACGGGAAGAGCATATCGCCCGGCTGCAGGGCCATGCCGGCGGCAACCGCGACCGCTTCCTCGCCGCTCGACTTGATATAAAAGGAGATGCGGCCCTGGCGCTGGATCTTCTGCATGCGGTCGTCGAACAGCCGCGTCAGCAGCATATGTCGCAGCGCCACCTGCAGCTCCTGCGGCTCGAGGTGCGGGTTCCACGGGCCTACTGCGAGGTGATCGTCGCCCAGGACACGCACCAGCTCGAGAGACAGGCTCTCGAACTCGCGCGCCGATGCGGTCACGTCGGGACGATTGACCGCCCCCGCCGGGGAGAGCTGCACGTAGCTGAAGTCAGGTTCCTGCCCGGGCCGTGCCGGCGGCGCGGGAACATGCAAGCGCGACCGTGGGGTCATGGGAGTGCCTCTTGCAGGGGCGGGTGCGAATTCGGCAGGATTGTAGTCGCCTCACACGGGTAACACTACGACAAGGCCCAGGCATACCTTTCGCGGCGTCGTGCTGCGGGACGCGGCGCGCATCCCAGGGGCTCGCGTTACGGAACATAACGCAGCCCCCGTTGCCTTAAAGGGTAAGGGGCGCGTGCGTGTCGGCCGCGAGGTCGCAGGCCGCGGTGGGAAGGTGGTCTCTGTCGTCAGTGGGCTGAACGTCGACGCGGCGCAGCTCGAGCAGCTCGCGGCGCGGCTGAAGAGATTGTGCGGTGCCGGCGGCGCCGTGAAGCATGGCGTGATCGAGATCCAGGGCGAGCACCGCGACCGCCTGGTGGCCGAGCTGTGCAAGCTCGGGCTTGAAGCGAGGCGTTCCGGCTGAGCCGTGACGCACCGCACCCGTGATGCGGGAGTTAGGCGGCCCGATCCGATGTGGTATCGGCCGGCGATTATTGATATAGAGTAGCGAGTATCCGCGCGGGGCTAAAACGTGCATAACAATCCTGCAGAGTCACTTCGGCCGAGCGGCAACGCGCTGCTGTTCGCGCGCAATTTCTTCCGTCACCCGCGCATGCTCGGCTCGATCGTGCCGAGCTCTCGTTTCCTCATCAAGCAGCTGCTCGAGCCGATCAACTGGGGGCGCGCGCGGGTGATCGTTGAGTACGGCCCGGGTGTGGGCGGCATCACCGCCGAGGTGCTGCGCCGCATGCGTCCGGATGCCGCGCTCATCGCCATCGAAATGAACCCGGACTTCGTGAGTTACCTGCGTGGCTCGATCACAGACCGCCGCCTGCACGTGGTGGAGGGTTCCGCCGTCTCGGTGCACGACATTCTGTGCCGCTTCGGTTACCAGCGCGCCGACTACATCATCTCCGGCATCCCCTTCAGCACCATCCCGGCGCCCGTGCGTGAACGCATCCTGCGCAACACGCGCGACGTGCTCGAGCCGAGCGGCGCGTTCCTCGTGTACCAGTTCTCGACGCGCGTGCTGCAGGACCTGAAGCGGATATTCGGCTACGTGAAGCGCAGGTTCGAGCCGCTCAACGTGCTGCCGGCCCACCTGTTCATCTGCCAGCCCGCGCCTGCCTGAAGTCTCGCACCGCCCCGTGCAACGCGCCGCTCGTCGAGGGCGTGCGGCGCGGGTCGGCGTGCACCTTCAAGGTGGCGCGGCACGCAGCGCGCGCAGCAGCTCCTCGCCGAAATAGCCTGCCGGGATGGTGCCCTGCTTCATGAATTCCAGGTGGAAGCCTCTGGCGGAGAAGCGTGCGCCGAGCGTCGCCTGCGCTCGCCTGCGTAGCTCGAGGATTTGCTCCTTGCCGAGGCGGTAGGTGATCGCCTGCGTCGGCCACTTCGAGTAGCGCGTCACCGCCTCGCGTGCCCCGGTGCAGCTCGTGTGCTTGGTATCGACTTTGAGCGCCGCGGCGTCCTGGCAGGAGCCGGGCAGGAAGTCGACCACTTCCGAGAAAAGCGTGACCGCGTCTTCGAATGAAAGGCGCCCGGCGTGGATGCCGGTGTCGATGCGTACCCGCAGGTCCCGGTAGAGCCTGCCGCGCAGCTGATACAGGTGCTCCTCCGGGGTGTAGAAGCCGTTCGGGGCACCCGGCGCCGCTTCCGCGAGCAGCGCTTCCGAATACAACGCCCAGCCCTCGGCTGCCATCGAGTCCTGCCACATGGACGAGGAATCCTCCACCGCGCCGGGCGTAAGCCAGCGCACCGGAGAGATCTGCTCCCGGTACTGCGTCATGACCTTGTAGTGCCAGTCGTGCCCGGGGAAGCCCTCGTGCCCGGCGAGGTCGGGCATCGCCGCGTAGTTGTGTTCGCCGCGCAGCACGGCGACATCATCGCCCGTGGGGGTTACGTAGAAACGCCCGACCCCGCTCTTCTTGAACGGCGGAGCCGGGTAGTACGCGGCACCTTCTATTGATGCGCGCAGTGGCGGCGGTGTGACCGTAACCTCCAGGCTGTAGTCCTGCGGCACCTCGAACAGGCCCGTCGCGCGCCCGTATGCCACAAGCCGCTCGGCGGTGCGGCGGTAGCCCTCCAGCATTTCCGCATCGGTGTGCGGTGCATTCTGGCTGAGCTGCGCGAAAACCGCCCGCACGGTCGCGGGACCGTCCGCGCCGGCCGGCCACTTGCGCGCGGCCGCGATCTCGCGGGCGAGCGTCACCATGGCGGCCCGTGTGTCCTCAACCACGGGCCACGAGGCCGCAAACAGCTCGCCGGTTGTGCCGTTGAGGCGCAGATTGTGGTGCAGCGCCCAGTCGTACTCGGTCTCGCCGAAGGCGAAGTGATCGGCGCGATATTCGGGCTTCAGCGCTGCGTTGCCTTCGGCCTGCGGGTTGTCGAAGAACGTGGCCGTCACGAAATCGCGCAGGTGGCGGTACGCGGCAGCCGCCTCGTTCCCCGCGGCCTGTATGTCGCCCAGCAGCGCCTCGCGCTGCGGGGAGCCGATCCCGCCCGCGGCAATCTGCGGCAGCGTCTTGCTGAAATACTCGGCATCGGCGAGCGTGCTCTGCAGGCCATAGGCCCTCAGCACGCGCCAGTCGGGCGTGTTGTGCGCCGCGACGCCGGCTGCCAGCTGCCGCTCCGCCCGCGTGAGATACGCCGCGACCGCGCGGGCACGCGCGATCACCGCCTGCCACTCCGCGTCGTTTCCGTAGCCGGCCGCGCCCGTCGGGGTCATGCCCTGGATCTGCCAGTCAACACCCCGGAACGGCTCATCGACGTAGGAATCGAGCGAGCGCTGCTGGTGACGCCGCACCTCGTGCTGGTGCACGAGGAAGGCGATCTCGGCGAGTGCCACCGAGCGGTCGATGCGCCGTCGCCCCGACAGCCCCGCAGGCGCCAGCGCGGCGAAGCGCGCACGGAACTCGGCGAGGCGCGCGTCCTCCTTCTGCAGCGCCTCGGGCGAGTAGTCACGCAGCGTGCCGTCGACGCGGGCGAGCTGTGGATCGAAGGCGGCGCCACCGAGGTAAGTCGCCACCACCGGGAACTGCTGCAGCACGTAGAGGACATACTCGCGCTCGAGCACCGCGAACCGGGCATCCGCCGGGTGCCGCGCCGGCACGGGCTGGGCCGCCGGTGGCCGGGCCGGCGCCGCCGTGGCGGCAAGACCTGCGGTAACGAGCAGCATCCACATGAGTCGGAGGCGCGCGATTCGATCCACGGTGACTCCCCTGGCACGACCCGGCGGCCGCCGACGAAGCATACCGCCACAGGGCCCGCGGCGGCGAAGGGCGCAGCGGCGTTGACAGCGCGCGGCCGCGGCGAGGATCCTCCTTGCATGGCTGGCACATTGTGGCTCGGCGGTGAGCGACGGCGATACGCTACACCTGATCTGCGCGCTCTCCGGAGGATGAGACGATGACTCTCTCGACGAGCGAACGCGAGCGCTACCAGCGCCATCTGGCGCTCGCCGAGATCGGCACGGCCGGGCAGGAGAAGCTCAAGGCGGCGCGCGTGCTCATCATCGGCGCCGGGGGCTTAGGCTCCCCGGCGGCACTGTATCTGGCGGCGGCCGGTTGCGGCACGCTCGGACTCCTCGACAACGACCGCGTCGATCTGTCCAACCTGCAGCGCCAGGTACTGTTCGACACCGGTGTTGTTACGCGCTCCAAGGCGGAGGCCGGACGCGAGCGGCTGGCGCGACTGAATCCCGAAATTCGTGTCGTCGCACACGCACTCGAGCTCCGGGCCGCCAACGTGCGCGAGATATTCACCCTGTACGACCTGGTGCTCGACGGCACCGACCGCCTCTCGACGCGCTACCTCATCAACGATGCCTGCGTCATTTTCGGACTGCCGCTGGTAACTGCGGCGATCCACCGCTTCGAGGGGCAGCTGATGACCTACGTGCCCGGGCGCGGTCCGTGCTATCGCTGCGTATTCGGGCAGGCCCTCGACGGCATGGTGGCCAACTGCGCGGAGGCAGGCGTGCTCGGCGTGCTGCCCGGCGTGCTCGGCACGCTGCAGGCGACCGAGGCCATCAAGCTCATCACCGGCGCCGGCGAGCCGCTGACGGGACGGCTGCTGACGTACGATGCGCTCGAGATGCGCTTCAGCGAGTTCCGTGTCACGCGCCGCGCCGATTGCGCCGTGTGCGGGGACGCGCCAACCATTACCGAGCCGCGCGATGCGCAACCCCCGCGCTCGGACACAGCGTCCGGCGAGGTGCGCCGCCTGAGCGCCGCGGCGCTGCGCGAGTTGTTGAGCGGGGCGCGGGGTGAGGCACCGCTGCTCATCGACGTACGCGAGGTGCCGGAGTTCAGCGCCGGGCATCTGCCTGGCTCGATCAACATCCCGCTCGGGGAGCTGCCGCAGCGCGTAGCGCAGATCGCGCCGCACGCCGCGCCGGTGTTCATCTGTCGTAGCGGCGGACGCAGCCTCGCCGCCTGCCAGATTGCGCTGCGCGCGAACATCGCTGCCCCTGCGAACCTCGAGGGCGGGCTGCTCGCCTGGGCGGCCGAAGTCGATCCGGCGTTGCGGGTGCTGTGAGCTGAGCATGCCGCGGCAATGTGTGCCGCCGCGCGGGCCCGCGGCGATGGCGAGCCCTGCGGGAGCTGCGCTGTCAGGAGGCCGTATTCAGGCGTCGCCGGGATGACGCGAGCGCGCGAACGACAGCCGCGGCGGCGCCGCGGGCGTTGACTCGATGCGCCGCTTCAGCAGCTCGAAGGTGTGGCGCGGCTCGTCCACGAACTCAAACAGCGTCAGGTCCTCGGGCGCAACGGTGCCGTGGCGCACCAGGGCATCGAAATCAACTACTTCCTTCCAGAAGGCCGAGCCGTACAGAAAGACCGGGATTGAGCGGTCGAGCTTGTGCGTCTGGGCCAGGGTCAGGATCTCGAACAGCTCATCGAGCGTGCCGAAACCGCCCGGGAATGCGACCAGGGCGTGGGCCAGGTGCGCGAACCACAGCTTGCGCATGAAGAAGTAGTGAAATTGGAAGCTGAGCTCCGGGGTGATGTAGGGATTGGGGCGCTGCTCCTGCGGCAGTCCGATGTTGAGGCCGATGCTGCGCCCGCCGGCGAGCGCGGCGCCGCGGTTGGCCGCCTCCATGATGCCCGGCCCGCCCCCCGAGCAGATCACCAGGCGCTCCCCGCAGAGCGCGCGACTCCACTCGGTCACAAGCCGCGCCAGCTCGGTGGCCTCTGCAAGATAGTGCCCGAGCGGCTGATCCGCGCGCAGCCGCGCCGAGCCGAAAAACACAACTGTCGCGCTGATACCCGCCGCGCTGAAGCTGCGCAGCGGCGCCAGGTACTCGGAGACGATGCGCACCGGGCGGCCGTCCTCCGAGTCGATGAACTTCGGATCGTGATAAGCCAAAGGCGGCGTTCGCACCGGGCACTCCTCGTCGAGCCAGACAACCGTCCGTACAAGCGGACAGGTGAGCACTCTAACGAAAACCGTGCGCGGCATGCGAAACTCACGTCCATGCGCCGGCTGCTACCAACCGCCGCCGCCGTGATGACGGCGGCGGGCATCGTTGCCTGCGGGGCGCGGGCGGGCGGCGCAGAAGCGCCCCATGCGGCCGGTGCGGCGGTGCCGGCCGTCGACACCGCGGCGCTGCCGCGTATCGACGCCGCCACCGCGCTCCTGGTGGTCGCGCCGCACCCGGACGATGAGACGCTGTGCTGCGCCGGCGTCATCCAGCGCGTGCTGAGCGGCGGCGGGCGCGTGAGCGTCGTGTGGATCACGAGCGGGGATGCGGAGCGGCTCGAGCTGTCGGCGATCGAGAGAATTCTCTTCGGCGACGTGGAGCCGGCCCGCCGGCTCGGCAGCGAGCGCATGGCCGAGGCGCGCACCGCGACGGCGCTCCTGGGCGTGCGCCCGAGCGGGCAGCTGTTCCTCGGTTATCCCGACGCCGGCGTGCAGAGTCTGCTCGCTGAGCATCGCACCGCGCCGTACAGCTCTCCCTACACCGCTGCGGCGGCGGTCCCCTACGCCGACGCGCTGTTTCCCGGTCATCCGTACACGGGTGAGAGCCTCGAACGCGACTTCTCCTCCGTGCTCGATCGGGTACAGCCGACGCTCATCCTCGCGCCGAGCCCGTTGGACACGCATCCGGACCATCGCGCGGCAGGCCTCCTCACGATCGCCGTGAGCGCCCGCCGCAGGAGCCTCCCGCTGGTGCATTACTGGATCGTGCACGGCGGGGAGGACTGGCCGAGCCCGCGCGATCTGCTTCCGGGTGTGCCGCTCACCGCTCCGCCGCTCGGTCGCGGACTCGCGCTGTCCTCATTCACGCTCGAGCCCGCCGAGGAAGACCGCAAGCTCGCCGCGCTCAAGGCCCACCGCACGCAGATGCGCGTGATGGCGCCGTTTCTGCTGGCGTTCGTGCGTACCACGGAGTTGTTTTTCGCGCTCCCGCCGGCGCAGACGCTCTCGCCCGAGGGCTCACCCTAAGGGCGCCGCGGCCCGCGCCAGCGGTCGAGCTGGCGATCGAGCACGCCGGCAATGCTTTCGCGCAGCCGATCGAGCCAGGCGCGCTGGCGCCAGTAACGGCGGCTCAGGGCGCGCGACACGGCAAAATCACGCTCGAAAAGCGCCGCCATGGCGTCGGCGAAGCCCGGGTCCGCGACCTCCTGGTTGGCCTCGAGATTCCAGCGCAGGCTCCAGCGATCCAGGTTGCTCGAGCCGATCGACACCCAGTCATCACACAGGATTGCCTTCGCGTGCAGCATGTGCGGTTGGTACTCGAAAATCTGCACGCCATTACGCAGCATCTTGCCGTAGAAGCGCCGCGCCGCTTGGCGCACCCAGGGATGATCGGTCCGGGCCCCGGGCATGAGCAGCCGCACATCGACCCCGCGGCGTGCCGCACGCCGCAGCACTTTGCGGAAGCGCCGCGAGGGCACAAAATAGGCGCTCATGATCCAGGCGCGCCGGGCGGCACTGTCGATGCGGCGGATCACGCCACTGGCGAGCACCGAGCGCTGGCGCGCCTCCGAGAGCGACAGGCGGCCGGCGGCGCCATCGGCGCGCGGTGCGCAGCCGTGCGGCGCGTGCAAGCCGAGCTCCGGGCCGCAACGGCGCCAGGTGCGCGCGAAAGCGCGCTGCCAGTCGGCAACCACCGCACCTTCGATCTCGACCATGAGCTCGCGCCACGGACCGCGGCGCCCACCGGGAGCGAAATCGTCGGTAAGTCCCGCGCCGCCGACGAACGCCGTGCATCCGTCGCAGACGAGGAGCTTGCGATGGTCACGCAACAGGTTGGCAAGTCGTTTTCCGAGGCGCAGCGGGTTGAAGAAGCGCAGCTCCACGCCCGCCTGTAGCAGGCGCCGCCGATCCGCACGCGCGAGCCCGAGCGCGCCAAACCCGTCGAAAATGACGCACACGCGTGCGCCGCGTCGCACCGCTTCGGCGAGCGCGGCGAAGAAGCGCGTAGCAATGACGCTGGAGCGAACCAGGTACATCTCGAGCAGCACTGACTCGCTCGCTGCATCGATGGCCGCCAGCATGCGCGGGAAGAACTCCGCGCCTCCATCGAGCAGCCGGAACGAGTTCCCCGTTCGCCACGGCCACCCCGTGGTTGTAAATTGCTCCGCATCCCAGCCGGCCGTGGTCATGGAGGAACAATGACCGACCTGCGCAGCAGATGCCACCTCTGGTGGCTCCCGTGGCTCGCGCTGTTCGCGCCGGCGTCGGCCGCCGCCGACATCATCGACGCCGTCAACGCCGTGCGCGATGGCGGCTGCGGCGATCAGCCGCGCGGCGTGGCGCCGCTGCGCGAGAGCGCCCGGCTGGACGAAGTCGCGCATCGGCTGTCGCAGGGAACGGACCTGCGCACGGCCCAGCTGTTCGCCAACTATCACGCGGTGAGCTCTTTCTCGGTCAGCATTTCGCATGTGCCGCCGAGCGGCGACATCGAAGGCCTCATCGCCCGGCAATACTGCCGACAACTCGCCAACCCCGCCTTCCGGGAAATCGGCGCCTGGCGCCGGGGGAGCGATGTGTGGATCGCACTCGCCGAGCCTTTCCGGCCGCCGGCGCCGCACGATCAGGGCACCATCAGCCGCCGGGTGCTGCAGCTGACCAACCAGGCGCGCGCGCACGCGCGTCGCTGTGGTCCCACGCCTTTCGCAGCGGTACCCCCGCTGGTGCTGAACACGACGCTGGCGCATGTCGCACTGAGCTACGCGCAGCAGATGGCGCTCTATGGCTACATGCGGCACACCGGCCGTGACGGCAGCTCGCCCGAGGCGCGGATTACCCGCAGTGGCTACCGCTGGAGCGAAGTGGGCGAAAACCTCGCCAGCGGGATCATGACGGCCGAGGAGGTCGTCGACGGCTGGCTGCACAGTCCTGAACACTGCGCGAACCTCATGGACCCCCTGTTCCGGCAGACGGGAGTGGCGTTTGCCGTCAATCCGCACGACAACAAGGGGGTGTACTGGGCTATGGAATTCGGCACACCGCCTTAGAGCCCGGCCGGCAGCGCAACGTGTGCGGCGCCGCTCATGCGCCATAGCCATCAAGCGCGCTCATGCGCCTGCTGCAGGGTGACGATGATTCCGCCTAACAGGTACAACGCCGCGAACCAGGCAATGCTGTGGGTGAGGAGTATGGTGAGCGCCCGGTAGACGCTGTACGCGTGAGTGAAGTACTCCGTCGCCTGCACGCTCCCGATGAGGATTGCCGCGGAGGCCGCCAGCAGCAGCACCGGCCCCGCCGGGGAGTGCGCGGCCTGCCCGCCGGCCCGCGCGGCGGGCGGCGCGGGTAGCCGCGCGTACCACAATCCCATCACTGTCAGTCCGAACACCGAGCTCAGGTACTGCAGCACGTGGCAGACCGTGCCGGTGTAGGGCCCCAAGGTCACCGGCGCGCTGAGCGCCGTGATCCGGTGCACCGTCCAGCCGTCGGTGTGCGTGAACGAGTCCCACAGCAGGTGCGTCCACACGCCGAGCAGGATGGAAAGTGGTGCCAGCGCCCACTCGAGCGGGCGGCGGCTGAAGGGTGCGAGCGCGGCAAGGCACAACCCGCGCGCGCGCGCGGACAGCAATGCCGTGAGCGGCCGGCGCAGCAGAAATACCGCGGCGAGCGCTGCGTACCCGAGCGCCAGGTCGCTCGTGAACGAGCCGATGAAACCGTGAGTGCCAACCGCGTAGCGGGCGAGATTGCCGGGCACGTAGTAGGGAGAGTCCGGGACCATCGCCCCGATGATGAGGGGCGCGGTACGCAGGTATCTGAAGCCACTCAATGGCAGGACAGCCGCCGGATGCGCGAGCGTGAACGGCATGCGCGCCCTTTAGCCGGACGGCTCGGGCCGCGGCGCAACCCGGATGCGGAAGTCCCGCCCGACCCATCGGGCCCCAAAGCGGTACGTCAGATCGAGGTAGCGGCCGGCGCGCAGCCGCGGCGTATCGATCTGCAGCAGATGCAGACCGAGGCCGTTGGGAGAGGTTTCCTGCTCCCGCACATCCTGCCAGCCGTCGAGCCCCCAGCGCACTGCGCCTGCTTCCGGCAACGCGATCGTGAGCGCACAGCCTTCGGGCACCTCCGAGGCGGGCGCCGGCTCACACCAGATGACGCGTGTGAGCGCCGGACGCTCACCGCGGTAACGCTGCCACACAGCCGTCGGCCGGTCGAAGGGACGCTTTAGCGCACGCGAGGCGGCAAGCTTCAGGTACTCGGCGTGTGTCCATACCAGTGGCATGGCCGCGCCTGTGGGACGGCCAGGTGCGAGCGCACGCGCGGGGATGGGCGCACTGTCCCACACCTGCTCGGGCAGCATGCCCCCTGCGGAAGCCATGCGCGTCATTGCCAGGAGGTAGGGCAGCGGGTCGCGTCCTGCGCAGAGCTCGTAGTGTCCGCGCTCGCCAGTGAGCAAGGGCCACGCGCGCCCGCGCCCGGTGCCGTCGTAGGCGCTACCGTCGTCGTGCTCGCCGTAGCCGTCTTCGTTGTAGCGGTGCCAACAAGGGCCCGAGGGTGTATCGACTTTCAACAGCGCATCGGCCACCTTGACGCTCGCCACGATCAGCGGGTCGTCCGCGCGGCGCAGCCCAAAGCGCACGAGCTGCAGAAAGTCGACGCCCACCTGCGCGCTCGCCGGCAGGTTCGGATCCTTCGTCAGGTTCCTGATCGGCACCACGCCCTCGGGCGCGCGGCGGTCGTCATTGAGCACCTCCGCCGGGGCGACGCGCACGTAGTAGCCGGGCACCGCGTAGCGGCGTGCGAGTGGCACGTCGCGCACCGCGGTCCAGTCCTCGAGCTTCGCGTTCCAGTAATCAGCGAAGGCCAATGCCAGCTCGCGGCCGTCGGACGGCAGGTAAGGGGCGCCGGCCACGAGGGCGGAGATGCATACGGCGAGCGTGAAGGTGTTAAGACCCGCATCCTCCTCCCAGCGGTCCTGGTCGCTCACCGGACCGTGCCGCACCAGGAACCCCAACGCGCGGCGGATCATGTCGGCAACTTCCGTGCCCTCGAGTGCGCCGCGCTCATCAAGTGCCACCGCCAGCAGCACCGGGAACGCCGTCTCATCGAGCTGCACTCCCATCCAGTAGCCCTTGCCGCCGAGCCACTGATTCTGGTTCCAGTGGCCGTCGGCGTGCTGCGTGGCGAGCAGGTAGCGCAGTGTGTCGCGCGCCTCGTGCGTCGCGCCCACCGCGAGCAGCGCCCCGGCGCTCTCGACCAGGTCGCGCGGCCATACGAGGTGATACCCCGCGCGGTCTTCGCGTGTGTTTCCCCACGGCACGCTGAGTGAGGCCACCATCGCGCCGGGGTAGGTCTTGTCCTGATGCACGCGCAGCACCATGGTGGAAATGCGCACCTGCTCCGCACACTCCCGCGGCAGGTCCGCGCACAGCGCGTCCTGGGGCGCGCAGTGCGCGTGCCAGCGCGTCCAGGCCGTCAGCTGCCTCTCCCACGAGACCGCGAACGGCTCCGTAAGCGCGCTGAGTCCGAGCGTGGCGGCA
This sequence comes from Steroidobacteraceae bacterium, assembly GCA_035937715.1. Taxonomy (GTDB): domain Bacteria; phylum Pseudomonadota; class Gammaproteobacteria; order Steroidobacterales; family Steroidobacteraceae; genus 13-2-20CM-66-19. The sequence goes on along the minus strand of DASZHQ010000132.1, from coordinate 2,125 downwards.
GATTCCGGACTGCTGCCGAAAGCGAGCGCCAGCACCGCCTGCCGTGGGAGCTCGCCCATCAACGCGACGTTGCCCGGACCTGCCGAGTCGTATTCCCAGCTCGCCGCGCCGTTGCGCGCGAAATCCTGCCAGCCATCGCTGCTGCCGACGAAGCCGGCGCTCGCGCGGCCGAAGGCGTCCTGCTGCTGCGAGTCGACCGCCGCCAGTGCCAGCGCGAACGGCCCCTGCTCGGCCCACAGCAGGCGGCGTCCGCGATAGGCTGCGACCGTGGCGCGGTTGTGGGTGCCGGTGCCGCCCAGGTGCGGCGCCAGCAGCGCGTAGGGCCGCAGCGCGGCATCGCCGCTGAGGCTCACGTCGATGAGCAATACGTCGCGGTGTTTGCACGGTGTCACGCGCAGCGTCAGCTCGAAGCGCGCGTGGCGGTGAACGATGCGCACCGCCGGCGCCCCGGGGGCGGCGAGCTGCACGGTGTGCTGCCATAGGCGCTTGACCTCCACCCAGAATCCGGCGCGGTCGCTCACGATCAAGCCGAGGTCGCGGATCTGCGGGATGTCGACGCGCGGGTAATAGACCTCGTTGATGATGCCGCCGCCGATGGTGAACCACAACCGCGAGGAGCCCAGCGCGCAGCCGACCATCTCCTTGTTGCTGCTGCTCCAGGTCGGGGGAAGTCCGGGAGCGCCCGGGGCGGCGGTCATCGCTTGCGGCGCGCGCGCCGCTGTGCCGCCTCGGCGCCGGGCGGGAGCCGGTACGCGCCCTCGCGCCACAGGCGCAGCCCGCCGACGAAGGCGTTGCGATTGTCCCCCAGTCGCGCCTTCCGCGGCAGTGTCTTCAGGCGCACGGCGTTGCCGCCACCGAGCACCACATAGTCTGCTTCGAAGGCCGCCTTGAGGGTCCCTACCACCTGATCAACCTCCTTGCGCCATTTCTTGTTGCCGAGGCGCTCGCGGCCGCGCTCGCCGACAAAGTCCTCGAAGGTGCGGCCGTGTTTGTAGAGCATGTGCCCGATCTCGGTGGGCTCGACCACACCGTCGATGATGAGGGTCGCACCCAGCCCGGTGCCGAGCCCGAGAAACAGCATGCGGCCGCCGTTGTAACTGCCGATCGCCTGCATGGCGGCGTCGTTGATCAGGCGCACCGGTTTGCCGAAGGCGCGGGCAAAATCGTAACCGACCCATCCCTTGCCGAGGTTGTAGGGCTCGGCGGCGATCTTGCCGCGGAACACCATGCCGGGGTAGCCGATTGAAACCGCAGCATAAGGAAGGTTGCGCGTGAGCTTGTGAATCTGGCGCATCATGCGCGCGGGTGTCAGCTTCGGTCCGGAGACGAATTTCTGGATGGTGCCATGCGCACCGACGCGAAGCTTCACGTGCATGCCGCCGACATCGATCACGAGGATACGCCGCGGGATTTTTCTGCGGGCCGCCACGGCGGGATTCTCGCCTGATTACACAGCGGCGCCTACCCGGATCTTGACGGAAAAAGGCGGCGGGCCCTTGAGCCCGCCGCCTGAGGCCCGCTTGCGGCTAGTGCGAAGCGGAGGCGCTCGCTTGCGCATCCGCAGAGGCAGACGCCGAGACATCGTTCGCTGCGATGCCCGAGCTCTGCTGCAGCTGGCCGTTGCCGCCCGCGCCGTAGCTGTGCGCTGCAGGTGCGGCATCGCCGTCGTGGCCGATCTTGCCGGGGTGGCTCGACGGCTGACCGTTACGGGTAGCGCCTGCCGCGTCATTGCGGGTAACGCTTGCCGCGCCGTCGGCGCCGCCGCTGCCCGAGAAGGCACCGTCAAGCGCACCGCCGCCGGCGCCGAGCCCGCCCCCTCCGGAGACCGCGCCTGCGGCCTGTCCGCCGGCCGCGCTCGTGGTGCTCGCAGTGGTCGCAACGCCTTCGCGTGCCAGCGTCTCACCTTTTTCGACGCCGGCATGAGCGGCCGTATGCGCTGCGCCGGTGGCGCGGGCGCCGGCCGTCGCGGCAGTGCGCGCACTGCGATCGACAGCGCGCCGGGGGAAGCCGCCACGGAGCGAGGCGTCACTTGCCGCGCTCATGCGGCCGTTCATGTCGGCCATTCCGCCTACACCACTCGCGCCGCCGAAGGAGCCCGCCAGCGCGCCGGCGGCACCACCGCGCG
>DASZHQ010000131.1:0-11940 GCA_035937715.1 Steroidobacteraceae bacterium | reverse complement strand
CTGCACACCCGGCAGCTGCACGTTGATGCGATCGATTCCCTGACGCTGCACGATCGGCTCAGACACGCCCAGCTCGTTCACACGGTTGCGCAGTGTCTGGATGTTCTGCTGGATGGCATAGTCCTGGCGCTCGCGGATCTGTGCGGTGGTCAGAGTTGCGGTGATGGCCGAACCGCTGGCAAGGCTCTCGGCGCTGATCGACAGCCCCTGCAGCGGCGCAGCCAGGGCGTCGCGCCCCGCCTTCAGGTCGGCGTCGGGCGGCAGCACGATACGCACCGAGTAGGGTTTATCGCTCCCCGCCCCGACCGCGGTCACGTCCTTCACCGGGATGTTGGCGGCGGCGAGAGCGCGGCGCGCGTCCTGCGCGTAGCCCTCGAGCGCCTGGTTGACCGCGGCGTTCACATCCACCTGGTAGAGCAGATAGAGACCGCCGCGCAGGTCCAGCCCCAGAGGCATGGGGCGCAGGCCCAGCATCCGTAACACCTCGGGTGTGCGCGGCGCGAACGACAACGCGGTGATGTAGGTGCCCTTGTACTGCTCCTCGACGGCGTCGCGGGCGGCGAGCTGATCGGGCACGTTGGCGAAGCGCACCATGACCCGCCCGCTGTCGATGTAGCTCTTCACGAAGTGAACGTTGCGCTGCCTGAGAAATGCCTCCAGCGCCTGCTCGGCATCGGCGGCGACAGGGTTGTGGTCCTTGCGCGCCACTTGCAGCGCCGGGTCCTCGCCGAAGAAATTCGGCAGCGCAAACAGCAGCGCCAGCAGCAGCACCACCGCAATGAGAACGTGCTTCCAGCGGGCGTACTCGAGCATCGTCAGGCGCTCTTCAGCGTCCCTTTGGGCATGAGCTGCGTGATCTGTACCTTCTGCACCTTGACGCGCACGCCGTCGGCGACTTCGAGCGTGATGAAGGTGTCGCCCACCTCGATGACCTTACCGAGCAGGCCGCCGCCCGTCACCACCTCATCGCCGGCGGCGAGCTTCGACATGAGCGCCTGGTGCTCGCGGGCACGCTTCTGCTGCGGGCGGATGAGCATGAAATAGAACAGTGCGATGAACGCCGCCATGAGAAGCGCGAATTGAAACTGCCCGCCGGGTGCACCGGGGGCGGCCTGCGCCCAGGCGTCGGAAATCAAGCCATTCATGTATGCCGTCCCGGAAGTGAAAAAGGGCGGCATTATGCCACAGCACCGCCCTCGCGCCGGGCGCCGAGGAATCCCCCGGCCCACTCCCTGAGGCGTCCGGCCGAGATGGCGACGCGCAGCGAGCGCAGCAGGTTGATGTAGAAATGCAGGTTGTGGAGGGTGTTGAGCCGCGAGCCGAGGATCTCGTTGCAGCGGTCGAGGTGGCGCAGGTAAGCGCGGCTGAAGTTGCGGCAAGTGTAACAGTCGCAGGCGGGGTCGATGGGCAAGAGGTCGGAGGCGAAGGCGCTGTTGCGGATGTTGATGACGCCGCTCGAGGTGAACAGGTGTCCGTTGCGGGCGTGGCGCGTCGGCATGACACAGTCGAACAGGTCGATGCCACGCATCACCGCCGCCACGATATCCTCGGGCCGCCCGACCCCCATCAGGTAACGCGGCCGCCCGGCCGGCATGTGGGGAACGAGCGACTCGAGCACCTCGAGCCGCACCTCCTCCGGCTCCCCGACCGCGAGCCCGCCGATGGCCAGGCCCGGCCAGTCGAGGCGCAGCAGCGCCTCGAGAGAACCAAGACGAAGCGCGGGGTACATGCCCCCCTGCACGATCCCGAAGAGGCCTCCCGGGGAGGGCTGCGGGCCGGCGCGGTAGTAGTGTGCGTGGCTGCGCGCCGCCCAACGCATCGAGCGCTCCATGGAGGTGCGGGCCTCCGCCTCGGTCGCCGGATGCTCGGTGCAGTCATCGAGCGCCATGGCGATGTCCGAGTGCAGCGCGAGCTGTACCTCCATCGAGTCCTCCGGCGTCAGCCGCACCTCGCGCCCGTCGACCGGTGAGCGAAAGAGCACGCCCTCCTCGCTGATGCGGCGCAGGCTCTTCAGGCTGAACACCTGGAAACCGCCCGAGTCGGTGAGAATGGGATGTGACCAGTGCATGAAGCGGTGCAGGCCGCCGTGCGCGGCGATGATTGCGGGTCCCGGCCGCAGCATCAGGTGAAAGGTGTTGGAGAGGATGATCTGCGCACCGAGGCCCTCGAGCTCCTCGGGCGTCATGGCCTTCACTGTGCCGTAGGTGCCGACCGGCATGAAAGCCGGGGTCTCCACGACCCCGTGGGCCGTCACCAGCCGCCCGACACGGGCGGCGCCGTCACATGACTGCACGGTGAATGCGGGCGTCAAGTGGATCCCCGCGTCAGTAGCATGGCATCGCCATAGCTGAAGAATCGATAGCGCGCCTGCACAGCGTGGCGGTAGGCGTCGAGCACCTGTCGGTGCCCCGCAAACGCGCACACCAACATCAGAAGCGTCGACTCAGGCAGGTGGAAGTTGGTCAGCAGCACGTCGGTCACCTGGAAGCGAAAGCCAGGCGTGATGAAGAGGCGCGTCTCACCGGACCACGGCGCAAGCGTTGGTTCAAGCGGCCGTTTCCCCGGCGCTAGCGCTAGTTCAAGCGGCCGTTCCCCCGGCGCAAGCGAGGCCACCGCCAGGGCCGCTGACTCGAGCGCGCGCACCACCGTGGTACCCACCGCGACCACGCGGCCACTCGCCGCGCGCGCCCCGGCAATGGCCTCGCAGGTCGCAGCACCGACCGAGGCTCGCTCGGCGTGCAGGACGTGTGTGGCAAGGTCGTCGCTTCGCACCGGTTGAAACGTGCCGGCTCCGACGTGCAGCGTGACCAGCGCGCGACTCACGCCACGTTCCTCGAGCGCCGCGAGGAGCGCTGCGTCAAAATGCAGGCTTGCAGTCGGCGCCGCCACCGCGCCCGGTTGGCGTGCAAAGATGCTCTGGTATCGTTCGCGGTCGGCCGGCTGCGGCGGGCGCCGTATGTACGGCGGCAACGGCACCTCGCCGAAGCGCTCAAAGAATTCGAGCGCCGGCCCCGGCAGCAGGATGCGCCACAGCTGCTGCTCGGGCGCGATTACACGGACCGCGCCGCCGGCGGTTGCCACTGCCAGCCCCGCGCGGATCGGTTTGCTGGCGGAGAGCTGCGCGAGCGCCTGCTGTCCCTCGAGCGCGCGCTCGAGAAAGATCTCAACGCGTCCGCCGGAGGGCTTGGTGCCGATGAGGCGCGCGGCGACGACGCGCGTGTCGTTGAGCACCAGCAGGTCGCCGCGGCGCAGATGCGCCGGCAGCTCGCGTATGGTGGCGTCGCTGAGCGCTCCGGTCGGCCCATCCAGTACCAGCATGCGACCTGCGGAGCGCTCGGCGAGCGGCGCCTGGGCGATCAACTCGGTGGGAAAATCGTAAGAGAAGTCCTGGCGGCGCACGCGCGCATGTTACACGCTGGGGCAGCGCTCTCTGCCGCGCGACGCGCCGCGCCTTGATCCCTGAACTGTGCCGCTAACGCCCCGGCAGCGTGCCGCAGCCGTCAGGTTGCATCGCCGTCGACGATGAGGACCTCGTGTTGCGGCATCACGTCGTATGGCTGCAGCGATCCTTCCAGGTGCCTGCCGTCGCGCTCCCGGCGCGCCGGCCCCGGCCGCTCCGGCAGGGTCGCCCGGCGCGGGCCCGCGTCAGTACCTCATCGGCGATGACGACATCCGTCAGTCGGGTCACGGACTCTTAGATGCGCGAGGTCGACAAAAGGTCGCGCCGTCCCACCGCTTTCCCGTACCTTTCCCGCTTGCGGAATCCTATACTGCCCCTGCGCACTCGATGCCCGAGTGGCGGAATTGGTAGACGCAGCGGACTCAGACGACCGACTTGAGCCCTCGCGGAGAAATCCTCGGGGTGAAGCCCGTCAAACTCGGTGAAGGCCCTCAGCAGTTCCTGCTCGAGCTGATGCCGAGCCAAGCCTTCGCAAGCGCGAAGGAAGGTGTAGAGAGCAGACGGCGGGCACCTACTGCCTAGAAGGCTATGGTGAAGGCGTGCTCCAGACCACGAACCCGAGCGGTATTGTTGCTCGGGGCCGCGAAAGCCGAAGTGGTAAGAAAATCCGCCGCCCTTAAAAGCGTGTCGGTTCGACTCCGACCTCGGGCACCATAAATTCTGGTCTACGGGCTGACTCGCCGGCACCGAGCCGCAATCTGGGCGCACCGGTATGACGCGCGGTTGGATCCCCCCGTCGCTCCACGACGACTTGCACGGGCATCCACTGGCGTGTCAGAACATCGCCCATGCGTTCAACTCCCGGCTGCGTCCTCTGCCTGTTGCTCGCTGCCTGTGGCGGCGGCGGCTCGGCCGCGCCGGCCAACCCGAGCCCGTCGGCTTGCCCAGCGCCCCCGCCGGGCGGCCCACCGCCCCCACCCACCCAGCGCACCGACGTGGTGACCTACAAGAATGATCACTCGCGCACCGGGCAGAACCTCACCGAATCGGTGCTGACACCTGCGAACGTCAACTGCTCGAGCTTTGGGCTGCTGCGCCTGCTCTCGGTCGACGGCAAGGTGGACGCGCAGCCGCTGTACCTCTCGGGCCTCGCCGTCGGCGGCGCGCAGCACAACGTGGTATTCGTGGCCACCGAGAACGACTCGGTGTACGCCTTCGATGCCGACAGCGGTGCTACCCTCTGGCACGTGTCTCTGCTCGGCCCCGGAGAGAGCTCCAGCGGGCCGCACGGCTGCGACCAGCTGGTGCCGGTCATCGGGGTGACTGCCACGCCGGTCATCGATCGCTCCGCCGGTGCGCACGGCGCGATCTTCCTGGTCGCCATGTCCAACGCTGGCGCCGAGCACCAGCGCCTGCACGCCCTCGACGTCACCACCGGTGCCGAGCTGTTAGGCGGACCGAAGGAGATCACCGCCGCCTATCTGGCCCCCGGCGGCGGCACGCGCACCTTCGACCCCGGGCAGTACGCGGAACGCGCAGCGCTCCTGCTGTTGCAGGGCACGCTCTATACCAGCTGGACTTCGCACTGCGACCAGGCGCCGTATACCGGCTGGATCATTGCCTACAGCGAAAAGACTCTCGCACAGACGGCCGTGCTCAACGTGGCTCCGAACGGCACCGGCAACGGGTTCGCGCTCGCCGGGCCTGCCATCTGGATGAGCGGCGGCGGACCGGCAGCGGATGCGGCCGGGAACATCTACCTGCTCACTGGCAACGGCGTCTTCGAAACGACCCCCGATGTCAACGGCTTTCCGAACAGGGGTGATTACGGCAACTCCTTCCTGAAGCTCGCCACCGGCGGCGGCAGCTCGCTCGCGGTGGCGGATTACTTCACCATGTTCAACGAGGAGGACGAGTCGGCCAGGGACGAGGACCTCGGCTCGGGGGGCGTGCTGCTGCTGCCGGACCTCACCGACTCCGGCGGCACGGTGCGCCATCTCATGGTCGGTGCCGGCAAGGACGCCAATCTCTACGTCGTCGACCGTGACTCCCTCGGCAGGTTCAGCCCCGGGGCCAACAACATCTGGCAGCAGCTGTCGGGCGTCCTCGCCGGGGGCATCTCGTCGACTCCCGCGTGGTTCAACGGCACGCTCTACTACGGGCCGAGCGGCGGGAGCCTGTTGGCCTTCAGCGCCGCGAGTGCGCGCTTCGCGGCGAGCCCCTCCTCGCAGAGCGCTGGAAGCTTCCCCTATCCGGGAAGCGCGCCAGCGGTTTCCGCAAAAGGGAGCGCCAACGGCATTGTCTGGGCTCATGAGAACTCCACCCCCGCGGTACTGCACGCCTACGACGCCGGCAATCTGGCGCACGAGCTGTATAACAGCCTCCAGGCTGCCGGCGGCCGGGACGGGTTCGGCGCCGGCAACAAGTTCATCACGCCCACCATCGCCGACGGCAAGGTGTTCGTGGGAACGCAGAACGGTGTGGCGGTGTTCGGGCTGCTGCACTGACACGGCGCCGGGCGCGGCGGCCGCAGGCTCAATTTTGCAGGCGCAGCCGCGACGCGCGCATTCCGTTTCTTGCGCAGCGTCGACAAGCCGCGGCGTCGCCCGTATCCTCGCCGCCGATGATGAAATTCTGCGAAGAATGCGGCGCTCCGGTGCGACTGAGTATCCCTGCGGGGGATCATCTGCCGCGGCACGTGTGCCAGGCGTGCGGCCGGATCCACTATCGCAACCCGCGACTGGTGGTCGGCTGCGTGCCCGAGCACGAGGACCGCATCCTCCTGTGCCGCCGCGCGATCGAGCCGCGCCGCGGCTACTGGACGGTGCCGGCGGGATTCATGGAAAACGGCGAGACGCTGCAGCAGGCGGCAGCGCGCGAGTCGCAGGAAGAGGCGCTCGCCGAGGTGACCATCGGCTCGTTGCTCGCGGTCGTGCACGTGCTGCACGCCGAGCAGGTACACGTGTTCTTCCGCGCGACCCTGCCGGCGGCACGCTACGCGGCCGGCCCGGAGAGTCTCGAAGTGGCCCTGGTGGCTCCTGCGGACATTCCCTGGGCGGACATTGCCTTCCGCAGCACGGACTTCGCGCTGCGCCGTTACCTGGAGGACAAGGCGGCCGCCGCCGAGCCGTATCACTTCACCTCCATCGAGCAGCCGCCGCGGCGCGCCCCCGGGGGCTGATCCCCCGTACCGCGTGAGTCATGGCACAATGCTCGCGGTGCGCGCCGACCGGACGCGAGCGCCGTGCGGCGCGGCATTCCCTTTGAGGACCCCGAATGACTTTTGTCGTCACTGAAAACTGCATCAAGTGCAAGTACATGGATTGCGTGGAGGTCTGCCCCGTCGACTGCTTCCACGAGGGGCCGAATTTCCTCACCATCGATCCGGAGGAGTGCATCGACTGCACGCTGTGCGAGCCGGAGTGTCCAGTGGAGGCGATCTTCTCCGAAGAGGAACTACCCGCCGGACAGGAGCACTTCAAAGAGTTGAACGCCGAGCTCGCCAAGCAATGGCCGGTCATCACGGAGAAAAAGGACGCGCCTGCCGACGCCAAGGAGTGGGAAGGCAAACCCGACAAGCTGAAGCTGCTCGAGCGCTGAGCCCGCGAGAGCTTGATCCGCTGTTGCGGCAGCCGCGCCCTGACCGCGCAGCTTGCGTCCACTAGCTGCCCGGGCCGTGCGGCCCTACTTGCCCGCGTCCTTCAGATGCTGCACCAGCACATCCGGCGGGACGTAGCCCGGCAGCAGCTCGCCGTCGGGCAGGATGATGGCGGGTGTTCCCTGCAGCGCGAAGTCCTGGCCGAGCGCGTAGCTGCGCACCACCGGGTTGTTGGGGCAGGGCTTGGCCTTGAGCTCCTGCCCGAGCTTGGCGCGGGTCAAGGCATCGTTGCGGTCGCCGGAGCACCACACCTGCTCCGCTTTCGTCCACGACTCGGTGTTGGGGCCCTGGCGCGGATAAAGGAGGTAACGCACCCGCACTCCCAGATGGTTGTACATGGCCATCTGACTGTGGAGCTTGCGGCAGTACGGGCAATCCACGTCCGTGAACACGGTGACGGTGTACTTCGGCGCCGGCGGGCCAAAGATCAGCATTTCGCTCTCGGGAACGGCCGCGATCCGCTTGACGCGCAGCTCGCGCCGGTGCTGTTCGGTGAGATTGTTGTTGCTCGCGAGGTCGTAGAGGTCGCCGCTGAAAACGTATTTGCCGTCGGCGGTCACGTAGGCGATGTCGGTGCCGCGCGTCAGCTCGTAGACACCAGGCACTGGCGAGGCGCGCAGGTCATCAGGCCGTGTGCCGGGGATGTGAGTCGCGATCGCGGCGCGCGGATCCCCCTGAGGCGGAGGCGGCTGCGCCGGAATCGCCTGCGCCGTGGCGCACAGCACCAGTAACACCACCAACCTCTTGGCAACCATGAATGCGTCCGCGGCTCGTATGGATAGATTTTTGGACCGGCGCGACCGCCGGAGGTTCGACTTCAGGCAAGTGGCAAACGGCGCGGGAGTCTACCACGGCGTCCGAGATGGCACGCGGGCGCAGCGGCGGTGAGCGCCAGGACGCCGCGCTCTTCAGCCGCGCGGATGATGCTGGGCGTGCAGATCCTTCAGCCGCTCGCGCGCCACGTGCGTATAGATCTGCGTGGTGGACAGGTCGCTGTGCCCGAGCAGCATCTGCACCACGCGCAGGTCCGCGCCGTGATTGAGCAGGTGGGTGGCGAAGGCATGGCGCAGGGTGTGCGGGGAGAGCTGCTTGGCAATGCCCGCCTTGCGGGCGTAGCGCTTGATGATGTGCCAGAAAGCCTGGCGCGTCATGCGATCGCCGCGCCGCGTCGGGAACAGGTAATCGGTCTGCCGCTCGAGCAGGATCTCGCCGCGAGCGCCCTTGCCGAATTCCTTGAGCGCGCGCATCGCCTCCTCGCCGAGGGGAATCAGCCGTTCCCGATCGCCCTTGCCGAGGATGCGGATCACGCCCTGATTCAGGTTGATCTGGCTCTGGCGCAGGTTTACGAGCTCGGAGACGCGCAGCCCCGTGGCGTACAGGACCTCGAGCATGGTGCGGTCGCGGTTGCCGAGCGGATCGCTCACCACCGGGGCCGAGAGCAGCGCCTCGACCTCCTCCTCGGTCAGCGAGCGCGGCAGCGAGCGCCCGATCTTCGGCATCGCGATCTGCGCGGTGGGATCCTCGCGGATGACGCCCTCGCGCATGTAATAGCGAAAGAAGCGCCGGAAGCTCGACAGCTGGCGGGCGGTCGAGCGCGGGCGGGCGCCGGCGCGTACCCGGGCGGCGATGAAGTCCTGCAGGTCCGCGCGCGAGGTGCGCATGATCGATACGTTGCGCTCGACGAGCCAGCGAGCGAGTGCCGTGAGGTCGGCACGGTAGGCCGCCAGGGTATTCGGCGACAGGCCACGCTCCATCCATACCGCGTCGAGAAAGCGGGACACCGCAGGATCTGCGGAATCGGTGTTGGCGGTCACGGCGATGGCGGTATTGGACAAACCATGTCTCGCTGGGAGCCTGAGCTCGTCACGCGCGCACTTCATGCGCTGCTGGCCCCGGTTTCCCGGTAAGGTGCTGACGCAGTATGGTGAGCGCAGCCCCGCCATCGACGTGACCACCTTCACATCTGCAATCCGGCATTAACATAAAGAGAACCGGTTCACACTTCAGATTCGGAGCCGCTCCAGTCATGTCCGCTTTAGCCTCGTCGTGAAGCAAGCCGCCGCCATCCTGCGGGCCACGGCACTCGCCCCGGCGCGTCTGGCCTACGCCCTGTGGACGCTGTTGGCATTTCTCGTCGTGGGCCTTGCCGCGCTGGCGCTGCTGGCGCTGTTGCCGCGCCTGGCGCTGCGCCGCGCCGCAGCGCGCGGCGCAGCGCGCGCTTTCCTGCGCCTTGCCGGCATGCCGCTGACGCTCAAGTTCCCGGAAAGGATACCCGCCGGCCAGTGCGTCGTGGTGTGCAATCACGCCAGTTACCTCGACGGCATCGTGCTCACCGCCGCGCTCCCGGCGCGCTTTGGCTTCGTCATCAAGCGCGAGATGTCGCGTGTGCCGTTGGCGGGAGCACTACTGCGGCGCCTGGGCTCGGAGTTCGTCGAGCGCTTCGATCGCCGGCGCGGCGCGAGCGACGCACGCCGGGTGCTGCGCAACGCCGCCCAGGGGCATTCGCTGGTGTTCTTCCCGGAGGGAACGTTCACGCGCCGACCGGGCCTGCTGAAGTTCCACACCGGCGCCTTCGCTACCGCGACGCGCGCCGGGTGCCCGCTGGTGCCGGCGGTAGTGCGCGGCACGCGTCGCGCCCTGGCGCCGAGCGGCGCCCTGCCGCTGCCCGGAGCGATCGAGATGGAGATCCTGCCGCCGCTGCAGGCTGCCGACGGCTCTGATCAGGCGGCGCCGCAGCTGCGCGACCGCGCCCGCGCCGCGATGCTCGCCGCCCTGGGGGAACCCGATCTCACATGTTGCGACGATACTGACCGCCCACCTGGTAGAGCGCACGCGAGATCTGCCCGAGCGAGCAGACCTTGACGCATTCCATGAGCTCGGCAAACACGTTGGCGTCGCGGGCGGCCGCCTGCTGCAGCCGCTCGAGCGCTGCCGGCGAGCGCTGCGCATTGCGCGCCTGGAAGGCGCGCACCGCGGCGACCTGAGCCTGCTTCTCCTCTTCGCTGGAGCGGATCAGCTGCGTCCCCTTGTGCTCGGCGGCGGCATCGGCGCCGGACAGAAAAGTGTTGACCCCGACGATCGGCAGCGAGCCGTCGTGTTTCTTGGTCTCGTAGTAGAGCGATTCCTCCTGGATCTTGGCGCGCTGGTACATGGTTTCCATCGCCCCGAGTACGCCGCCGCGCTCCGAGAGCGCTTCGAACTCCTTGTAGACCGCTTCCTCAACCAGGTCCGTCAGGTAGTCGATGGCGAAGGAACCCTGCCAGGGGTTCTGGATCTTGTTGAGGCCGAGCTCGCGATTGATGATGAGCTGGATGGCGACCGCGCGGCGCACGCTCTCCTCGGTGGGTGTGGTGAGCGCCTCGTCGTAGGCATTCGTATGCAGGCTGTTGCAGTTGTCGAATAGCGCGTAGAGCGCCTGCAGCGTGGTGCGGATGTCATTGAAGGAGATCTCCTGGGCGTGCAGGCTCCGGCCGGAAGTCTGCACGTGGTACTTCAGCATCTGGCTGCGCGGGCCGGCCTGGTAGCGCTCGCGCATGGCACGCGCCCAGATGCGCCGCGCCACACGCCCGATGACCACGTACTCGGGGTCCATGCCGTTGGAGAAGAAGAACGACAGGTTGGGCGCGAAGTCATCGATCTTCATGCCGCGCGCCAGGTAGTACTCGACGATGGTGAAGCCGTTGGCGAGCGTGAAGGCGAGCTGCGAGAGCGGGTTGGCGCCGGCTTCGGCGATGTGGTAGCCGGAAATCGACACCGAGTAGAAGTTGCGCACGCGCTCGTCGATGAAGTACTGCTGCACGTCGCCCATCATCCGCAGCGCAAACTCCGTGGAGAAGATGCAGGTGTTCTGCGCCTGATCCTCCTTGAGGATGTCGGCCTGGACGGTGCCGCGCACCGCCTGCAGCGCCTGTGCGCGAATGCGCTCGTAGGCGGAGCGCTCGAGGAGCTGATCGCCGCTCACCCCGAGGAGCCCGAGCCCCGAGCCGTCGTGGTGCGGCGGCAGCGCACCCTTGTAGGCGGGCAGCGCCACGCTGCGTGCGGCACTTGCGGCGTGCAGCGAGGCGATCTTCTGTTCGGCCGCGGGCCACTCGCCTTCGCCGCGCAGGTAGCGCTCGGCCTGCTGATCGATGGCGGTGTTCATGAACATCGCCAGGATGATCGGCGCCGGGCCGTTGATGGTCATGGACACGGACGTCGCCGGATCGCACAGATCGAAGCCCGAATAGAGCTTCTTCATGTCATCGAGGGTCGCGATCGACACCCCCGAGTTGCCGGTCCGGCCATACACGTCCGGCCGCGTGTCCGGATCCTCGCCGTAGAGCGTGGTGGAGTCGAACGCCGTCGACAGCCGCGGGCCGTGACCGTGCGCGAGGTAGTGGAAGCGGTGATTGGTGCGCTCTGGCCCCCCCTCGCCGGCAAACATGCGCGTCGGATCCTCCTCCTCGCGCCGATAGGGATAGACGCCGCCCGCGTAAGGGTAGTGACCGGGCAGGTTTTCGCCGAGGATGAAACGCAGCAGCTCGCCCCAGTCCTTGATGCCCGGCACCGCCAGCTTCGGGATCTGCGAGCGCGACAGGCTCTCGGTGTAGTTCTCGCCCGTTACCTCGCGCCCGCGCACCGTGTAGGTATAAGTCGCTTCGGTGGCCGCCTGGCGCCGCGCCGGCCAGGCCTTGAGCTCCGCCAACGCCTCGCTCCCCACCTCATCGAGCGCGCGATTGTAGGCGGCGCGCAGCTCGCGCCGCGTCGCATCCGCCGCCGCATCGTCGACCGCTTCCTGCGGAAAGCGCTCGAGGGGCGCCGGCAGGCGTTCATCCCGCAGCATCTGCAGTGACTCGTAGGCGCCGAAGGCGCGCCGTGCCGCATCGACCTGCAACTCGGTGCG
>DASZHQ010000130.1:0-39332 GCA_035937715.1 Steroidobacteraceae bacterium | reverse complement strand
GGCATATCTCAAGGAGGTACGCTCGGAGCCGCGCGGCCCGCAGCTGTTCCTCACGCGCACCGCGCCGGAGTTCCTGATCGAGCTCTTCAAGCTCGAGGTGCCCGAGGTCGGGCAGGGATTGATCCAGATCCTCGGCGCGGCGCGCGACCCGGGCGTGCGCGCCAAGATCGCGGTGCGCAGCAACGACCCGCGTATCGATCCGGTCGGTGCCTGTGTCGGCATGCGCGGCTCGCGCGTGCAGGCAGTCTCCAATGAGATCGCCGGCGAGCGCGTCGACATCATCCCCTACGTCGACAACCCGGCGCAGTTCGTGATCAACGCCATGTCGCCCGCGGAAGTCATGTCGATCGTGGTAGACGAGGATGCGCACAGCATGGACATCGCCGTCGCCGAGGACAAGCTGTCGCAGGCCATCGGTCGCGGCGGCCAGAACATCCGTCTCGCCAGCCAGCTCACCGGCTGGGACCTGAACGTGATGACCGAGTCGGACGCCGAGGCCAAGAGCGAGACCGAGGCCAAGGAACTGGTGCAGAACTTCATGAAGCAGCTCGACGTCGACGAGGACGTCGCGACCATTCTCGCGCAGGAGGGCTTCTCCACCATCGAGGAGATCGCCTACGTGCCGCAGGCGGAGCTCGCGGCCATCGAGGAGTTCGACGAGGACATGGTCAAGGAGCTGCGCAACCGCGCACGCGACATGCTGCTGACGCAGGCGATCGCGAGCGAAGAGACGCTCGATCAGTCGATGCCGGCGGATGACCTGCTGCTGCTCGAGGGCATGAGCCCGGACCTGGCGCTCACTCTGGCGCGGCGCGGGGTGCGCACGCGCGAGGATCTCGCCGAGCAGTCGGTGGATGAGCTCGCGGACATCGAGGGCCTGGCGGCCGACAAGGCGGCCAAGCTCATCATGACGGCGCGTGCCCCGTGGTTCGAGGCGGGTAACTGAGCGGAACGGGACGAGGATTCAAGCGTATGGCAGAAGTGACCGTTTCCCAGTTTGCCGAAGTACTGAAGGTGCCGGTGGATCGGCTGCTGGTGCAGCTCGACCAGGCGGGCATCAAGGTCTCCGGCCCCGATGCGCGCATCAGCGACGATGCCAAGCTCGAGCTTCTCACGCACCTGCGCCGCAGCCACGGGAGCAGCGAGACCGACGGGGACGGCGCCCCGCGCAAGATCACGCTCAAGCGCAAGACGCAGAGCGAGCTGAAGCTCGCAAGCACCCAGGGACGCGCGCGCACGGTCAACGTGGAGGTACGCCGCAAGCGCACCTACATCAAGCGCGACGTGCTGGAAGAGCAGGCGCGCGCGCAGCAGGACGAGATCGATCACCGCAAGCGCGAGGCGGAAGAGGCGGCGCGCGCCGAGAGCGAGCGCACCGAGGCCGAGCGGCGCGAGCGCGAGCGGCTGGAGGCAGAGAACCGCCGGCGCGTCGAGGAAGAGGAAGCGCGCCGGCGCGCGCAGGAAGACGCGCGGCGGGTGGCGGAGCAGCGCAGCCGCGACGATGAGGCGCGCCGCACGCGCGAGCGCGAGGAGCACGAGCGGCGCTCGACCGAGCGGGAGCGCCCGCTCCCCGGCCCGGCGCCTGCAGTGGTGCGTGAACGCGCCGTCCCGCCGGCCGCCGCTCCGGCCGCCGCGGACGACAAGCAGACCCGCTACGGGCGCCAGGAGCTGCACGTCACGGGCGATGTCAGCTCGCGCTACAAGAAGAAGCGCCGCACCAAGGCGCGTCTCGTGCCGGCGACGGCCGAGGGCAAGCACGGCTTCGAGATGCCGACGGCCCCGGTGGTGCGCGAGGTCGGTATCGGCGAGACGGTCACCGTGGCCGAGCTCGCCCAGAAGATGGCGGTCAAGGCGACCGAGGTCATCAAGGTGCTCATGAACATGGGCGTGATGGCCACCATCAACCAGCCGCTCGACCGGGACACCGCGGTGCTGGTGGTCGAGGAGATGGGCCACATGCCCAAGGTCCTCAAGGAAAACCAGATCGAGGCGGACCTGCAGGGGGCGCAGGCGGAAGCCGAGCTCGAGCCGCGTCCGCCGGTGGTCACCGTCATGGGCCACGTCGACCACGGCAAGACCTCGCTCCTCGATTACATCCGCCGCACCAAGGTCGCTGCGGGCGAGGCGGGCGGTATCACGCAGCACATCGGCGCCTACCACGTCGAGACCCCGAAGGGCGTCATCACCTTCCTCGATACCCCGGGTCACGCGGCCTTTACCGCCATGCGTGCACGCGGCGCGCGGGCCACCGACGTCGTGGTGCTGGTGGTGGCGGCCGATGACGGGGTGATGCCGCAGACGGTGGAGGCTATTCAGCACGCGCGCGCCGCGGGCGTGCCGATCGTGGTGGCGATCAACAAGATCGACAAGAGCGATGCGGATATGGACCGCGTGCGCACCGATTTGTCCAAGCACGAGGTCATCTCCGAGGAATGGGGCGGGCAGAACATTTTCGTTCCGGTGTCCGCGCGTACCGGTCAAGGAATCGATCAGCTGCTGGAGGCGATCCTGCTGCAGGCGGAGGTGCTGGAGCTGCGTGCGCCGCGCTCGGGGCTCGCTTCCGGGGTGGTGATCGAGTCGAGCATCGAGAAGGGGCGCGGCGCGGTGGCCACCGTGCTGGTGAAGCGCGGGACGCTGCGCATGGGCGATCCGATCATTGCGGGATCCGAGTTCGGACGGGTACGCGCCATGTTCGATGAGAGCGGCAAGCCGGTGGCGGAAGCGCCGCCGTCGATGCCGGTGGTGGTGCTCGGGCTTTCGACCGCGCCGAACGCCGGGGATGAGCTGCTGGCGGTCGAGAGCGAGCGCAAGGCGCGCGAAGTCGCGCTCTATCGGCAGGGGAAGTTCCGCGACGTGAAGCTCGCGCGCTCGACGACCCGTGCCGAGGATGCGTTCTCGCAGATGGGCGAGGACAAGGCCGGCGTCGTGTCGGTGCTCATCAAGGCGGACGTGCAGGGGAGCGCGGAGGCGTTGCGCGAGGCGCTCGAAAAGCTCTCCACCGAAGAGGTGCAGGTGAAGGTGATTGCGAGCGGCTTGGGCGGCATCACCGTCTCCGATGTGCAGCTGGCCGCAGCTTCGCGCGCGCTCATTATCGGCTTCAACGTTCGCGCCGACGCCGGCGCGCGCGATGCGGTCAAGGAGACCGGCGTCGAGGTGCGCTACTACAGCATCATCTACGAGGCCATCGACGACGTGAAGCAGATGATGTCCGGCATGCTGCAGCCGGAGATCAAGGAGCAGATCGTGGGCGTGGCGCAGGTGCGCGAGGTGTTCCGCTCGAGCAAGTTCGGCGTGGTCGCCGGTTGCCTGGTGGCCGAGGGGCTTGTACGGCGCAACAACCCGATCCGTGTGCTGCGTGACAACGTGGTGATCTTCGAGGGCGCCCTCGAGTCGCTGCGGCGCTTCAAGGACGACGTGAACGAGGTGCGCGCCGGCACCGAGTGCGGCATCGGCGTGAAGAATTACCAGGACGTGCGGGTCGGGGACCAGATCGAGTGCTTTGCGCGCGTCGAGGTGGCGAGAACGCTGCAGTAATGGCACAGGCCCGCACCCAACGCATCGAGTCCGAGATCCAGCGCGTGCTCGCCGTGCTCGTAGCGCGCGAGGTGAAGGATCCGCGCGTGGGCAACGTGACCATCACCGCAGTCAGCTTCGCCGCTGACATGGGCACCGCGCGTGTGTTCTTCACGCCCTTTGCCTCACGCCAGCCGGCCGAAGAGGTACGCAGGGCCCTCACGCATGCCGCGGGCTACCTGCGTGGGGAGCTCGGTCGGCGCCTGGCGCTGCGCCATGCACCGCGGCTCGAATTCGTATTCGATGAGAGCGTCGACGGCGCGGCCCACCTGACACGGCTGATCGACCGCGCCGTCGCGGGTGATCGTGCGGGTGCAGCCCCGGGCGCTGCGCCGTCCGCGCCTGCCGAAGCGGCGCCGGGCGCCGCGCCGGCCACCGGCCGCGCCTCCCGCGACCCCGCTGCCGGCGACTGACTCCACCCTCGCATGCACAGTGGCATCCTGCTGCTCGACAAGCCGTGTGGCCTGTCGTCGAACGCGGCGCTGCAGCGCGTGCGCACGCTCCTCGAGCGTGTGAAGGCGGGCCACGTCGGCAGTCTCGACCCCCTCGCCACCGGCATGCTGCCGATCTGCCTCGGGGAGGCCACCAAGGTCGCCGGTGACATCAGCGCGGCGCGCAAGCGCTACCGCTTCAGTGTGCAGCTCGGCTCGAGAACCGCGACGGGTGATGCGGAAGGGCCGGTGATGCAGAGCGCGCCGGTCCCGCCGCTCGCGCGCACCGGCGTCGAAGCCGTGCTGAGGCAGATGCAGGGCAGGAGGGAACAGGTACCGCCGATGTATTCGGCGCTCAAGCGCGAGGGGCAGCCGCTGTACCGGCTCGCACGTGCCGGGGTGACGGTGGAGCGCGGCGCGCGGCCGATCGAGCTGAGCGAGCTCGCCCTGCTCACGCTCAGCGGCACGAGCCTCGAGCTCGAGGTGCTGTGCTCCAAGGGCACTTACGTTCGCGTGCTGGCGGAAGACATCGCCGCCTTGCTCGGGACAGTCGGTCACGTGACCGCACTCAGGCGCCTGTACGTCGAGCCCTTCGAGCACGAGCCGATGCAGACACTGGAATCCATCGCCGCGCTGCGCGCGCGCGGGGAGTGGCCGCGGCTTCTGTCGCCCGACTCGCCGCTTGCGAGCTTGCCGGCGGTGCGCCTGGCGCCGGGCGAAGCACGGCGCGTGCTCAACGGGCAGGCGGTGATGATGCCGCCCCCCGGGGCGGCGACGCGCGTGCGTCTTTACGATGAGGACGGCAGCTTCCTCGGCATCGGCCAGGCGGACACCTCGGGCGCGCTGCGGCCGCGCCGGCTCCTCAATACGGCCGCGCGGTCTGCAACGGAGGGGCCGTGACGGAAAGGGCCCGCGTGGACGCCGCAGCCGCAGCGGCGCCGCAGCTGCACGCGCTGAGTGAGCTTGTGACACGCTTCCCGGAGCGGGTACAATGCGCGGCTTACTAAAAGGGCTCCTGAGACAAGTAGTTAGGACAATCGCGCAATGGCTTTAACCAGCGAGAAAAAGGGCGGAATTCTCGCGCAGTTCCGCCGCGGACCGGCCGACACCGGCTCTCCGGAGGTGCAGGTCGCGCTGCTTTCCGAGCGCATCAACGGCCTCGGGGAGCATTTCACCGCACACAAGCGCGACCACTCCTCGCGCCGCGGGCTCGTCAAGCTCGTGAACCAGCGCCGCAAGCTTCTCGATTACCTCAGAGCCACGCAACCACAGAAGTACCAGGAGCTCGTCGAGCGCCTCGGGCTTCGCCGCTGAAACACCAAGGGCCGCCGCCACCCGCGCGGCCTTTGTGTTTTGTGTCCCAAAAGATTTTATTTTCCGAGGATTGAGTGTGAGCGTTGTCAGTAAGTCGTTTCCTTATGGTTCGCATACCGTGACTCTCGAGACCGGCGAGCTCGCCCGCCAGGCGGACGGCGCTGTGCGCGTCTCCATGGGCGAGACTGTGGTGCTGGTCACCGCAGTGGCCCGGCAGACCGCCACCCCGGGACGGGACTTCTTCCCGCTCACCGTGAATTACATCGAGAGGACCTATGCCGCCGGGCGCATCCCGGGGGGCTTCTTCAAGCGCGAGGGACGGCCGACGGAAAAGGAGACCCTCACCTCGCGTCTCATCGACCGCCCGATCCGGCCGCTCTTTCCCGATGGCTTCTACAACGACGTGCAGGTCATCGCGACCGTGCTATCGATGGACCCGGATATCGATGCCGACATTCCTGCGCTCCTGGGCGCCTCGGCGGCGCTGACGCTCTCGGGGATGCCCTTCAACGGACCGATCGGCGCCGCGCGCGTCGGCTGGCAGGATGGGCGCTACCTCCTCAACCCCACGGCGACGCAGCTCGCCCAGTCGCAGCTGCACCTGGTGGTGGCCGGCACGGAGCATGCGGTACTCATGGTGGAGTCGGAGGCAAAGGGGCTGTCCGAGGAAGTGATGCTCGGCTCGGTCGTGTTCGGCCACGAGCAGATGCAGATCGCCATCCGCGCCATCCGCGAGCTCGCCGCCGAGGTCGGCAAGCCGCGCTCGAGCTGGCAGCCGGCGGCGGAGCACGCGGAACTCACGAGCGCCGTGACGCTGCACGCGCAGGCTGCGCTTGCCCAGGCTTACAGCATCACCGAGAAGCAGCAGCGCCATGCGCGCCTCGGCGAGATCAAGACGCAGACGCTCGCGAAGCTCGCCGGGGACGAGTCCGCCAAGTGGACCCCCGAGCAGGTCGAGAGCGCGCTCTTCAAGCTCGAGAGCAATATCGTGCGCCAGCGCATCCTGAACGGCGAGCCGCGCATCGACGGCCGCGACACGCGCACCGTGCGCCCGATCACCGTCAAGGTGGGCGTGCTGCCGCGCACCCACGGCTCAGCGCTCTTCACGCGCGGGGAGACCCAGGCGCTGGTGGTGACCACCCTCGGTACCACGCGCGATGCGCAGATCATCGACGCGCTCGAGGGCGAGCGGCGCGAGCCTTTCATGCTGCACTACAACTTTCCGCCGTTCTCGGTGGGAGAGACCGGCATGATGGGCTCACCGAAGCGGCGTGAGATCGGACACGGAAACCTCGCGCGCCGCGGAGTGAACGCCGTCATGCCCGACATGACTGCTTTCCCCTACGTCATCCGCGTGGTCTCCGAGATCCTCGAATCGAACGGCTCGAGCTCCATGGCGAGCGTGTGCGGTACCTCGCTGGCGCTGATGGACGCGGGGGTGCCGATAAAGGCCCCGGTGGCCGGCGTCGCCATGGGGCTGGTGCTCGAGGGCCCGCGCTACCAGGTGCTCACCGATATCCTCGGTGACGAGGACCACCTCGGCGACATGGACTTCAAGGTTGCCGGCACCAGGGACGGCGTCACTGCGCTGCAGATGGACATCAAGGTCGAGGGTGTCACGCCCGAGATCATGCGCGTAGCCCTCGACCAGGCACGCGCCGGCCGCCTGCACATCCTCGAGGAGATGAACCGGGTGATCCGCGAGCCACGCGAGAAGATGTCCGAATGGGCACCCTCGATCATCACTCTCAAGATCGACCCGGAGAAGATCCGCGACGTCATCGGCAAAGGCGGTGCCGTCATCCGCCAGATCACCGAGGAGACCGGCACCACGATCGACATCGAAAGCGACGGCACGGTGAAGATCGCCTCGGTGAGCGGTGCGGCCGGACGCGAGGCGCAGGCGCGGATCGAGCTGATCACCGCGGACGTGGAGGTAGGTCGCGTCTATGAGGGCAAGGTTGCGCGCCTCATGGACTTCGGCGCCTTCGTGACCATTCTCCCCGGGCGCGACGGGCTGGTGCACATCTCGCAGATCTCGAACGAGCGCGTCGAGCGTGTCAGCGACAAGCTGAAAGAGGGCGACGTCATTCGCGTGAAGGTGCTGGAAGTCGACCGCCAGGGGCGCATCCGGCTGTCGATGCGCGACGTGGCTGCGGACTGAAGGCACCCGTCGTTTCGGGCGGGAGCAGCCTCGCGGCGAGCGTCAGCCTTGCGGTCCGCGCCCCGCGTCCTGCGTCGCGAACAACTTCAGGCTCTGCTCCAGATAACTTCCCATGGCGCTGCGCACGCCGGCGCCATAGGAGCGGATCACCTGCGAGAGAAAGTCCCGGCTCATGAGCGGCTCGCCGCCGTGCTCCTGCGCGGCGATCACCTGCAGCAGGATGGAGCGGGTGATGTCCCCCTGGGACTTCTTGTCGATGACGACGAAGTCAACCCGCTCGATCACCAGCCGGCGAATGTCGGCGAGGGTGATGTAACGGCTCTCCACCGTGTCATACAACCGCCTGTTCGGATACTTCTTGATTGTGCGCGGTTCGTTCATCGCCCGTCCCTCACTATGGGTTTTGCACCTTCCTTAGTGCCAGACGCCGGACCCATACCTTATTACATCGGCAGTGCGAACCCAACTCGGAAAGTGCTAACTCAACGCGCAGGGCTTGCAACCTAACTCCGCCCCCTCACCTCATGCCCCGGCGCGCACCTCGCGCAGGCTCCGCAAGCGTTCCGGGCGCCAGTGCGTGCAGGCCCACTCGAGGACGGTGGCTCCCGACTCGAGCTCGAGCTTGGGCGGAGCCTCCTGGCGCAGGAGCCTGAGGGCCTCGTACAGCTGCCGGCCTGCCCGGGCAGGCTCGAGCGGTACGGAACGGCGTGATTTTGCAAGCTTTCCGCCGCCGGGCTCGACGACCAGGGGCAGGTGCAGGTAGGTCGGGGTGGGCAAAGCGAGGGCGCGCTGCAGCGCTACCTGCCAGGGGGTGCTGTCGAGGAGATCCGCGCCGCGAACCACGTCCGTGACACCCTGCAGGGCATCGTCGACCACGACGGCAAGCTGGTAGGCGAAGGCACCGTCACGGCGGCGAACCACCACATCGCCGCGCTCGCGCAGGGCGAAAGTGCGCACCCCCTGGGCGCGGTCCTCGAAGCTCACCGCGATGTCATCGACCCGAAAGCGCGTGGCGGTGGGCCCGGCACGCGTGGGTCCTTTCCGGCAGGTACCCGGGTAGCCGCTCTGGCGGTCGCGCTCGCGGCGCGAGCAGCTGCACGGGAAGGTGCTGCCACGGGTCGTGAGGCTCTCGAGCGCCTGCGCGAAATGGGGTGTGCGGGCACTCTGATAGATGACCGGACCGTCCCAGGTAAAGCCGAAGGCCTCGAGCGTGCGCAGGATCCGATCGGCACATCCGGGAATCACACGTCCCGCATCCAGGTCTTCCACGCGCAACAGCCAACGGCCGCCGCGGCTGCGAGCATCGGCGTAGCTGCCGAGCGCCGCTACCAGCGATCCGAGATGCAGTGATCCGGTGGGCGAGGGTGCAAAGCGCCCGACGTAGCCCGGGCGCGGTGCGGCAGGCGCTGTGGCCGCGCCCTCAGCGATAGCGGTCGTCGCGATCGCCGTACTGGCGCTCGCGCCGCTCACGGCGCTCCTGGGCTTCGATGCTCAATGTCGCCACCGGGCGCGCTTCGAGCCGCTTGATGCCGATTTCCTCGCCGGTCTCGAGACAGTAGCCGTAGGAGCCATCCTCGATGCGCTTCAGCGCGTCGTCGATCTTGCGGATGAGCTTGCGTTCGCGGTCGCGGGTGCGCAGCTCGAGGCTGAATTCTTCTTCCTGCGTCGCACGGTCGTTGGGATCGGGGAAGTTCGCCGCCTCGTCCTTCATGTGCGAGACCGTGCGATCAACCTCGACCATGAGGTCGCGCTTCCAGCTGTTGAGAATGGTGCGGAAGTGCTCGAGCTGCTCCTTGCTCATGTACTGTTCGCCGCGCTTGACGATGTAAGGTTGTACGTTGCGCGGCCCGGCCAGGAGGCTTCCCGGCTCGGCGGACTCGGCGTCGTCAACCTCGGTCCCTGCAGGCACAGCGGCGCGGCTCGTGGCAGCAGTCCCCGCCGGGGCGGCAGCCGGGGCTGCGGGCGTGAGCGCGCGCAGCGGCTTCTTCAGCTCCGGGACCGTCTCCGCGGACGCCGCGGGATGTGCCGCCGGCTTCTTCGGGGCGGGGGCGCCCTTGCGGGCGTGGGCGGCGGCGGCCCTGGCACGCGAGCTGTCCGGCTTGCGGGCGACCGCCTTTCTGACTACGGGCCGGCTTGCCGCCTTCTTGCCTTTTGCGGCCTTCGGCGCAGGTCTTTTGGCCGCCATCAATGCCCTCCTCAAAACGGCATCAGCCTCCGAAGAACGCGCGATTATACCGGCGGACCCCAGCCTGTACAGATGCCCCACGAACGAAGCAATCAGCCCCGCCGCCGCTGCCCGCGGCGCTGGCGAACGTCTAACGCACCTGGGACAGCGTGACCACGGGTGCCGGCTCCCAGCCCGGCTGTCGTCGCTCGGCGACAATGGTGGTGTAGATCCCCCCACGCACGTTGAAGCGCGCGGTAAGTCGCAGGAAGCGCGGCTCGATGGCGCTGTTCAGGTGGCTGGCGATCTCATTGGTGACCGCCTCGTGAAAAGCGCCGCGCTCGCGGAATGACCAGATGTAGAGCTTCAGCGACTTGAGCTCCACGCACAGCCGATCGGGCACGTACTCGAGTTCGAGTGTCGCGAAATCTGGCTGCCCGGTGCGCGGGCACAGACAGGTGAATTCGGGAATCTGCATGCGGATCGTGTAGTCGAGGTCCGTCTGCGGGTTGGGGAAAGTTTCGAGCTCCGTTGTGGGCGCTTTCGGCATATTCCACTACACTACACCATCCGCGGCAGGCGAATGGACGCGACGGAAGACCTCACCAGATGCGGCTGACCAAGATCAAGCTCGCCGGTTTCAAGTCCTTCGTCGATCCGACCCAAATCAACTTCCCCAGCAATCTCACCGGTGTCGTAGGCCCCAACGGCTGCGGCAAGTCGAACGTCATCGACGCGGTGCGCTGGGTTATGGGCGAGCTGTCCGCCAAGCACCTGCGCGGCGACAGCATGACGGACGTGGTGTTCAACGGCTCTGCCGCGCGCAAGCCGGTCGGCAGCGCCTCCGTGGAGCTGCTGTTCGACAACGCCGACGGCAAGATCGGCGGTGCCTACGCCAGCTACGGCGAGATCTCGCTGCGCCGCCAGGTCGGGCGCGACGGCGCCTCGGTGTACTCCATCAACGGCACGCGCTGCCGGCGCAAGGACATCACCAACCTGTTCCTCGGCACCGGCCTCGGCACCCGCAGCTACGCCATCATCGAGCAGGGCATGATCTCGCGCATCATCGAGGCGAAGAGCGACGACATGCGCGCCTTCGTCGAGGAGGCGGCCGGGATCTCGCGCTATAAGGAGCGGCGCAAGGAGACCGAGGTGCGCGTCGCCGAGACGCGCGAGAACCTGGAGCGGCTGCAGGACGTGCGCGATGAGGTCGAGAAACAGATCCGTCACCTGCAACGCCAGGCCGCGACCGCCCGGCGCTACCAGGCGCTGAAGGAGCAGGAGCGGCGCCTCAGCGCGGAGCTGCTGGCGCTGAAGCTGCGCGATCTGGACAGCGGCGCGCAGGTGCACGACGCCGCCGTGCGCGAGCGCGAGCTCGCCATGCAGGGCGCGCTCGCCGCGCAGCGTGCCGCCGAAGCCGCCATCGAAAAGCAGCGCGCGGTGCAGAGTGCCCACAGCGACAGCGCCTCGGCCGTGCAGGGCCGCTACTACGAGGTGGGGGCGGAGATCTCGCGGCTCGAGCAGTCGCTCGAGCACACCCGCGAGCTGCGTGAGCGCCAGCGCGCCGACCTCGCCCAGACCCACGCCGCCCTCGAGGAGCTGGCCGCCCACATCGGGCGCGACGAGCGCGAGCTTGCCGCGGTGCGCGCGGAGCTCGCGCGCCTTGCCCCCGAGCGCGAGGCGGTCGAGCGCGCGGAGAGCGAGGCTGCCGTCCGGCTCGAGGTCGCCGAGCGCGCCCTGCAGGAATGGCAGCAGCGCTGGGAGGAGCACACCCGCGCGCTGAGCGCCGCCGGGCAGAGCGCCGAGGTCGAACGGGCGCGCATCGAGCAGCTGGAAAATCAGCTGCGTCAGCTCGGCGCTCGCGCCGAGCGTCTCGCCGAGGAGCACGCCACGCTCGGCGCGCACGAAGCCGATGCGCAACTGGCACAGCTCACGGGCGAGGAGTCGGACGCCCGCAGCAGGAGCGAGGAGCTGGACGCAGCTGTTACCCTGGCCCACGCGCGCATGCAGTCCGCGCGCGGCGCGCAGCTCGCTGCCGAAGCGCAGCTCGAGGACTCGCGCGGGGGACGCGAGGCCGCGCAGGCAGAGCTGACGAGCCTCGAGGCGCTGCAGGCGGCGGCGCTATCCGATCACGCAGGACAGGCGCGCGAGTGGCTGCGTGCGGCGGGGCTCAGCGCCCGGCCGCACGTGGCGGCGGCGCTGGAAGTGGAGCCCGGCTGGGAGCGCGCCGTGGAGACCGCCCTCGGGGACTACCTCGAGGCGGTCTGTGTCGAGGGACTGGATGCGCTCTCCCAGGCACTGGCGACGCTCGCTGCGGGCCGCGTGACGCTGCTGGAGGGAGCCGCGCCGACAGGGGCGGGTGCCCCCGGCACTCTCGCGAGCCGCGTGCGCGGACCCGCGCCCGTGCTGGCGCGGCTCGCCAGCGTGTTCACCGCCGCTTCGTTGCCGGAGGCGCTGCGCGGGCGCACTGCGCTCGTTGAGGGCCGCTCGCTCATCACCCGCAGCGGCGAATGGGTGGGCCGCGACTGGCTGCGCGTCAGCCGCGGTCCCGAGCCGCGCGCCGGAGTCCTCGAGCGCGAGCAGCGGCTCAAGGGTCTGCGCAGCGCCGCCGCCACGAGCGCAGAGCGCGTGGCGCGGGCCGAGGGCGCGCTGGCCGCGGCGCGTGCTGTTCTGGCGCAGGCGGAGAGCGCCCGCGATGGCGCGCAGGCAGAGGCGCAGCGCGCTCACCAGCGCCATGCGGATCTGCTCGGGGCGTTGCAGGCGAGCCGCACACGCGCTGCGGAGTCGAGCCAGCGGGGCGAGCGGCTGCAGCAGGATGCGAGCGAGGTGGCCCGCGAGCGCGCCGCCGCGGCTGCGGCGCTCGAGCGTGCGGCGGCGGAGCAGACACGCGCGAGGAACGAGCGCGCCAGCCTCGCCGCCGCCGAGTCCACCCTCACGGCCGAGCGCGAGGAGCGCCGTGGTGCGCTCGCTGCCGCGCGCGCTCACGCGCAGGCGGTACAGACAAGCGCGCGCGACCTGCACGTGCGTGTGGAATCGCGCCGCTCCACCGAGAGCTCGGTGGCGCTCGGCATGAGCCGCATGAGCGAGCAGCGCGAGCAGCTCCTGCGGCGCCGCGCCGAGCTCGAAGCCGAGCTCGCCTCGGGCGATGAGCCGATCCGCAGCGTGCAGGCACGCCTCAACGAGGCGCTGGCGCTACGCCTCACGGTGGAGGCGGAACTTAAGCTGGCCCGCGCAGCGCTCGAAGAAGCGGAACGCTCGCTGCGCGCACTCGATGAGCAGCGCCTCGTCGCCGAGCAGGGCGTGAATGCCGCGCGCGAGGCGATGGAGCAAGCGCGCCTCGCCGCGCAGGAGACGCATGTGCGTCGCGCGGCCCTCGCGGAGCAGTTCGAGCAGCTCGGGGGTGAGCTGAGCGCGGTGCTGGCTGACTTGAGCGCCGAGGCGAATGTGGCCGGCTGGGAGCACACGCTCACCGAGACGCGCGCCGACATCGAGAAGCTCGGCTCGGTGAATCTGGCCGCGATCGATGAGCTCAAGGACCACACCCAGCGCAAGGAATACCTCGACAGCCAGTACGCCGACCTGACCGCGGCGCTCGAGACCCTGGCCGAGGCGATGCGGCGCATCGACAAGGAAACCCGCACCCGTTTCGAGGATACCTTCGAGCGCATCAACACCGGGTTGCGCGAGAAGTTTCCACGCCTGTTCGGCGGCGGACACGCGTATCTTGAGCTCGTGGGCGAGGACAAGCTCACCGCCGGCGTGGCGGTGATGGCGCGGCCGCCCGGCAAGAAAAACAGCACCATCCACCTGCTCTCGGGCGGGGAGAAAGCGCTCACCGCGGTGGCGCTGGTGTTTGCGATCTTCGACCTGAATCCTGCGCCCTTCTGCCTGCTCGATGAGGTCGATGCGCCGCTCGATGAGCACAATGTCGGACGCTTCTGCGACATCGTGCGCGACATGTCGGGCCGCGTGCAGTTCGTATTCATCACGCACAACAAGGCCACCATGGAGCTCGCCTCGCAGCTGATCGGCGTCACCATGAACGAGCCGGGCGTGTCGCGCCTGGTGACGGTCGACGTCGACGAGGCGGTGCGGATGGCGGCGGTCTGAGTGTGGACGGTGGGCAGGGCATGATGTCCGAGTTGCGCTGGACGCTGTTGATCCTCGGGGTGCTGTTCATCGCGGCGCTGGCGTGGTGGGAGCGGCGCCGCCCGCGCCAGGCGAGCGGCGCGCTCGAGCGCGCCACCCCGCGCGAGATGCCGGCAGAGGCGCCGCCGCGCGCGCTGCGAGAGCCTGCGCTCGCGCTGCCGGAGATGCGCGCCCGCGAGCCACTCGTCGCGCGCGAGCTGCCGGTAGTGGACGTGAGCGCCGATCTCGAGCGCGTCCCGATGCTCGAGCCCGCACCGGGGATGCCGGCCTCGCCCGAGACCGCCGGGGCGATAGCGCCTCCGCCGGCCGTGCCGCCCGGCACGTTGCCGCGCGAGCGCCTTCCGGAGCTGCCGGCGGTTCCGCCACCGCTGGTGCAGTGGCCGCCCGACCGGGAGCGGCGCATTCTCGCCCTGCGCCTGGTGGCGCCGCTCCCGGAGCGCTTCGCGGGACGCTCGCTCCGCCAGGCACTCGCGGCGGAGGGGTTCGTGCTCGGGCAGTTTGCGATCTTCCACAAGCCCGACGAGGAGCGACGCGCGGTGCTGAGCGCGGCGAGCCTCACGCGTCCGGGCACCTTCGACATGGACACCATGGACTCGCAGCACTATGGCGGGCTGTCGCTGTTCGCGGTGTTGCCAGGACCGAAGCCCCCGCCGCAGGCTTTCGACGAGCTCGTGTTCACGGCGCGCAACCTCAACGAGCGCCTGCACGGGGTGCTGCAGGACGAGCAGGGGAGCCCTCTCACCCCCGCGCGCATCGCAGTGCTGCGTGAGCAGCTGCGCGGCGGGGCGACTTCGTGACAGCCGCGGCGGCGGCGCGCGCGGCGCAGCTGCGCGCGCAGATTACGCAGCACGACTACCGCTACTACGTGCTCGATGATCCGCTGGTTTCCGATGCCGAGTACGATGGCCTGATGCAGGAGCTGCGCGCGCTGGAAGCCGCGCACCCGCAGCTCGTCACCCCGGATTCTCCGACCCAGCGCGTCGCCGGCACGCCGAGCGCCGCGTTCGGCGAGGTCGTGCACCAGATACCGATGCTCTCGCTCGACAATGCCTTCACCGAGGCGGAGCTGCAGGCCTTCGACCGGCGCATCCACGAGCGGCTCGCCGTCGCGGGCGAGCTCGAGTACGTGGCTGAGCCGAAGCTCGATGGCCTGGCCGTCACGGTGATCTACCGCGACGGAAGCCTCGCGCGTGCCGCGACGCGCGGCGACGGGGTCAGAGGCGAGGACGTCACCGCCAACGTGCGAACCATCCGTGCGGTGCCGCAACGGCTGCGGGGTGAAGCGCCGTCGCTGCTCGAGGCGCGCGGCGAGGTCTTCATGCCGATCGCGCGCTTCGAGCGCATGAACGCCCAGGCGCGCGAGCGTGGCGAGAAGGTGTTCGTGAACCCGCGCAATGCCGCCGCCGGGAGCCTGCGGGTACTCGATGCGCGCATCACGGCCGCCCGTCCGCTGAGCGCGTTCTTCTACGGCCTGGGGGCGCTCGAGGGCGCGAGCCTGCCGGCGCGCCAGAGCGAGCTGCTCGAGCTGCTGCGCACCCTCGGGCTGCCGGTCAATCCGGAGACGCAGCTGGTGCAGGGCGTTGCGGGCTGCCTCGCCTACTATCGCCGCATCGGCGAGCGGCGCGGCTCGCTTCCTTACCAGATCGACGGCGTGGTCTATAAGCTCGAGACGCGCGCCGACCAGGAGCGCATGGGCTTCGTGTCACGCGCGCCGCGCTGGGCCATCGCGCACAAGTTTCCCGCCGACGAGGTGCTCACCGTGGTCCGCGATATCGGCTTCCAGGTCGGACGCACCGGGACTCTTACCCCCGTGGCGCGGCTCGAGCCGGTATTCGTCGGCGGCGTGACGGTGAGCAACGTAACGCTGCATAACATCGACGAGGTGCGCCGCAAGGACGTGCGCGTCGGCGACACGGTGGCCGTGCGTCGCGCCGGCGATGTCATCCCCGAGGTGGTGAGGGTGGTACGCGAGAGGCGCCCGGCGGACGCCGCCGAGATCGAGCTGCCTGCCCGCTGCCCGGTCTGCAACTCGCGCGTGCTGCGTGTGGAGGGGGAGGCGGCGGCGCGCTGCACCGGAGGATTCACCTGCCGCGCGCAGCGCCAGGAGGCGCTGCGGCACTTCGCCAGCCGCCGCGCGCTCGACATCGAGGGCCTGGGCGAGAAGCTTCTCGAGCAACTGGTGGAGCGCGGGGAGGTTCGCTCGCCCGCGGATCTCTATTCTCTCAGCCCGCCGCAGCTCTCGCAGCTCGAGCGCATGGGTGAGAAGTCCGCCGCCAACCTCCTGGCGGCGATCGAGAAGAGCAAGGACACGACGCTTCCCCGGCTGCTCTACGCGCTCGGCATCCGCGAGGTCGGCGAGGCCACCGCGCTCGCGCTCGCCCGGCATTTCGGCACGCTCGAGCGGCTGATGAGCGCAGACGAGCAGGCCATTCAGCAGGTTCCGGACGTCGGCCCCGTGGTCGCAGCTCAGGTGGCCGCCTTCTTTGCGTCCGAAGATCATCGCAACGTTATCAATGCCTTACGCGAGAAAGGTGTGAAGTGGCCTGACATGAGCGGAACGGCCGCGGCGCACGCCAGCCAAGCGCTTGCGGGGCGCACCTTCGTGCTCACCGGGACACTCTCGGGAATGACGCGCGAGCAGGCGCAGGAGGCGCTCAGCGCGCGCGGTGCGAAGGTCTCCGCGAGCGTCTCGAAGAAAACCAGCTACGTGGTCGCAGGGAGCGATGCGGGCTCGAAGCTCGAGCGGGCGCGCGCGCTTGGCGTGCCCGTGCTGGACGAACAGCAGCTGCTCGAGCTGCTACGCGGTGACGCAAGCTGACGAAGCGGCCGCGATCGCAGAAACAGCATTTTCGGGGCCGTCGTGGATCCGTCCATGGAGGCTGCGGGCCCTGGGTTTGCCGTCCTGGCAAACCCGCTCGGCGCTTAGCGCCTCGCCCTGCCGCGCACGCCCCCGAAAATGCTCTTTCGCGCTCGCGTCTGCTGGCTCTGCTCAGTTCTTGCTCGGTGCCGGGGTCGCGGCGGGCGCAGCCGGTGGCACTGCGGGCGCCGGGGCACGCGCTGGCGCCGGGGCACGCGCTGGCGCCGCGGGCGCGGTGTTGGCTCCGGGGGCGCCCGAGGCGGCGGGTGCCTGCGCTGAGGCCGGCGGCTCGAGGGAGCGCTCGATCTTCGCGTTGTGCATCAGCTCGTCACTGTACATACGGAACTTCTTCGCCTCTACGATCTGCTCGAGGCGCGGCTTCACTTGGTCGAAGGGCGGGGGCGTGCGCTCTCGCGTATCGAGCAGTTGGATCACGTGCCAGCCGAACTGGGTCTGCACCGGTTTGTGGGTGTATTCGCCCGCCTTCAGCGTGCTCACGGCGCCGGAGAACTCAGGCACCATGCGATCCGCCGTGAACCAGCCGAGATCGCCGCCGTTGCTCTTGGAGGAGTCCATCGACTCGGCTTTGGCGAGCACATCGAACTTCTCGCCCTTGTCGAGGCGCTCGATGATCTTTTGGGCGAAGGGCTCGGTGGCGACCAGGATGTGGCGGGCGTGATATTCGGTCTTCGGCATCGCTGCGACCTGCGTTTCGTATTCCGTGCGCAGCTCCTGCTCGGTCGGCTTGCGATCCTTCAGGTAGCGATCCTGCACCGCCTGCTGCAGCACGTTGAGGCGCGTCAGCTCGAGCAGATAGACGTTATCGCCGCTCTTGTCGAGACCTTGCTTCGCCGCATCCTCGCCCACCAGGCGCGCGCGGATCAGGTTATCGAGCGCCGCGCTGCGCTGCTCTGCGGTGAGCTCGGCGGATGACTTTCCGCTGGTGATGCCCTTGATGTAGAACTCGTAGAAATCCCGGCTGATCGGTGTTCCGTTCACCGTCGCGACCGGCGGGGAGGCGGTACCCGCGTTGGTGGCGGTTTTGGGCTGGCACGCGGCGAGCGCGGCGAGCGCGGCGAGCGTCACGGCGAGGCAGAGCATGCGCGAATGGTTCATGAGGATCTTCCGGGGTTGGCTGACAATAGATCGCGGGATCGCGGATTGGTTCGGCGCCTTCGGCTTCAGGGGGCTTCATCGGGGGCGCGCGCCATGATGTTGAGCGCGTGCACGCTGCTGCTCATGAGGGGCGCCACGGCGGCGTACACCAGTCGGTGGCGCTCGAGCTGCGAGCGACCGCGGAAGGCCTCGGCCACGAGCGTCACGCGAAAATGGCCACCCCCACGCGCGCCGGGGTGCCCGACGTGGCGGGCGCTGTCGTCGATGATCTCGAGAGAGTGGGGGCTGAGCGCCCGCTCGAGTGCGGTGCGCATCTGCGCCATGACCTGCGCGCTCACGGGGCGGGGATCTCCTCCGCGGCGAGAGCGCTCGCGCGACTGCTCAGCCACAGCACCTGCAGCGCCACGAACGCGAAGGTGAGCAGCGCCAGGCCGAACATCTTGAAGTACACCCAGGCACGCTCGCTCGCGTAGTAGGCCACCGCGAGGTTGGCGGCCCCGAGGAGTGCGTAGAAAACGGCCGACCAGCCATTGGCACGCCGCCATAGCGCCGCGCTCACCTGCAGGTGCCCCTCGAGCGCAGATCCGAGGAAGCGCTGCGCGAGCGTGCGCTCGCCGATCCAGAAACTCCCGACGAAGGCGGCACTCACCAGCCAGCACAGCACGGTCGGCTTCCACTGGATGTACAGGCGGTTGTGCAGCAGCAGCGTGGCCGAACCGAATATCAACACCAGCACCGCTGACAGCGCGTGCATCGGTATGATGCGCCGCTGCCGCAACCAGTCGAACGCGAGCAGCGCCACCATCGCGGCCATGAGGACCGCGGTGGCGGCGTACAGGCCGCGCAGCGAATACGTTACGAAGAACGCCGCGAGCGGCGCCAGAGCGGAGAGAGCCTGCATGGAAGGGCTAAGGTCGGATACTGAAAGCGTCGCTATACGGCGGCACAGAGCCGCGTATATTGTCATGCGCCGCGTCCGACTTCCACGGGCAGCGCTTTTTCCGCAGGCGCAGGCGATGGCCGAGTACCTCGAGTTGCATCCGGTCGATCCGCAACCCCGCCTCATCCGCCGCGCGGCGGAGGTGGTGCGCGCCGGCGGCCTCATCGCTTACCCGACTGACTCCTGCTACGCGTTCGGCTGGCACATCGGCGACAAGCACGCCTCGGAGCGAGTGCGCCGCATCCGCCAGGCGGACCGTCATCACCACTTCACGCTGGTGTGCGCCAATCTGGCCGAAGTCGGCCGCTTTGCCCGGCTCGACACCTGGCAGTTCCGCATGCTGCGCGCCTGCCTGCCCGGCCCATATACCTTCCTGCTGCGCGCCACGCGCGAGACACCGCGCCGCCTGCAACACGAGCGGCGGCGCACCATCGGCGTACGCATCCCCGACCACCCGGTACCGCGTCTGTTGCTCGCCGAGCTCGGGGAGCCGCTGATGAGCAGCACGCTGCTGCTGGCGGCGGATTCACAGCCGCTCACGGAAGGCCGCGAGATCCAGGCGCGCCTCGAGCACGAGATCGACGCGATCCTCGACGGTGGGAACTGTGGTGTCGAGCCGACCACTGTCGTCGACCTCTCGGTCACACCGCCGGTGATCGTGCGCAAGGGCAAGGGCGATCTCGGACCAATCATGGGGCGTGCGCTATAATTGCGCGCGTGAGTCCCAGCCCGGCTACAACCACGTGAGCTCTCCCGCGCCGGCGCGGCGCGTGCTGTCCGGCATGCGGCCCACGGGCCGGCTACACCTCGGCAACTATCACGGCGCGCTGCGCAACTGGATCGAGCTGCAATACCAGTACGAGTGCTTCTTCTTCGTCGCGGACTGGCACATGCTCACCACCGGCTACGACGACACCTCGCAGCTGCAGGAGAACGTGCGCGAGGTGCTGATCGACTGGCTGGCTGCCGGCCTCAATCCCGGGGTGGCGACGCTGTTCATCCAGTCGTACGTACCCGAGCACGCGGAGCTGCATCTGCTGCTCTCGATGATCATGCCGCTTGGTTGGCTCGAGCGCGTACCGAGCTACAAGGACCAGCAGCAGCAGCTGAAAGAGAAGGACCTCGCCACCTACGGCTTTCTCGGCTACCCGCTGCTGCAGAGCGCCGACATCCTGGTGTACCGCGCCGCGTACGTCCCGGTGGGAGAGGATCAGGTGGCGCATGTGGAGCTCACCCGCGAGACTGCCCGGCGCTTCAATCACCTCTACGGGCGCGAGGCGGATTTCGAGGCGAAGGCCGAGCGCGCCGTGAAGAGCCTCGGCGGGCGCAACACCACCAACTACCGCCAGCTGCGCCGCAAGTTCCAGGAGACCGGCGATACCGAGGCGTTGCAGCGCGCCCGCGCCCTGGTGCAGGCCAACAACCGCATCACCGTCGCCGACCGCGAGCGGCTGCTCGGATTTCTCGAGGGGACCGGAGTGACGATCCTGCCCGAGCCGCAGGCGCTGCTGACCACCGCCCCGAAGGTGCCGGGACTCGACGGGCGCAAGATGTCGAAATCCTACGGCAACACCATTGGCCTGCGCGAGGAGCCGGAGGCAGTGGTGCAGAAGCTGCGCACCATGCAGACCGATCCGGCCCGCGTGCGCCGTACCGATCCGGGCGATCCGGAGAAGTGCCCGGTATGGGATCTGCACAAGATCTATTCGGACGAGAGCACCCGCAAGTGGGTGAATGAGGGATGCCGCACCGCCGGCATCGGCTGCCTGGAGTGCAAGCAGCCGCTGATCGACAAGATCGTCGAGGAGATCAGCGGCATGCGCCGGCGCGCCCAGGAATTCGAGGACAACCCGGAGCTGGTACGCAACATCGTCGCCGAGGGCGCCGACAAGGCGCGCGAAGCGGCGCGTCAGACCCTGGATGACGTGCGCCGCGCCATGCACCTGCGTGATGCATGAAGATAAGACCCGAGCTCAAGATCGTCGTCTCCAACGCCCCGGCGGCGCCCTCGCCGCAGGCTCCTCCGGAGCAGGTGGAGATGCCGTTCGCGGTGGTGAACGGGGAGCCGATCTCGCAGCTGCCGCACGACCTGTACATTCCGCCGCAGGCGCTGGAGGTGTTTCTCGAGGCCTTCGAGGGCCCGCTCGACCTGCTGCTCTACCTGATTCGCCGCCAGAATCTCGACATCCTCGATATCCCGCTGGCGGAGATCACGCGCCAGTACATGCAGTACATCGAGCTCATGCAGGAACTGCAGCTGGAGCTCGCCGGCGAGTACCTGGTGATGGCGGCCACGCTCGCGGAGATCAAGTCACGCATGCTCCTGCCGCGGCCGAAGCCCGCCGAGGAGGGCGAGGAAGACCCGCGCGCGGAGCTCGTGCGGCGGCTGCAGGAGTACGAGCGCTTCAAGCGCGCCGCCGCGGGGATCGATGCGCTGACGCGCATGGAGCGCGACGTGTGGAGCGCGTCGGCGCCGGCGCCGGAGCGGCGCCTGGCGCAAACGCTGCCGCAGGTCACGCTGCAGGAGATGCTGATCGCGTTCAAGGAGGTGGTGGCGCGCGCGGAAATGTTCGCCCACCATCACATTCAGCGCGAACGGCTGTCGGTGGGCGAGCGCATGAGCGACATTCTGGCGGCGCTCGAGCCGGGCGGCTTCGTGCCTTTCGCGCAGCTGTTCCGGCCGCACGAGGGACGCATGGGCGTCACCATCACCTTCGTGGCGATTCTCGAGCTGATGCGCGAGGGTCTGATCGACATCGTGCAGGCGGAGGCCTACGCGCCGCTGCACGTGCGCGCGGGCAACCCGGGTCGCACGCTGCGCCTGGTAGGCGCCGACGCCGAGCCCGCCACTGGCGAGCGGGCCGATGGCAGTGAGGCCAGCGCGCGCGCGGGCGCCGCCACCGCCGGCGCCGACGCGCAAGCTCCGCCCACCGACGAGGAGCCCTCATGAACGAGTCCCACGTGCGCAACGTCATCGAGGCGGCGCTGCTGGCCGCGGGAGGTCCCCTGCCGGTAGCCGAGCTCACGCGGCTGTTCGATGATCCGCAGCGCCCGAGTGCCCAGGCAGTGCGCGCCGCGCTCGAATCGCTGGCGAAGGAGTACGCCGGTCGCGGCATCGAGCTCAAGGAGACGGCCAGCGGCTTTCGTATCCAGGTGCGTCGCGAGCTCGCGGCGGAGATCTCGCGGCTGTGGCCGGAGCGTGCCGCGCGGTATTCACGCGCGCTGCTGGAGACGCTCGCCCTGATCGCGTACCGACAGCCGATCACCCGTGCCGAGATCGAGGCGGTGCGCGGCGTCACCGTCAACCCCAACATCATCCGCACCGTGATCGAGCGCAACTGGGTGCGCGTCGTCGGCCACCGCGACGTTCCGGGACACCCGGAGCTGCTCGGCACGACGCGCGAGTTTCTCGACTACTTCGGCCTCAAGAGCCTCGACGAGCTGCCGCCACTCGGGGAGCTGAAGGCGCTGGGCGACATCAACCTGCAGCTGGCGCTCGCCGCGGAGGGCGCGGCTGGAACAGCCGAGGAGGCGCCCGCCGCACCCGCAGCCGATGCCGGCGAGGCCGACGATGCTGCCGAAGACGATGAGCGCTGCGCCGAAGGCGGCGACTCCGCCGAGCTGGTGGCCGCACCTGCCGACCGGGACGGTTGAATGCGTCGCGGGGCGCCGCGCCGCGGCGGAGGGGGCCGCGCCGGATCGCGCCGCACGCCCGCTTCGCGGCGTACAGCGGCGCCGGGCGCCGGGGGGGATGCCGAGCGGCTGCAGAAGGTGCTGGCACGCGCCGGGCTCGCCTCGCGGCGTGAAGTCGAGGCGTGGATCCGCGCCGGTCGGCTGACCGTCAACGGCGAGCTCGCCACCCTCGGGGCACGCGTCGCAACGGGCGATCGGATACAACTCGACGGACGGTTAGTGCGCACCCGCGCCGGCGGCGGCGAGGCGCGGGTGTTCCTGTGTCACCGCTCCCCGGGGGAGCCGCTCACGGCGGCCTCGCGCGCCGCGGCCGGCGCGGGCGCGGCGCGGCTGGCGCGGCCGGCCTTGCTCGAGCGGCTGCCAAGGCGCGCCGGACGGCGCTTCGTCGCGGTGAGCCCCATGCCGCGCGTTGACGGGGGACTGGAGCTGGTCAGCTCCGACGGGGAGCTGGCCGCACGCCTGCAGCGCGCCGTGCATTCGCTGACGAGCGAATTCGGCGTTCGCGTGCGCGGGGAGCTGAGCGAGGCACAGCGGCAGGGGATTCTGGGCGGCGCGCTCGACAGCGGCGCGCAGCTTGCGGTCGAGCGCTGCGAGGCGGCCGGCGGGGAGGGCGCCAACCGCTGGTACACGCTCGTGGCGCGCGGCGCGAGTGGCAAGCAGGTGCGGCAGCTGTTCGAGCGGCAGGGGGCGCTGGTCAGCCGCGTCCTGCGCACTCACCTCGGAGCGCTCACCCTCGAGCGCTCACTCGGACGCGGCCAGTTCCGCGAGATCACTCAGGAGGAGCTCGGGGCGCTGCTCTGAGCGTCGAACGATTGACCGGTGGTGCCGCGGCTCGCCGGACCGAGCAGGGCGATGTAGGCCCCAGTGATTGCCGCGGGCGGCGGCACGGTGTCGATGTTCTCGGCCGGGTACGCCTGGCGGCGCATGGCCGTGCGCGCGCGTCCCGGATTGAGCGTGTTCACCCGCACCGCGCTGATGCCCTCAAGCTCCGCGGACAACACCTGCGAGAGACCCTCGATGGCGAACTTGGAAACCGCGTACGCGCCCCAGTAGGCACGGCCGTGGCGGCCGACGCTGCTGGCGGTGAACACGATGGAGGCATCCGCGGATTTCTTCAGTGCCGGCAGCAGCACCTGCGTGAGCGCGAACGCCGCCGTCACGTTGACGTGCATCACGCGGCACCAGGTGGGTACGTCGTAGTGCTCGATGGGCGTCAGCGTGCCGAGAAGCCCGGCGTTGTGCAGCAGCCCATCGAGCCGGCCGTAGCGCTCGAGGAGCGCGTCGGCGAGGCGGTCATAGTCCTGCGCCAGTGCCGTCTCCAGGTCGAGCACCGCGAGGCTGGCGGCCGGCAGACCCGCCGTGGCGATCTCGGCATGCACCGCCTCGAGCTTTTTCTCGTTGCGGCCCATGAGGACCACCGTGGCCTGGTGGCGCGCGCAGGCGAGCGCGACCTCGCGGCCGATGCCGGCGCTCGCGCCGGTAATCGCCACCACGCGGCCGGCGAGCTCGGCGGGGGCAGGTACAAACGTGCGCGGATCGAACACGCCTCTGCAGCTCCTGTAGTCAGCGTCGGTCACAGCCAGGCCAGGGCACGGGTGCTGCCCGGGTCAGGCCTGGCGGGCATTACCCGTGCCGGCGCCGCCGCCGGGCTGGGTCTCGGCGCCGGGCGCGTCGGGAGCGGCACTCGTGGGCGGCTCGGCGGCGCTCGGTGCGCCGGGATTGCGTACCAGTTGCCCGATCGGCTCAAGCGGTGCGAGCGGCGCGTCCGCGGTCACACCCAGATCGCCGAAGCGCCGTGCCTGCGGCAGCACCTGCCGTTCGAGGGAGCCGACGGCGGCGTTGTAGGCCTCGACCGCCATGGACAGACGCTGTCCCATGCGGCCGAGATGGCCGTTGAAGGTGCTCAGGCGTCGATAGAGTTCCTGCCCGAGGTCGCGGATCTGCGCAGCGTTTTGCGCCACCGCCGACTGGCGCCAGCCGTACGCCACCGCCTTGAGCAGCGCGACGAGCGTCGAGGGGGTGGCGATGATCACGCGTTGGCCGAGTGCGCTCTCGAGCAGCTCCGGTCGCTCGGCGAGCGCGGCTGAGAGGAACTGATCGCCGGGCAGGAACAGCACCGCGAACTCGGGGCTGCGCTCGAACTGTGCCCAGTAGTTCTTGGAGGCAAGCTCGCGCACGCGTGTCTCGACCTGCTGCGCGTGGCGGCGCAGCGCCAGCGCCCGCTCCTCGTCGGTGGCCGCATCGAGCGCTGCGAGATAGCCGTCGAGCGGAGTCTTGGCGTCGATGACGAGGTCACGTGCGTCGGGCAGGTGCACCACCAGGTCGGGCCGCAGCGCGCCCTCCCCGCCGACCAGTTGCAGCTGCTCAGTGAAGTCGCAGTGCTCGCTGAGGCCAGCCAGCTCCACCAGGCGGCGCAGCGTCAGCTCGCCCCAGCGGCCGCGCACCTCCGGACGCCGCAGCGCCGTGACGAGGTTGCGCGTCTCGCGCTGCAGCTGCGCCTGGCTGCCGGCGAGCGACTCGAGCTGGTTGCGCAGTGCCGCGAAGGCTTCGCGGCGCTCGCCCTCGAGCGCCTGCACCTGGGCTTCTGTGCGCTCGAGCGCCGAGCGCAGCGGGTCCACCAGCGCCGCGATGGCGACCTCGCGCTCCTTGAGCGCGCCTTGGGCAACTGCCTGATCGCGTCCGAGTGCTTCGCGCGCCAGGCGCAGGAACAGCTCGCTGTTGGCGCGCAGCGTCTCCCCGGCGAGGGAATCGAAGGCCCCGCGCAGGCGCGTCTCGGATTGCTCGAGCAGGTTCAGCCGGTCCGCCTCCTGCAGCGCGCCCGCCTCCAGGCGCGCCTGCGCGGTGGCCAGTGCGACCCGCAGCGCCTCGATGCGCCCCGCGGCACGCAGCTGCGTCAGCAGCGCCCCGAGCAGCGCCCCGGTCAGGAGCACCGCGGCGGCGAGGATGCCTAGCAGCAGCGCGCTCACCGCTCGAGGTGCGCCAGGTAGTTCACGCTGACGTCGCGGCTCAGGCCCACAAGCCCCAGGAGCGGGTTGAACTCGATGCCGGCGAGCTCGCGCAGCGTGAGGCCCGCGGCACGCGCCCAGCGCGCCAGCTCCGAGGGCCGAATCAGCCGCTCGTACTCGTGCGTGCCACGCGGGATCAGGTTGAGCAGGTACTCGCCGGCGACGATGGCGAGCAGGAACGATTTCAGGTTGCGGTTGAGCGTCGAGACAAACAGCGCGCCGCCTGGACGCAGCAGCCGCGCGAGCGTCGCGGTCATGGCGGCGGGCTCGGGCACGTGCTCGAGCATCTCCATGCAGGTGACGACGTCGAACGCCTGCGGCGTGGCCCGCGCCACATCCTCCGCTGCTGCGACCCGGTAGTCGATGCCGAGGCCGCTTTCGGCCGCGTGCAGCCGCGCCACCTCGATCATGCCCGGCGCCAGATCGATGGCTGTCACGGTGGCGCCGGCGCGCGCCAGCGCCTCCGCCAGCAGCCCGCCGCCGCAGCCGACATCGAGTACGCGGCTGCCGGCGAGCCCGACGCGTGCGGCGATGAACTGCGTGCGCACGGGATTGAGCAGGTGCAGCGGACGGAACTCTCCGCGCGGGTCCCAGAAGCGTGCGGCGATGGCATCGAATTTCGCCAGCTCCGCGCGGTCGGCGTTGCCGCGCGCCGCCACTCCCTGCCCCGCGCCGCCTGCCGGGGCGCTCATGCGGCCGCTTCGAGCGCGAGGCGCTGCGCCCATTCCCTGGGCAGCGCTTCGAGCTCGGCTGGATCGAATGCGAGCAAGCGCCCGCCGCTCACCGCGACTCGTCCCGAGGCCCACACGTCGCTCACCTCGCCACGGGTGGCGCCGAACACGATCGCCGCCGCCACCTGCGCGGCGGGCGTGTCGGCGAGCGCGCCAAGGTCGATGCAGATGAGGTCTGCGGCCTTGCCCGGCTCGATCGAGCCGATCTGGGCCGCGAGACCGAGCGCGGTGGCGCCGCCGAGCGTCGCCAGGCGCAGCGCTCCTTCCGCCGGCAGGTCTGAGAGGAGCGCCGCGGTGCGCGCCTCGGCGAGCAGGTCGAGAGCGCCCGCGGCGGCGGGGCTGTCGGTGCCGAGCGCGGCGCGCGGGCTTGCAAGCCCCAGGAGCGGGCGCGGTGAGGCCCCGAGGCGCAGCTCCGCCTGCGGACAGCCGATGACACAGGCGCCGTGATGCATGAGCAGCTCCAGATCCTGCGCCTCGCAGCCCAGCGCGCCGATGGCGCTGAATCCCGGGCGCAGGAGGCCCAGCGCGAGAAGGCGCTCGAGCGTGAGCGCCTGTGGGCCAGGGGCGAGTCGCAGGCGCGGTGCGCTGTCCTGCACCGCGTTTCCGGGGGCCTCTTCCGGCCAAGCGCGGCTCGGCCCGGCCGTGGACGGCGGCAGCTCCGCCAGATGCACGGCGATGCGCGCGTCGAGCTCGTCCGCCACGCGCCGCAGCCGCGCCAGGGTGGCATCGCTCACCCCCTGCGCGGGAAGCGGTGCGAAATAAAGCCCAATGCGCGGGTCGCTGCGGTACTCGTCCCACAAGCCTTCCGCCTTTGCCAGATGCGCCGTCGCATCCTCGGCCCAGGCGCTCGGCGCGTCCGTGACGGGTAGCCCGATCAGGGCGCGCATCTGCAGGGCTGCGGCGGCGCGGGCCGCTTCATCGGGAAGGGGGCTCAGGTCCGCGTAGCAGGTGATGCCGGCGCGCAGCATCGCCGCGACGGCGAGGCGTGTTCCGTCGCGCACGAAGTCCGCGCTCACCGCACGCCGCTCCAGCGGCGTCACCGTCTCGGCGAGCCAGCGCAGCCGCGGACCGCGCACCGGCAGCCCCCGCAGCAGCGCGTGGCAGGCGCGCGTGTGGGCGTTGACGAGCCCGGGCAGCAGGGCGTGCCGGCCGCGCAGCGCCTGTTCGCGTGGTGCAAATCGCGCCCGCAGTTCCGCCGCCGGCCCCACAGCGAGGATGCGACCGCCGCCGACGGCGACCGCCTGCTGCCCGAGCACCGTGTTCGCAGGCGCGATCGGCAGCAGCCAGCGGGGCTCGATCAGCAGGTCGGCGGGTTGCGGCATGGACATCGGCAAAAGGCTGAAAAAAGAGAGCTGCGCGCAGTATATCGGTGCGCTGCACGGGCCGCGCGGGTGAGCGCACGGGAGCACGTCTGCGGGGAGGGCGCACTGACGGCCGCGGCAGTCCTGCATGGTACAATTGCGCTTTCATCTTTGAAGTATCTGTAAGCGGATTCATGGCTGGAATCGCTCGCGAAGTGCTGCCTGTCAGTCTCGAAGAGGAGATGCGGCACTCCTATCTCGACTATGCAATGAGCGTGATCGTCGGGCGTGCGCTGCCCGACGTGCGCGATGGCCTGAAGCCGGTGCACCGCCGGGTCCTGCACGCCATGCGCGAGCTCGGCAACGACTGGAACAAGGCCTACAAGAAGTCCGCGCGCGTCGTGGGGGATGTGATCGGCAAGTACCATCCGCACGGCGACACGGCGGTCTACGACACCATCGTGCGCATGGCGCAGACGTTCTCCATGCGCTACCTGCTGGTGGACGGGCAGGGAAATTTCGGCTCGGTGGACGGCGATATGCCCGCTGCCATGCGCTACACGGAAGTGCGTATGTCGCGCATCGCGCACGAGCTGCTCGCGGATATCGACAAGGAAACGGTCGATTTCACCCCGAACTACGACGAATCCGAGCTCGAGCCCTCGGTGCTGCCGACGCGCGTCCCGAACCTGCTGGTGAACGGGCAGACCGGCATCGCGGTCGGCATGGCGACCAACATCCCGCCGCACAACCTCACCGAGACCATCAACGCCTGCGTGGCACTGCTGGATGATCCGGCGCTGCCGCTGGCGGCGCTGATGCAGCACATGCCGGGTCCGGACTTCCCCACCGGGGGCATCATCAACGGCGCCCAGGAAATCGCCACCGCCTACCGCACCGGGCGCGGGCGCCTCTCGGTGCGCGCCCGCGTCAGCATCGAGGAGGTCGGCCGGGGCGACCGCCAGGCGATCGTGGTGACCGAGCTCCCCTTCCAGGTCAACAAGGCGCGCCTCATCGAGCGCATCGCGCAGCTGGTGCGCGAGAAGCTCCTCGACGGCATTGCCACCGACGGCCTGCGCGATGAGTCGGACAAGGACGGCATGCGCATCGTGGTCGAGCTCAGGCGCGGCGAGGTGGGCGAGATCGTGCTGAACAACCTGTACGCGCAGACACCGCTGGAAACGGTGTTCGGCATAAACATGGTGGCGCTGCAGGACGGCCAGCCGAAGCTGATGTCGCTGAAGGAAATGCTGGAAGCCTTCATCCGGCATCGGCGCGAGGTGGTCACGCGGCGCACCATCTACGACCTCGCCAAGGCGCGCGAGCGCGCCCACATCCTCGAAGGCCTCGCGGTGGCGCTCACCAACATCGACGCTATGATCGCGCTGATCAAAGCGGCCGCCACGCCGGCGGAGGCGCGCGCGGCGCTGCTCGCCCGCAACTGGCCGCCCGGCATCGTGACCGAGCTGCTGGCGCGCGCCGGCTCCATCTCCACCCGCCCGCAGGAGCTCGCCGCCGACTTTGGCCTCGCCGCCGACGGCTATCGACTCTCGGAAGCCCAGGCGCAAGCGATCCTCGACATGCGTCTGCACCGCCTCACCGGGCTCGAGCAGGACAAGATAATCGCCGAGTTCCGCGAGCTGATCGGCGCCATCTCCGACCTCGCCGACATCCTGGCACGCCCGGAGCGCCTCACGCAGGTGGTGCGCGCCGAGCTCATCGAGGTGCGCGAGGCGTACGGCGATGCGCGCCGCACCGAGATCAACCGGGACCATCTCGACCTGACCACCGAGGATCTGATCGAGCCGCAGGACGTGGTGGTGACGCTCTCGCACGCCGGCTATGCCAAGAGCCAACCGCTCACTGAGTACCAGACGCAGCGCCGCGGCGGGCGCGGCAAAACCGCTACCGCGGTGAAGGACGAGGACTTCGTCGAGAAGCTATTCGTCGCGCACACGCACGACACCGTGCTGTGCTTCTCCAACCGCGGCAAGGTGTACTGGCTGAAGGTCTACGAGCTGCCGCAGGCCGGGCGCGGCGCGCGCGGCAAGCCGATGGTGAACCTGCTGCCGCTCGAGGAGGGGGAGAAGATCAACGCGCTGCTGCCGGTGAAACAGTACGACGAGCAGCACTTCGTCTTCATGGCGACGCGCGCCGGCACGGTGAAGAAGACCCCTCTGGCGGCATTCTCGCGGCCGCGCACCAGCGGCATCATCGCCGTGGATCTTGCCGACAACGATCAGCTGGTCGGCGTGGCCCTGACCGACGGGGAGCGCGAGATCATCCTCGTGTCGAGCGGCGGCAAGGCCATCCGCTTCCACGAAAACGAGGTGCGCCACATGGGACGCGAGGCGACCGGGGTGCGCGGCATACGCCTGGCTCCCGGGCAGGACCTGATCGCGCTCATCGTGGTGGGCGAGGGCCATGTGCTCACTGCCTCCGCCACCGGGTACGGCAAGTTGACCCCGCTGTCGGAGTTTCCCTCCCACGGACGCGGCGGTCAGGGGGTGATCGCGCTGCAAACTTCCGATCGCAACGGCTTCACGGTAGCGGCGCTGCAGGTGCTGCCGGGGCAGGAGATCATGCTCATCAGCTCCACCGGTACGCTGGTGCGCACCACTGTGGACGAGATTTCCGTGCAGGGCCGCAACACCCAGGGCGTGCGTCTGATCCGCCTCGGCGAGGGCGAGCGGTTGGTCGGCATCGAGCGCATCGAGAGCCTCGAGGGGAGTGATGAGGCGGTGGTCGCCGATCCCGATGCCGCTGCCGGCGCAGCCCCGCCAGAGGCGGAGACCTAGGCCGAAAAGTTCCTACCGTGCCCGGCGGCACGTTGCTAACATCGCTCGTTTCCTTATGCGCGTATTCAATTTCGCTGCGGGGCCGGCGGCGCTCCCCACGGAAGTCCTCGAGCAGGTCCGCGCCGAGCTGACCGACTGGCAGGGCCTGGGTGCCTCGGTCATGGAGCTCAGTCATCGCGGCAAGCCCTTCATGGCCG
Source organism: Steroidobacteraceae bacterium (assembly GCA_035937715.1). Taxonomy (GTDB): domain Bacteria; phylum Pseudomonadota; class Gammaproteobacteria; order Steroidobacterales; family Steroidobacteraceae; genus 13-2-20CM-66-19. Next base: position 8,899 of record DASZHQ010000130.1, on the reverse strand, counting down.
CGGCGCAGGAAGCGGAAGCCACGCTGCGCGAGCTGCTCGCGATACCCGCCGCTTACAAGGTGCTGTTCCTGCAGGGCGGCGCCACGGCCCAGTTCGCGGCGGTTGCGATGAACCTCGCGGCCGCGGAGCGCACGGTCGACTACGTGAACACGGGCGCCTGGTCGAAGAAGGCGCTCACCGAGGCGCGCCGGCTCACGGGGCGCGTGAACGTCGTCGCGGATGAGGCAGCCTCGAACTACACCACGGTCCCGGAGCAGGGGTCGCTGCGCCCCACGGCCGGCGCCGCTTACCTGCACTACACGCCCAACGAGACGATCGGCGGTGTCGAGTTCCCGTACGTGCCCGACGGCGCCGGCGTGCCCCTCGTCGCGGACATGTCCTCGACGCTGCTCTCGCGCCCGCTCGAGGTGGCGAGGTTCGGCCTCATCTACGCCGGAGCGCAGAAGAACATCGGCCCCGCGGGGCTCACCGTGGTGATCGTGCACGAGGCGCTCATCGGCCACGCGCGTGCCGGGACGCCCGCGGTGTGGGACTACAAGGCGATGGCGGATGAGGGCTCGATGCTCAATACGCCGCCGGTTTTTGCCTGGTACGTCGCGGGGCTGGTGTTCCGCTGGCTCAAGGCACAGGGGGGGCTGGCCGCGGTCGGTGCGCGCAACCGCGCCAAGGCGCAGCTCCTCTACCGCACCATCGATACCTCCGGCTTTTACTCCAACCCCGTCGCCGTCAGCTGCCGCTCGTGGATGAACGTTCCCTTCACGCTCGCCGATCCGCGGCTCGATCCCGGATTTCTCGCCGAGTCGCACGCCGCCGGCCTGGCCAACCTCGCCGGCCACCGCTCGGTCGGCGGCATGCGCGCCAGCATCTACAACGCCATGCCGCTCGCGGGCGTCGAGACGCTGGTGGCATTCATGAAAGACTTCGAGCGCCGCCGCGGGTGACATGACCTACCGCATACTGACCCTGAACCGCATCAGTCCGCGCGGCCTCGCACGGCTGCCGCCCGAGCGCTATCAGGTCGGCGCGGACATCGCACAACCGGACGCGATCCTCGTGCGTTCCGCGGACCTGCACGGCACGGCCATTGCCCCCGGTGTGCGCGCCATCGGTCGCGCGGGCGTCGGCGTCAACAACATCCCGGTGTCCGACATGAGCCGGCGCGGCATTCCGGTGTTCAACTCCCCCGGGGCCAATGCCAACGCGGTGAAGGAGCTGGTGCTCGCGGGACTGCTGCTGGCGGCGCGCAACATCGGGCCGGCGTGGTTGTTCGCCCGCGCCCTCACCGGCGAGGATGAGGCGATCGAGGCGGCAGTCGAGCAGGAGAAGAAGAGCTTCGTGGGTTTCGAGCTGCCGGGGCGCACGCTCGGGGTGGTGGGACTCGGTGCCGTCGGCGTGGAGGTGGCAAATTCGGCACTGGCGCTCGGCATGCGCGTGCTCGGCTATGATCCGCAGATCACCGTGCAGCGCGCCTGGCAGCTGTCGGCGAGCGTCGAGCAGGGGCGCTCGCTCGAGGATCTGTTCACGCGCGCCGACGCGATCAGCGTACACGTGCCGCTCAACGCCGACACGACGGGGCTGGTCAGCGGCGCGCGGCTGGCACTCATGCAGAAGGAGGGGACGATCCTCAACTTCGCCCGCGCCGCGATTGTGGACGAGGATGCGGTGCTCGCCGCACTCGATGCCGGACGGCTGCATGCCTACGTGTGCGACTTCCCGCGCCGCTCGCTCAAGGATCACCCGAAAGTCATCGCCCTGCCGCACCTCGGAGCCTCGACGGGCGAGGCGGAGGAGAACTGCGCCGTGATGGTCGCCGAGCAGGTGCGGGACTTCCTCGAGAACGGCAACATCAGGAACAGCGTCAACTACCCGGAAGCGGTGCTGCCGCGGGTGCCGAATACCACGCGCCTCGCCATCGCCAACTGCAACGTTCCGAACATGGTGGGGCAGATCTCCACCTGCCTCGCCGCACAGGGGATCAACATCGCGGACCTGCTGAACAAGTCGCGCGGCGAATACGCCTTCACCCTGATCGACGCCGACGGGGTCGTGAGCGAGCAGTTGCTCGCGAAGATCCGCGCCATCGAAGGCGTGCTGTCGGCGCGCATCGTCTGAAGCGCCGCTCGCAGGAGAATGCGCATGGCCCGCAAGCCGCAATCACCCACCGACCGATCCGCGCCCCCGCGGGCCGTGGCGCACCCCCGCTCGGCGCGGGCCGGCCGCGGGGCAGGCAGGCCGCTGCCCGCAGAGCGTCCGGAGCTGGAGGACGTGCGCGGCCGTATCGATGCGGTGGATGAGAAGATCCACGTCCTGATTAACGAGCGCGCCCGTCTGGCGCAGCAGGTGGGCATTTCCAAGGCGAAGGACGGCCGCACGGTGGACTTCTACCGTCCGGAGCGCGAGGCGCAGGTGCTGCGGGCCGCGCGGGCGCGCAACGCCGGACCGCTGCGCGATGCGGAAGTGCTGCGGTTGTTCCGCGAGATCATGTCGGCGTGTCTCGCGCAGCAGGAGCCGCTCAAGGTGGCGTTCCTGGGTCCGGAGGGCACCTTCACCCAGACCGCGGTGCTCAATCACTTCGGGCACTCCGTGCGCGCCCTTCCGCTTGCCTCCATCGACGAGGTCTTTCACGAGGTGGAGTCCGCGAGCGCCGACTTCGGCGTGGTGCCGATCGAGAACTCCACCGAAGGCACCGTCAACCACACACTCGACCGCTTCCTCAGCTCGCCGCTCAAGATCTGCGGCGAGGTGGAGCTGCGCATCCGCCATCACCTCATGGGCAGCATGAGTGCGCTGTCGCGCATCGTGCGCGTGTGCTCGCATCCGCAGTCCCTCGCGCAGTGCCGGCAGTGGCTGGAGGAGCACCTGCCGGGGGTGGAGCAGGTGCCGGTATCGAGCAATGCCGAAGGGGCGCGGCGCGCGCGCGATGAGCAGGGGAGCGCGGCGATCGCGGGCGAGACGGCCGCCGAAGTGTATGGACTGCAATTGCTCGCGGCGGAGATCGAGGACCGCGCCGACAACACCACGCGCTTCCTGGTGCTCGGGCGCAAGCTCTTTACCCCGAGCGGCGAGGATCGCACCACCCTGCTGGTTTCGGTCGGGCACACCGATGCGCCAGGGGCGCTCTACCGGCTGCTCCAGCCGCTCGCGCGCCATCGCGTAAGCCTCACGCGCATCGAGTCACGCCCCTCGCGGCGGCGCAAGTGGGACTACGTGTTCTTCATGGATCTGGAAGGGCATGCCGACGAGCCCCACGTCGCGCGCGCGCTCGCTGCACTCAGGAAGCGCGCCTCGCTGTTTCGCGTCCTGGGCTCCTACCCGCGGGCGGTGCAGTGAGCACAGCGCACGCACCGCGCTGGCGGGTGGCTCCGGGGGGGAGCATCGCGGGCACCCTCACCGTACCGGGTGACAAGTCGATCTCACACCGCGCACTGATGCTCGCCGCGCTCGCGGTGGGCGACACGCACATCCGCGGCTTCCTCGAGGGCGAAGACTGCCTCGCCACGGCGCAGGCGCTGCGCGCGCTCGGCGTCGCCATCGAACGGCCGGCCCCTGCCGAGGTGCGAGTGCGGGGCGCGGGGCCGGAGGCCCTCGCGGCCCCGGGTGCGCCGCTCGACCTGGGCAATGCCGGCACGGCGATGCGTCTGATGATGGGGCTGCTGGCGCCGCGCAGGTTCGATTCCACACTGGTGGGCGATGAATCGCTGATGCGACGGCCGATGGAGCGCGTCGTGGTGCCGCTGCAGATGATGGGCGCGCACATCCAGACGCAGAACGGCCGGCCGCCGGTGCGGATTCGTGGCACGCCGCGGCTGCGCGGCATTCATTACAGCCTCCCAGTGGCGAGCGCGCAGGTGAAGTCCGCGGTGCTGCTCGCGGGGCTCGCCGCCGCCGGATGCACGCGGGTGACCGAGGCTGCGCCCTCGCGTGATCACACCGAGCGCATGCTCGGCGCCTTCGGGGTGGCGCTCGCCCACGAGGGTCGCACCATCGCGCTGGAGGGTGGCCAGACCCTGCACGGCACCGCGCTCGCCGTGCCGGCCGACTTTTCCTCCGCCGCCTTTTTCCTCGTTGCCGGTTGTCTCGCCGCCGAGCAGCCGCTGCTCCTCGTCAACGTCGGAGTGAATCCGACGCGCACCGGACTGCTCGAGCTGCTGCGCCGCATGGGGGCAGACATCCGCGTGCATCCGCGCGCCTCAGCCGAAGGGGGCGACGCTGAGCCGGTCGCGGATATCGAGGTGCGCCGCAGCAGCCTGCGCGGCATCAGCGTGCCCGAGGCGCTGGTGCCCCCCGCGATCGACGAGCTGCCGGTGTTCTTCGTCGCCGCCGCGTGTGCGAGCGGCGAGACGCTCGTGCGCGGGGCGCTGGAGCTGCGTGTGAAGGAGAGCGATCGCCTCGCGGCCATGGCCGACGGACTCGCAGCTCTCGGCGTCGAGCATCAGCTGCTCCCCGATGGCCTGTGGATTCGCGGGGCCGAGACCCTGAACGGCGGCGCCCTCGACAGCCGCGGGGATCACCGCGTCGCCATGGCCTTCGCCGTGGCGGCGCTTAAGGCGCGTGCGCCCGTGGAGATCGCGGACGTCGCAAACGTCGCGACCAGCTTCCCGGGTTTTGTGAGCACCGCGCGCGCGGCGGGCCTGCAGATCGAGGCGATGTGATCGTGACGCTGGCGTCATCCTGTCCGGTAGTCACCATCGACGGCCCGAGCGGTTCGGGCAAGGGGACTATCAGCCGCGCGATCGCGCAGCGCGTGGGCTGGCACCTGCTCGACAGCGGCGCCCTCTACCGCCTGGTGGCGCTCGCCGGCATCGCGGCGGGTGTCCCCGCGGAGGATGCGCAGCGCCACGCCGAGCTGGCCGCGCGCATGCGCGTCAACTTCACCGTCGCACCCGACGGCAACGAACGAATCGAGCTCGACGGGCGCGATGTGAGCAACGCGGTACGCTCGGAAGAGGCGGGCCGGGGCGCCTCCCGCGTGGCCGCCTGGCCGGCGGTGCGGGGAGCGCTGCTCGAGCGCCAAAGGGCCTTTGCCCGCCCCCCGGGACTGGTGGCCGACGGCCGCGACATGGGTACGGTGGTCTTCCCGGGGGCGGAGCTGAAGATATTCTTGACCGCCAGCCCCCAGGAACGGGCCCTGCGTCGACATAAGCAGTTGAAAAACAAGGGGTCCGATGTTAGCCTTCCCGCCCTTTCGCGCGAGATAGCCGAGCGGGATTTGAGGGATCAGACCCGTGAGGTCGCCCCGCTCAGGCCCGCTCCAGATGCCTGCGTGATCGACTCGACGGGGCTGACCGTGGAGGCGGTCGTGGGGCGGGTGCTGGCACTGGGGTCCGCTCGTCGCCTGTGGCCTTGAGCCGCTCGTCGCGATACGCACGGAAGGTCGATTCGGCCGACACCCGCAGGAGGCGGGTGTCCATTAGTGTTTTCCTGGATCGCAGGACGAGGGTCCAGCCCGTACGGCACGCCGACAGCGCGTGCGAAGTGAAGGTATGACAGAAAGTTTCGCCCAGCTCTTCGAGCAGAGTCTCGCCAACCAACGCATCCGCCCGGGGATGATTCTTACCGGGCTCGTCGTAGACGTCACCAGCGACGTCGTTATCGTCAACGTGGGCCTCAAGTCCGAGGCCGTGATCCCCCTCGAGCAGTTCAAGAACGAGCGCGGGGAAGTGGAGGTCAAGGCCGGCGACCAGGTCGAGGTGGCCCTCGACTCTGTGGAGGACGGCACCGGCGAGACACGCCTCTCGCGCGAGAAAGCCAAGCGCGCACGCACCTGGACACGCCTCGAGGAGGCCTTCAACAAATCCGAGATCGTCACCGGCGTCATCACCGGGCGCGTCAAGGGCGGCTTCACCGTCGAGATCGAGAACGTGCGCGCCTTCCTGCCCGGCTCGCTCGTGGACGTGCGCCCGGTGCGCGACACCTCCTACCTCGAGGGCAAGCCGCTCGAGTTCAAGGTCATCAAGCTCGATCAGAAGCGTAATAACGTCGTGGTCTCGCGCCGCGCGGTCGTGGAACAGGAGTTCTCCGCCGAGCGCAGCGCGCTCATGGATAACCTGCAGGAAGGCGCCGTGGTGCGTGGCACGGTCAAGAACCTCACCGACTACGGCGCGTTCGTCGACCTCGGCGGCATCGACGGCCTGCTGCACATCACCGACATGGCGTGGAAGCGCGTCAAGCATCCGTCCGAAGTGGTCAAGGTGGGCGACGAGGTCGAGGTGCGGATCCTCAAGTTCGACCGCGAGCGCTCGCGCGTGAGCCTCGGGCTGAAGCAGCTCGGCGCCGACCCCTGGCAGAACATCGCCCGGCGTTACCCGCCCGGCACGCGCGTGTTCGGCAAAATCACCAACATCGCCGACTACGGGGCGTTCGTCGAGATCGAGGACGGCGTCGAGGGATTGGTGCACGTCTCGGAGATGGACTGGACCAACAAGAACGTCAACCCGGCGAAAGTGGTGCACACCGGGCAGGAAGTCGAGGTCATGGTGCTCGACGTCGACGAAGAGCGTCGCCGCATCTCCCTCGGCCTCAAGCAGTGTCAAGCCAACCCGTGGAAGGAGTTCGCCGAGAACTACAACCGCGGGGACAAGGTCGCCGGGCAGATCAAGTCGATCACCGACTTCGGCATCTTCATCGGACTGCCGGGCAACATCGACGGCCTGGTGCACCTGTCGGATATCTCCTGGGACCAGCCGGGCGAGGAGGCGGTGCGCAATTATCAGAAGGGCCAGCAGCTGGAAGCCATGGTGCTGTCGATCGACCCGGAGCGCGAGCGCATCTCGCTCGGCATCAAGCAGCTGGCGAAAGACCCGTTCTCCGCCTATATCGCCGACAATCCCAAGGGCACGATCGTCAGGGGCGTGGTGAAGGAAGTCGACGCTCGCGGCGCCGTCATCGACCTGGGCAACGGGGTGGAAGGTCAGCTGCGAGCCTCCGAGCTCGGCCGCGAGCGCGTCGAGGATGCACGGGCGGTGCTGAAGGTCGGCGAACAGGTGGAGGCGAAGTTCACGGGCGTCGACCGCAAGTCGCGCACCATCTCCCTGTCGATCAAGGCGAAGGAGGCCCACGAGGAGGCCGAGGCGGTGCAGAGCTACCGCTCGGAGACCTCAACCTCGGGCACCAGCCTCGGCGAGCTGCTGAAAGAGCACATCGGTTCGGGCGAGCGCTGAAACGCAAAGAGCCATGACGAAGTCGGAACTCATCGAGATCATCACCGCCAAGCAGAAGCATCTGCCGGCCAAGGATGTGGAGCTCGCGCTGAAGCAGATCCTCGAAATCATGAGTGATGCGCTCTCGCAGGGAGAGCGCATCGAGATCCGCGGATTCGGCAGCTTCTCCCTGCATTTCCGCCCGCCGCGCCAGGGACGCAACCCCAAGACCGGCGAGGCGGTGGCGCTCTCGGGCAAGCACGTGCCGCACTTCAAGCCCGGCAAGGATCTGCGGGAGCGGGTCAATGACGGCGCCGACCGCCCGATCCGCGACTGAGCCGATGCGCGGTTGAGCCGACACACAGACCTGATATCGTCGGGGCGACGTGTTCGAGCTACCTCCACTGCTTCTGGCGCTGGCCTTCATCCTGGTGGGCCTGGCCGCCTGGTTTCTCGGCCGCCGCAACGGCGCGGCCCGCACCGTACGGCTGCCACGCGACTATTACGTAGGCCTCGATCACCTCATCAACGATCGTTTCGACCACGCGGCGGAGATCTTCGCGCGCATGGCGGAAGCCGAGGGCGACGCCGCGGAGATCCAGTTCGCCCTCGGAAGCCTGTTCCGCCGGCGTGGAGAGGTCGAGCGCGCGATCGCGATTCACTCGCGCCTGCGCGATCAGGGCGGGGCCGGCTTGCGGGACAAGGCGGCGTTCGCGCTCGCCCTCGACTACCAGAGTGCCGGCCTCATGGACCGCGCCGAACGCGTGCTCGAGGAACTCGCAGCCTCGCGCGAGTATCGGCGCCTGGCGCTCGATCAGCTGGTGGGTATCTACGAGGCCCAGGGAGACTGGGCCAAGGCACTGAAAATCTTCCATGAGCTGCCCGCCGCTGTGCAGCTCGAGCGCGGACGGGTGGCGGCGCACTACCTGTGCGAGTTGGCCGAGCACGCCCTCGTGCAGGGTGACGGCGAGCGCGCCCGAACGCTGCTGCGCCAGGCGCGCACGCATCAGCTGCAGCTGCCGCGCGCCGACATTCTCACCGCGCGCATCGCCGAAAAGGCCGGGGACGCCGGCGGCGCTCTACTCCTTTATCTGCATGCGCTGGAGACCTCCCCGGGGTTGGCGCTGGAGATCATCCCGGCGGTGCTCATCATCGCCCGGCAGATGCACCACCCGGATATGTTGAATGAGCTCGGCCGGCGGCTGCGCCAGAGTGGGCACTTGAGCCCGCGGCAGCTCGCCTGGCTGCTGGCCACCGCGGTGCCGGCCGAGGAGGTAGCGCAGCTGCCGGACATCACCGCGCAGTTGGGCTCCGGGGTCGCGGGGGTGGTCGAGTCCGCCGCCCAGGCGGGTATGCTCTCGGCGCTCCTCACGCACATCGGGGATGCCGGCGGACGTTACCAGTGCGAGGAGTGCGGGCTCAACAGCGTCGGCTGGTACTGGCGCTGCCCGAAATGTCGCTCCTGGGACAGCATGCGCCCCGCAGTGTTCAAATGGGCCGAACGCGCCGACCATGCAGTGCGGGCCTCGTGAGGCCGGGCACGCCGCCAGGCGCCTCCCCGCCGCTACACTTGGCTTTCTGAGATTTCCGGAGAAAAAACGATGAGGACCAGCAGATCGGTCATTCGCACCGCGGTGTTCCCGGTGGCGGGGCGCGGCACGCGCTTTCTGCCGGCCACCAAGGCGAGCCCGAAGGAAATGCTGCCGGTGGTCGACAAGCCGCTCATCCAGTATGCGGTCGAGGAGGCGCTCGCGGCGGGC